>NZ_JRGN01000145.1 GCF_000775575.1 Planococcus sp. CAU13
CACAAGCCCCCAGGAAAGCGAAGCTGTTTTTCGTAGTATCGGTTTCTTTTTCTTTTATTATAAACACGAAAGCCGCCCCGACTGGTTTGTCGGAGCGGCTTTTTCCACATTTATGAACGGTTCATGCTTGAATAGATCAGGAGCAAACGTGCAAGTTCCAAAACAGCGACTGCGGTTGCAGCAACATAAGTCATGGCAGCAGCATTTAAAACTTTTTTCGCATGCGGCTCTTCTTCGTTGCGGATGATGTTTGCTGACAGCAATTGATCCATCGCCCGGTTCGAAGCGTTGAACTCGACCGGCAAAGTGATGATCTGGAAAAGTACACCCATTGCCAACAGGATGATACCGAGAAGCAATGCTCCGCTGAGTTGCGCAAAGAAACCGATCATGATGAACACCCAGGACATATTGGATGAAATATTCACAAGCGGCACCAGACGATGGCGCAGGCGAAGGAATGAGTAATCTTCAGCGTCCTGAATCGCGTGTCCCACTTCGTGAGCTGCTACCGCAGTACCTGCAACAGAAGCTTCATGAAAGTTATGGCTGGAAAGAGCAACTGTTTTTGTTAAAGGATTGTAGTGATCGCTCAGCATGCCGCGACTTTCAATTACTTTTACATCATACAGTCCATTTTGATCAAGAATCATGCGGGCAACCTGCGCACCGTTATGGCCGGACGTTGACCGAACTTTTGAGTACTTGCCATATGTTCTTTTTAATTTAAATTGTGCCCATAGAGGCAAAATGAGGAGGACAGCGAAATAGATGATGTATGAACCTATACCCATATAATAATAACACCCTTTCTATATTATCTGTTGCTTATATTTTACCTGCTATGGTCAGTCTTGGTCAACTGAAACGGCGCGGGCTTGTTGAGCCAGGCAACGAATAAAGCGAAAGCGATGCAGGCAATTGAAAGCCAAAAAGTGAAATAGCCGATCTGGCTGCTGTATTCGGACAAACTGCTGTAAATCGGCATTTGACCAAAGACATAATCGATGACATCGTTATGCAACGTCCAGACTGCAGCCAACGCTACCGCCAGCCAGCCGAACCGGTAATGATCGATATACAGGACCGCCTGCAGTGCCATGGCGAAATGGGAAGCTACCAACATCCATCCTTCCCAGCCGATGTCGCCTGTCTGCCACAGCGTCAACAAGTTCATGACGACTGCCCATAAGCCGTATTTTATCAGTGTAATGAAAGCCAGTGCCTCGATCAGACTGCTCCGTTTGCCGATCAGCCAAAGTCCCAGAACAATCGTGAAGAAAAGGCTGGCTGTTGGGCTATCGGGTACGAAGATAAGAAATATCGGCTCAGTTCTGGATAATTGTCCTTCATACCATATGTATCCGAAAATAGTTCCACCCAGGTTAATAAGAAATAACCATACGAGAAATGGCTTGAACATCAGCCAGGCAGAAATTTTATTCACAAAGGAAAGCATTCAGTTTCTTCCTTTCAAGATAGCAAAAAAGAGCCGGGAAACCGGCTCTTTTTTTAGTATGTCATTCTTCTGATTCCTGGTTGGCAATAAATTCAGCCAAGGCCTGGAGGTCTTCTTCTGATCCATCTACGTCCACTTCAAAAGAAGCTGGCATTTTTAGCTGGCCGTCTTCTTCAATACCGTTTACCGCGATTTCAGCAATTTCTTCAGCTGTAAGACCTGTTCCGATCAAAGTAGGTCCTACCTGACCTTCCAGGTTATCACCGTGGCAGCTGATACAGGAACTCGTTGAGTAAACTTCATAACCCGGATCCGATGTATCGATTTCAACTTCCTGTGTGATCTGCCCTTGAGCTTCAGCAGCTTCCCAGTCGTGGTTTGCAACTGATTCCCAAGTAAGGAAAATGATGGCTGCCACTGCAAGAAGCATGAAGCCTGTTGGAAGAGGCCGTTTTGAAGGGCGTCTTTCCTCAGTGCGATCCAGGAAAGGAGCCAGCATCAAAGCTCCGAAAGCAAGTCCCGGTATGATGATGGCACCCACAATGTTGAATGGGCCTGAAGCAAATTCGTATTTAAGTAATTGATATAAGAATAAGAAATACCAGTCTGGCAAAGGAATATACGCTGTATTAGTCGGGTCCGCCTCACCTTCGAGCGGTGACGGGTGAGCGACAGTCAAAAGCAGATAACCAATTAAGAAGACTGCACCAATCATCCATTCTTTCAAAAGGAAGTTGGGCCAGAAAGCCTCTGTCTTACCAGGGTATTCGGAATAATCCTTCGGGATATTCGGCATGCGATGTTCCATACCTTTAACACGCGAATCCCCTACAAATTTCATCCCTTTTCCGCGATGCATAGTGTCCCCTCCTTTAAAAATCCGTTAAGCCGTACTTTTTACAGCGGGCCTGAAATACCCTGTCTCCGAATCATGATAAAATGCGCCGCAAGCAACCCAAGCAAAGCAGCAGGCAAGAAGAATACATGGATAGCGAAGAAACGGGTCAAAGTTTGTGCACCAAGAATATTTTCATCCCCGGCAAGCAAAGTTTTGATCATATCGCCGATTATTGGAACAGATCCAGCGATTTCAATACCAACTACAGTAGCGAACAATGCTTTCATGTCCCAAGGAAGAAGGTAACCTGTAAAGCTCAATCCAAGGATAACACCAAACAGCAAAACGCCTACTACCCAGTTCAATTCACGCGGTTTCTTGTAAGAACCTGTGAAGAATACGCGAAGCGTATGAAGGAAAATCATTACTACTACAAGAGAAGCTCCCCAGTGGTGCATACCGCGCACGATTTCTCCGAATGCTACTTCATTCTGGAGATAATAGACCGACTGCCAGGCATTCTCGATATCTGGTACATAATACATTGTCAAGAACATACCGGATAAGATCTGAATAACTGTGATGAAGAACGTTAATCCCCCAAAACAATATACGAATGCTGAAAAGTGGTGTGCGGGGTTAACATGCTCCGGTACTTCATGGTCTGCAATGTCGCGCCAAATCGGCGTAATGTCCAGACGTTCATCAACCCAATCATATAACTTGTTTAGCACTGGTGTCGTACCCCCTAACTATTAAACTGTTAATGTGTTTTCTTTTGCTGCTCCGATAGCTACAAAGCCATCCTGCTCTTGAACATCATATTCATCGAGCGGCCCAAGCGGCGGTGTGCCTGGTACGTTCTGTCCGTTTTTCTCATAACGGCCAGCGTGGCACGGGCAGAAAAATTGATTCGGGTGGTTTGGATCCCCAGCCCAGTTGACAGTACAGCCCAAGTGTTTACAGACTGGTGAAAGTGCGATCAATCTGTCGCCTTCTTTGTAGACCCAAGCTGAATTTGTTACTTCAGATGTATACCATGCATCCTGCTGTTCAAATGTAAAGTCGACACGCACTGGTTCTTCAGTGATATCTTCCACTCGCTGGTCAGTCAATACGAAGTCGCTGGTTCCTTTTTGCTGAAGAACCGGGTCAACCGCAAAACGCACCATCGGCATCAGCATCCCTGCTGCCATGAATCCGCCGACACCTGTTAATGTGTAGCCTAAAAATTGACGTCGTGAAACACGATTGTTACTCATCCTTTTCCCCCCTCTAACATTCAAGGTCAGTCCAATGGACATACTCATTCAAATATAATTACTAGGACAACCTAATGATATATCAATCGAAAGTTCAGGTCAATATTGCTGTGAAGCTAAATACCAGTTTGTGAACATTTCATGAAGCTTATGACCATTCATTCAAAAAAAGCGGCAGCACCTGCCGAAGCTGATCTTCCATGACGGATTGTTTAAAGTTCCGGTCCATATCCCCTGTTGGAATGGCAGGAAGCCACAGCACATTTTTCAAGCTTTCCATAGAGCGCCACTGAGCATCTGTCGTCATGTAAAACACGTGTCTGAAGCCGCCTTTTTCCATTTCCGAAGAAATTTCTTCTGCCATTCTTGTTCTGTCTGCGCCGGCAGTATATGAAACCGGCGGAAACAGGAGGATTCTGCCCTTAAACTGTTTTTCAAGCAAAGCGGTAAGGGATTGCAGATATTCAGAAGCACCCGCGCTTGATTTCAATCCTGTTTCACTTAAATTCAATTCCAGCAGCGGCACTACCGCAGTATCCACGTATTCCCGCTGGCTGAGGTACTGGTCTATGTCCTTGCCGATAAAATGCATGAAATCTACTCGCTTTCCATTTTCTTAATCGTTTTTATATTGTGCAGCAATGCCGAAAGTTCAAAAAACCTGTCTTTGTCATTGGCATCCAGTGCTTCATCAATCTGCTTGAAAATCGTTTCCTCCTGGAAAGACGCCATGCTCTCTGCCAGCAGTTCTTCTGCCAGCATCCGATCTTCTGCTCTGATGGTTTCATCCAGTGGAAGATAGGGATTATCCTCGAGAACGGAAAGATACAGAGGCGAAGGCGGCCTGTTCGGGAAATTCAATTGAAGATACAGGTCCTGATCGGGATTGAGCCGCAGGTCATGAAATGATTTTTCCGCATCGGCCGTCATCAGATTGCCTTTGTAAAAACGGAATGGCAATTCTTTCGATTCGGTCGATGACATGACCATTGCACGCGGGCAATAATGTGCATCTTCGACGAAATGTGTCTTTGCAAGCAGTTCATCATTGCTGAGCATATAATTTAATATCCAGATGCATTCCCGGCGTTTCATCTTATACGATTGCAGAAACCAGCGGACAAACTGCTTTTTATCTCCAACCGAAACTGAAGCGGTCATGGCAGATCCTCCTTTCATTCCAGCGTGTGCTGCAGGTCGTGCCATTCCTGATTTTCAGGTTCCAGCACCTGCAGCTCTTTAAGTAATTCAAGTGCTCGTTCCCTTTTTCCTTCTTCAATGAGGAAACGCATGTATTTTGCAAGAAAATCGGTATCGTCACGAAAAGCGGGATAGGCCAATTCAAAATAAGACGCCGCTTTTTCATATTGTTCCGTGCGTTCATAGGCTTCAGCTATCATCGGATACAAACCGGCCCAGTCATCACCGCTTGCAACAACCGCTTCTGCCAGTTCCAGAACATCGTCAGCTCTTTCTTCTGTGTGGAAATAAGAGACAAGAGTGTAAATGGCTTCCATATATTCCGGATCCAGCGCCACTGCCTGCCGCAGATTTTCGACCCCTTCTTCGGTATCGCCCAATTTCATCGCCAGTTTCCCGGCGAAGAGATAGAGCTCTTTATCGAATTCATCTCTTCTTATGCCTTCTTTGATGGCTTCATAGGCAGCTTTATAATCTTCTGCCATATTCAGGCTTTGTGCTTTCAATAAATAAGCGGAAAAATAATCGGGGTCCAGCACAGTCAGTTCATCGAGCCTTTTTACTGCTCTGTCATACTGGCGGGTTTGAAATGCTGCGACGGCCGCTCCAAAAAGAACGTCCGGCTTTATCTGATCTTCAAGGGCTTCCTCGTAATAAGGCAGCGCTTCTTCATAAGCCGCCCCGGCACTGTATACTTCTGCCAAACGTTCCGAAAGATTGACGCCTTCAATTTCCACGCCGTCTCTTTTCAGGTCCTGGTAAATCTTTGCGGACTCCAGATATCTGCCCGAATCCAGCAGCAGCTCCGCTTTAGCCTGCATCAGCAGCGGTTCGTCGGGCAAGAGGCCGATTGCTTCATTGAGCCGGTTTTCTGCAGCTTCAAGCAAGCCCTGAAGCTGAAACAGATCCGCCAGCGTCACCAATGCCTGCGGGTAGTATTCATCGTCCTTCGGCACTTCCATCAACAGATTCAGCGCTTCATCTTCCCTGTCCGCTTCAATCAGCAGATTCGCTCTGTCGATTTTCAGCTGGCTTTCTTCCGGGAACAGAAACTCAAGGTGCTCCAAAACTTTTATCGCTTCTTCCACAAATCCAATTTCTCCGAGCCATTCGGACAAACCGAATTGTTCATCGGGATCGCCGCTCAACAGATACGAATCGAGCAGGTCATTCACCTTGTCCATGTCGCCCATTTCGACAGCTTTTTGAATTTCTTCCATTGTTGCCATGCAATCACCTTTTCTTTCAAATTCCTACTTCCATCCTACACGATACGCTGTTTTTAGCATAATAAAAACTCCCCCGAAGGAGAGTCAGCCAATCAAATGTTCTATATGGTCCATGAAGCCCGGATATGAAACCGCAATGCATTCCGGGTCGTCGATTGATACGGTTCCGGCTGCCGCCAGAGAAGCGACTGCGGCCATCATGCCCAGCCGGTGATCCCCGTAGGTTTTCAGTTCTGCACCTGACAGCGGAGTCGGGCCATTGATGATCATGCCGTCTTCTGTTGCCGTAATATCAGCACCCAATTTCGCAAGCTCATTGACCACCGCAGTAATCCGGTCCGTTTCTTTGACACGCAGTTCTTCGGCATCTTTAATAACGGTTGTCCCGTGGCACTGGGTGGCGATCAATGCAATGATCGGAATTTCATCAATCAGCCTTGGAATGAGTGCGCCTCCGATTTCAATTCCCTGCAGACGGGAAGACCGGACGACCAGATCAGCTGCAGGTTCGCCCTCCGTTTCTTTTTCATGAACAGTGAAATCGGCACCCATTTGTGCAATCACATCCAGGATTCCAGTTCTGGTCGGATTTGTTCCGACATTTTCCAGAGTGATTTCACTTCCTGAAGTAACGAGCGCGGCACCGATCAAAAACGCTGCTGAAGAAATATCCCCAGGCACTTTTACATGGTGTGCCGACAGTGATTGTCCGCCTTGAATTTCAATCGTGTTTGCATTTCTGCTGATTTCTGCCCCGAACTGGCGGAGCATGATTTCCGTATGGTCCCGGGTCGCCACCGGTTCTTCGATGACCGTTGTGCCTTTTGCATGGAGAGCGGCCAGCAAAATGGCAGACTTTACCTGGGCACTGGCCACCGGCAGCGTATAATTGATGGCGGATAACGGAGTGCCTTGAACCGCAAGCGGTGTAAAATGGCCGTTTTGACGCCCCCGAATATCGGCACCCATCAACCGCAGCGGTTCAACAATGCGTTTCATCGGTCGCCTTGCAATCGAATCGTCTCCGGCTATGACTGAATGGAAACTGGTTCCAGCCAATAAGCCCAGCATCAGGCGGGTGGTGGTGCCCGAATTTCCTGTATCCAGCAGTTCAGCAGGTTCCACCCATTTTGCCGCTCCTTTACTGTTTATAGTTACTCGGTCCTCATCCAATTTGATATCCACGCCGAGTTTCCGGAAGCAGTTTATGGTGCTCAAACAGTCCTCTCCCAATAGAAAACCTTCGACTGTCGTCGTTCCGTCAGCGATCGCTCCGAACATGATCGACCGGTGAGAAATGGATTTGTCTCCCGGCACCTGAATGGAGCCGTTCAAAACAGGGTGGTCAAACAATAAATTCATAGGCAACGCGTGTTCCTCCTTTTTAGGAAATGTAAACGTCGTAGGCGGTTCTTTTCGAAATACACGCTTTTGCGTTTTCCCGGTCTTCAGCAGTCTGAAAACTGATCACCAAAATACCAAAAACGTCTTCACGTGTTTCCAGGATACGCAGATTGACGATGCTGATGTCTTCTTCAGCCAGGTACCCCGTCACTTCAGAAATGATTCCGGGAATATCCGGAATATCGATATAAAGATCAAACACAGAATACATGGCTCCGTGTCCGGCAATCGGCAATTGATCCCTTACAGATTTTGCCTTTTCAAAATAGCGCCTGATCGGCTCTTCTTCATTGGCGGTCAGCAGGCTTTTCAAATGGGCCATTTCATCCATCCACTGGTCCAGCTGAGCCGCGATCATTGTGTTATTTTGTGTGGTAATATCCCGCCACATGACGGGATCTGAAGAAGCGATGCGGGTAATATCCCGGAAGCCCCCCGCTGCCAGCTGCCGCGTAAAAGGGTATTGCTGTTCGCGGTCCAGCTGATGCACAAGTGAAGCCGCGATCAAATGAGGAAAATGGCTGACGATGGACGTCATATGGTCGTGTTCTTTTGCAGACAGCACTTCCACTTTCGCCTTTGTCACCTTTATAAGCTCTTTTATTTTATTGATATGGGAGGGTTCTGCCAGAGGCCCTGGCGTCAGGATGTAATAGGCGTTTTCGAACAGCACATCTTTCGCCGCTTCGACGCCGCTTTTATGCGATCCCGCCATCGGATGGCCGCCAATGAAAACATGCCCCAGATTTTCAGCTGCCTCCATGATTTCCATTTTAGTGCTGCCGGTATCACTGATGATGACCCCGTCACGCAGTTTCCAGAAACGGCTTTGCTGCAGCAGTTTTTTTGCGGCACCCACAGGCGTTGCCAAAAAGATGAAATCCGCTTCGGCTGCCGCTTCTTCAAGCGATAAGGCCGCCTGATGGATAATGCCCATTTTATATGCCTTGCGGACTGTCAGAGCGTCTGAATCATAGCCGAATATCACTGTATCGTCGTGCCG
Source organism: Planococcus sp. CAU13 (assembly GCF_000775575.1). GTDB lineage: Bacteria > Bacillota > Bacilli > Bacillales_A > Planococcaceae > Planococcus. The sequence goes on from NZ_JRGN01000145.1 coordinate 8,396, forward strand.
CATCAATGCTTTCGCGAGTGAGCCCCCGATCAGGCCGAGCCCTATAACCAGTATTTTTGTTTTCACCGTTTTCTCACCCGGCTGTCATTGATGAGGTCCGGCCGCAATTTCACGGCATCATTCATATAGATATGGTTGATTTCTTTTTGTCCCAGTGCCGTATTGGCATGCATCATTACACGAATGCAAAGCGGCATGCTGCCGGGTACAGACATTTCATGGGTGCACATGACCGGCACAAACGTCCAGCCTTCGATTGTCCGAACGGCTTTGGCCGGGAACGCAGATGAAATATCGTTTGTGGTCGAAATGATGACAGAAGCTACATGCTCCGGATCGACGTCATTCTGTTTTGCCATTTCCAATACCAATTTCCTTGTTTCATCCAAAATCTGATCCGGATGATCGGCAGATATGGTAATTGCTCCCCTGATGCCTCGAATCATCATAATTGCATCTCTCCTATCTTTGAACATAAAACGTCATACGCAGCCTGCGCTTTATTATGGTCCACCGTATCAACGAATGGCAGGCCGATTTCTTTAAGCATAACGAATTTCAATAAACCACCGGACGTTTTTTTATCTTTTTTCATATAGTTTTCCAATTGTTCAAACGGCAGATCCACCAGAGTCTGAAGGGGGTAACCATTGGACTGGCACCATTTCAGATAAGGAGCAAGCTTTTGATGGCCGGATAATTCCAATGCATAGGCCATTCCAATTGCCACCGCTTCTCCGTGCGTAATTTTCCCGTAGCCGAGTACCGCTTCAATGGCATGCGCTAAAGTATGGCCGAAATTCAAAAACTTTCGGACCCCGTTTTCAAATTCATCTTCTTCAACAATTGCCGCTTTAACCGCTATGCCCCGCTCTAGGTGCTTGGCCATTTCTTCGTCAGTCAATCCGTAAATGTCTTCCACCGACAATAATTCTTCAAGCCAGCCTTCATTTGAAATAAAGGCATGTTTGATAACTTCCGCCATGCCCGAACGAATTTCCTTTTCCGGCAGTGTTTTTAGAAGATGCGTGTCATAAATGACAGCTGCCGGCTGATAGAAAGTACCGATCATATTTTTGCCTGCCGCATGGTTGATCGCTGTTTTGCCGCCCACAGCACTGTCATGCGCCAAAATCGTCGTAGGAATCTGAATGAAAGGAATTCCCCTCATAAACGTGGAAGCGACAAAACCTGCCAGGTCTCCCGCAGCTCCTCCGCCAAAAGCAAGGAGCAGGGAATTTCTTGAAAACTCATTTTCCAATAGGAAGCTTTGGCAATCCATATAGGTTTCAATCGATTTTGCCGATTCTCCCGCAGGAATTTGCTTGATGTATATGTGCCCGGTTTTTGCCAGATGTGACCTTAGATACTCCAGATGCAGCCGGGCAACCTGTTCATCTGCAAGGATGGCGATTTTATCGGCACTGGCCAGAAGCCCGCTGCAGATTTCCTGAAAGGCGCTTAAAGCTCCGGGGCCGATATGCACTTGATAGGGGTGAGCCGCTTCCACAGTCAGCACAGTCATAGGATCAGTACTCCTTTGTATAAGACAGATAATCCGCGATATTCGCCTTCAGTCTCGGCAATTGATCTGCATCAAATTGTTCAAGCAGCGCATTCGCCACTTCCCAGGCCACCACATGCTCTGCAACGATCGAAGCTGCCGGTACGGCGCAGCTGTCCGAGCGCTCGATGCTTGCCTGGAACGGTTCTTTCGTTTCAATGTCAACACTCTGCAATGGTTTATACAAAGTCGGAATCGGCTTCATCACGCCGCGGACGATAATCGGCATGCCGGTCGTCATCCCGCCTTCAAAACCGCCGAGATTATTCGTTCTTCGTGTGTATCCTTCAGCTTCCGACCAAAGGATTTCATCGTGCACCTGGCTGCCGGGTTTGCGGGCCATCTCGAATCCGATGCCAAATTCGACGCCTTTGAACGCATTGATGCTCATGACCGATGCTGCGATCTTAGCGTCCAGCTTGCGGTCATAATGGACATAGCTGCCGATTCCCGCAGGCATTCCTTCGACAATCACTTCAACAGTGCCGCCGATGGAATCTCCATTTTTTTTCGTTACATCTATCAGGTCCGTCATTTGCTGAGTGACAGAAGGATCCGCGCAATAGACCGCATCTTTTTCGACAAGTTCCCTGATTTCAGCCACTGTTTTTCCTGTGAAACTTTCCGGATCCACTTTAATGCCGCCGATTTCCGTCACATGCGAAACCATTTCAACACCGAGTTGCGACAATAGCTGCTTGGCTACTGCCCCCACAGCTACGCGCACCGTCGTTTCCCGTGCTGATGAGCGTTCAAGCACATTGCGGAGGTCGCGGTGCCCGTATTTCATGCCACCGTTCAAATCAGCATGCCCAGGACGCGGGCGGGAAATTTGCCGTTTGACTTCATCTGTTTCTTCGATGGGTTCAATGCCCATAATATTCGTCCAATGTTTCCAGTCGTCATTCCTGACGACCAAGGCAACCGGTGAGCCAAGCGTTTTGCCGTGCCTTACTCCAGAGACGATTTCTACTGTGTCCGTCTCGATCTGCATTCTGCGGCCGCGACCATGTCCGCCCTGCCTTCTCTTCAGCTCTTTATTGATCATTTCAGCGGTCAGCGGCATTTGCGCCGGCAACCCCTCAATAATAGCTGTCAATTGCGGTCCATGTGATTCTCCTGCTGTCAAATAACGCATAAACGCTTTCTCCCTTCAACGCACTAAATTATTTATGTATCACTATAACACATAATATTTCCTCAATTCTATATGAAAATCCAGATAAAGTGAACTATACCAGCATATCATGACAAACTGGAAATAAAGGGCAATTATATTTTTAAACGATATTGCGCAAAACAGCTTCGCTTTCCA
>NZ_JRGN01000010.1 GCF_000775575.1 Planococcus sp. CAU13
AAGGAAGGCTTCGCGTCCGCGAAGCCTTTTGATTGGTGCAGTTGATTAAACCTCTAGTTCATTCAATCTAACTTCATAAGTCCGCATCGACCCGAGATCGCCGCGCGACAGCACCTTGCCCGAACGAATCAGCATCCGGAGCCGGTAATCGATCCAGGAATCGGAATAGATGTGATACGAGTGCCCGAGGACTTCGCCGATTACGCGAGTTGCTTTAAAGAAACCCTCATACTCTGCCTGTTCTCCCAACTCGCGCACACGCTCCAATATAAACGCATCATCCCGCGTCTCGTCGGCGTCCAAAATTTCACCATGCTGCCACGACCGCAACAGACTCGCACTCGACAGCAACCCCGCCATTTCTTCAGCTAAATCAGCCTTTACTTCTTCCGGCAGCCGCCTCCGAGAATGCTTGAAAAAATGAGCCATCTGCTTATTATTGCATTCGCCCGAATGGCGAATTTCGACACTTATATCCGTATCCCGCATCAGCTCGTCCATCGCTTCTGCCGTGTTGACGACCGTGAGATCCAGCTTTTTATCGGCCGTCAGAAAACAAAAGAGCCGAAGTCCAATCCCTTCCGCCGCATTGTCACTCGTCCAAAATGTGACTTGGTCGCCGTCTTGCAAACTCTTTATTTTTCGCAAAGTCTGTCTGTACGTTTCTTCCTGATGCTCAAAATATTCATCTTCCATAGTATACGAAGACCGGAGCCAAGCGAAATGACGTTCTATCCCTTCATCTTCATGGATTGCCGCAATCGGTCCCACTGACAAATCTAGCGATAACGGATGGATGGAATGGTTCTTTCCACGAAAAGCTATCTTCAAAGATCCCGCAGCCGATTCTCCAATGACAAAATGGTTCATAAATGACATCCTTTCTCGTTACATAAGCTTCCATGCTTTTAAGCTTATCATAGAATTTAAAAACCAATCCGCCTCTTTTTCACCTATACTTACTTAATATGAAACTATTTTCTGAAAACTTGCGTCTATGGGGTGTTCAGGAAGGGATGGAAACTTATGGCGGTCAGAATGACGGATGAAGAAATGAGAAATATCATGAACAGCCACGGCGAGCACCTGATCCGGCTGGCGTATTTCTACGTGAAGGATTGGAGTGCGGCCGAAGACATTATGCAGGAAGTGTTCATCAGCCACTACCGCAAGTCCGCCCAGTTCGACAACCGCGCTTCCTTAAAAACATATCTGTCGAAAATTACCGTCAATAAATGCCATGATCATCTGCGGAGCTGGCGGAATAAGCGCTCGCTGTTTTCGAACTCGCTCAGCGGTTTGATTTCTAATACAAAATCACCTGAAGATACTTACTTCCGGCAAGCCGATCAAAGCAATCTCACGAATAAAATCCTGGAACTCCCCATCAAATACAGGGAAGTGATTCTGTTGTTTTATTATCAGGAATTCACGTCGAAAGAAATCAGCGAAATGTTGGCCTGCTCGGAAAACACCGTCAAAACCCGGCTCCGGCGGGCAAAGGACATGCTGCGGGAAAAAGTGGATTTGAAAGAATGGGAGGGGATGCAGGATGAATAAATTCAAGCGCGATCTGGACGATTTTGTCGGAGAGTCACCTCGTTTCAACGAACAGCTGAAGCGAAAAATTCTGAGTGACATGAGGTGGGAAAAGCGCCCCGCAAACCGATTTGCCACCCTGCAATATGCCGCCATTCTAATGATCTTGTTGATGGTGACGACGATATTCCTGGTAGTGAATCTAGATGGAGGCGGCGCAGATCCGGGAAGTGCGCCAGGCACGACAAGCGAATTGCCGCCGCTGACGGATCCGGATACGCTGTCGGAAGTTGAAATGGTCGAAGCCAATGAGAATACGATATTAATCGAGTGGGGATCAGATGCGATGGACCGGGGCAATCACGATTACAACACGATTACCCACAGCAGTTTGGTTGTTGAAATCGGGTATCCGGAAGTCAATCGTGGTGATGTCGTGTATTACAAAACACCGAAATCTGCAATTGATAAAAACCCGAATTTGCCTGAGCACTATATTGCCCGAGTGGTGGGGCTGCCAGGAGAAACTGTGGAAATACGCGAGGGGCAGGTTTATATAGACAATAGAAAGCTTGATACGTTTTATGGAGTTGCAACTGACAGAGGGTTCGAAAAGGACGAGTATTTTGAAATGGCAGAGCGAAACTATGAAGAAGGAACTTGGACAAAGGATGAAGAAGTTTCACAAAAAGAACTTATCACTTGGGTGAATATGGACGCTAAAAAAGAGTATTTCGCCACCTCGATGGAACCTGTAAAAGTGTCAGACGAAGCTATTTTCGTTCTAGTCGATCAATGGTGGAGAGGCACTGACAGCAGGGACTTCGGAGAAATATCCCTCGAAGCGGTTGAAGGGAAAGTTTTGGGATACGCAAAATAGCAGATTCATATATGGGAAATAAATTAGTGCTGCCTTCTGCAGTGCTTTTTTTATTCCATAAAGGAATTTTCAGGAAAAAATAGAACTTATCAATAGATGTAAAAATTTTTTCAGATTCATTAATTGTATGGGCAAAGGAGAAGAATCATGAAAGCATGGCAGACGACAAACAGTGAATATCTTTATAAAACACCATTCGGCAACTTGCGGAAGGATACGTGCAGGCTGCCGAATGGCATGACGATCAACGATTATTACGTCAGTGAATTTTCGGACTGGGTGAATGCGGTCGTGATTACAGAAGACGGGGAGCTTGTACTGGTCGAGCAATACCGGCACGGCGGCCAAAATTTCTATCTGGAAATTCCGGCAGGCAAAATCGAAGCAGGCGAGACTGATGAAGAAGGGATTCTGCGTGAAGTTCGGGAAGAGACCGGATATACGTCTCTGGAAAAGCCGGTGCTGATTGGAGAATTTATGGTGAATCCAGCTGCGCAGAACAATAAAATAAAGACGTTTCTCGTGATGGGTGCTTATAAAGCGGGTGATCAGCAGCTTGATGAGACTGAAGATATTAGAGTGAAGCTGATTGATTTTAAAGAATTCGGCCGGTTGATAAGAGAGCGGGAAATTCAAACGCAGCTGTTTACAGCAAGCGCGTATTATATGGCGAAGGCGGTTTTGAGAGATACATAATTCCCGTGCTTACTATAACAATATAAGGTTGTGAATAATCGATGAGGATAAAATTGCTGTTGGCGCTGTTGGGCACACTATTGCTTTCTGGCTGTTCCACTTCGATTTCGAAGGAAGAAGCAGAAGAGATTGCGCTGGAACAAGCGGAAGCGGACAACTATGAATCACCAAAAATGTGGGATAGATACGGTGCCGAAACCCGATTGGGGTATATATACTCTAAAACTTACGATAAAGATGTCGAAGTCTGGGATGTTCATCTCGATACTGTAGACAATCCGAAAAAGCTCCATTCTCCGGCACTGACTTACTATATAAGCAAAGAAACAGTAGAAGTGATCGATGTGATTATAGGAGCGGTGTCCAATGAATAAAACTCAAAATAACGGTTTCGAGTTTCTGGATTTTATTGTTGTAAGTGAAGAGGAAATGGAAGGATACGCGGGCCTGGCCGGATCGTTCGCAGTTATATCTTGCGATGGCGGAGTCCTGATGGTCTACAACAAATGGCGGGAGCAGTGGGAGTTGCCGGCGGGCAGGCGTGAAGGCGACGAGACGGCGAAGGAATGCGCGGTTCGTGAGTTACACGAAGAAACCGGGCAATCCGTAAGTGATTTGGCGTTCAAAGGGTTGTTGAAGTTGAGGAAGATTTCTGACGGAAGCATCAAATACAACCCGGTTTATGCGGGGAATGTTGAAAAGCTGCAGCCGTTTCTCGACAATGACGAAACGTCAGAGATGAGGCTATGGGACCGGAGCGCGCCGCTTGGTGTGATAGATGAGATGGATTTGAAGGTGTTGGAGTTTGTGTGATGTTGGTGAGTGGAGTGAGAAATAGAGAAGCCTGGAGAGATTTTTTCTCTTCAGGCTTCTTTTTCAAGCAATCCAGCCAGCTTCTCTGTCATTTCCACTGTTAACGAGTAAACGGTATGCGTATCGTCTTCCCACATCAGCGAAGCCTGTTCGTCTTCATTGCCGATCCAGAGTTGCAAATATTGTTCATTTCCTTCAGTATCGCTTACTTTTAAATAAAGCGTGGGAGCGGACATGTTAACGATGCCCGGTTCTTTTGTGGTGCTGGAGAATATGGCGTCAAAAGATGTAATGTCATCAGCTTCTTCATAAATGACTGCATCGACGCCTTTCTTTTTTGTCACTTCCACTTTCGCAGTTTCTGCGATTTCAAGAAGTGACTCGCTTAGGAATGGTTCAGTTTCGTGAGTGGGTTCTTCCGCTTTGATTACTTCATTCGTTGGCTGGCAGCCGAAAAGCAGGGCGCTCGCAAACAATAAAATAAAAAGGCATGACACTTTCTTCATTGATTTCCAGCTCCTCATCCATGTTTTGAAATATAACGAGTAGACGGAGCGGGGCGGCAGAAGTTACAGCTGATATCGGAACTTCTGCTTGTTGTTGGGAGCGCAGATTGGCCAGTTGGGAGTAAAAGCGGGAAAGTTGGGAGTAAAC
>NZ_JRGN01000097.1 GCF_000775575.1 Planococcus sp. CAU13
CCGGAGAAACCAGAAACTCCTGAAACACCGGAAAAACCGGAAACACCGAACAATGATGCAGTATCACCGGTAGAGTCGGGTAACGGCAACACAGGCGTGAAACCAGAACCGACGGATAAAAATGACAAACCAAAACTGCCGGGCTCTGCCGTCAAAGAGAAAGAACTGGAAAAACTGCCTCAGACCGGGGAACTGTATATGCTTTATCTGATAGTGATCGGATTTATCCTGCTGCTGTTCAGCCGCCGATTACTGATCAGACGAAAGAATGATAATTGGTAAATGGAAAAACAAAAGATGTCTCCTTTCAGAAAATTAATCGGCATCTGCTGCCTGCTCGGGGGACTGACCTGTATCGCCATTCCGGTCGCAACGGAATGGCGGCATATGCAGGAAGTGAACGAACTGGAAGAAGCCATTTCGATGGTGGCGGCTTCCCAGGAAAGCAATGTTGATACTATTGAAACTGAGGCTGATGGATTTTCGGCAACAGAACTGCAGGAAATAATGGAACTGGAGATTCCTTCTCTCGACTTAAAGCAATACGTGTTAAATGAAACTACGCCGGAAAATTTAAACCTTGCACTCACACAAATCAAGGAAAAACAGGTTCCGGGTAAAGGGAATTTCACGATAGCCGGACACAGGGGCTACAGGGACGGACGCCATTTCAGCAATTTGGATGAAGTCGCAGATGATGAATTGATCTACCTGCATGCCGGCGAAAATACGTATATCTATAAGGTAACAAGCAAGGAAACGATAGAAGCGACTGATGTCCACGTATTGGAGGATAACGGTGTGTCTTCTGAAATTACATTGATCACCTGCACACCTTCAGGAAAAAAACGCATTGCGGTCAAAGGGGAACTCATTGATGAGGTCAGTAAATTAAAGAAAATTGAAGAGCCTCTCAGCTGAAAATCAAGAAAGCAGTATCCAATAAATTTCGAGCCTTGCCTTTCTATTCGGCAAGGCTTTTTACTTCCAGATTTTATTCTCTTAAAATAATAAAATAGCCTGTAAAATACATCGCTTAACTTACCGGTTCCCTATTGTAATATAGACGGATTTACAGAAAAAAACATTGAAACTAGGATGAAAAGCTATTCAATGAAAACAGAATTACTAGAAAATATGCACAAATACCTTTCTCTTTTCAAATCTATACGCTATAATTGAAAAAAACATAGAGGGGGCACTACCATGAAACAGAAAAAATTAAGCGTTTTCATGATGTCAGCAGCTGCAGCGCTGGTACTTGCAGCATGCGGCGGCGGAGAAGAAACAACTGACGGTGGATCCGGCGAAGGCGGTGGAGAATCCGAAGGTCTTGAGTCGAATATCGTCACAATTGCAACCGGAGGAGCTTCAGGCCCTTATAACATTATCGGAACAACTCTTGCAGACACTTACAGCAAAACTTACGGCGTCAACTCCCGTACACAGACAACAGGTGCTTCGGTTGAAAACGTCAACCTGATCAAAGAAGACAAAATCGAAATGGCATTCACAATGAGTGACGTAGTTTCTCAGGCAGTTGAAGGCACTGAAGGATTTACAGAGCCGACAGATAAAATCAGCCAGATCGCTGCACTTTATCCGAACTATGTGCAGATCGTAACAACTGCAGATTCAGGAATTGAAACATTCGACGATCTTCGCGGCAAACGCATCGCAGTAGGCGACCAGAACTCCGGTGTTGAAGTGAACGCGCGTACACTTCTGGAAGGGCATGGCATCACGTATGATGACATCCAGGTGGATTACCTTGGATACGCGGAAGCGGCTGACGGCCTGCGTGCCGGCCAAATCGATGCAGCATTCCTGACAAGCGGATTGCCGAACGCTTCGCTTCTTGAATTGTCCCAGTCCCTTGATATCCGTCTGGTGTCGGTTGATCCGGCTGACGTTGAACAAATCGCACAAGATCAGTCGTATTTCGTAGCGCTGGAAATTCCGGCAAACACTTATGGCAACGAAGAAGCGATTCCGACAGCGGCGATCATGAACGCATTGATCGTCAACGCGGACATGAGCGAAGATGATGTCTACAAGCTGACGAAAACTTTCTTTGAAAATCTTGAATCTCTGGAAAACTCTCACCAGGCCGCTTCAGACATTTCACTTGAAGCTGCTCAGGAAGGGCTTGTAGCGCCGCTTCACCCAGGAGCCGAACGTTATTACAGTGAACAATAAGGTTTTATTCGGGGGAGCATGCTTGCTGGTGCTCCTCTTTTTCCTGCTTTTCAGGTTGCCGGTGATCCATTTCGATTTTGGCAATGAACAGTACTTTTTGACCGAAGATGAATTCACCTTGAAATGGATCCATTCTGTCGAAAAAGAAGAATGGCTGGAAATGTATGAACGGGACGGGGACCGGCTGCTGCTTACCGAAACGGTTTTTAAAACGTTCGGGGCAGGGGTGCCGTCTGATGGAGAAATCATTTCTTCGGAAGATGGTTTCGTGCATATGCGGATCAATCAGCACCTTCCGCAAATGAACCTGACTGTCTCTGAAAATGCGCAAACAACAATCTTAATTGAAAATAAAACGATTCCGTTGTATGAATTGACCGATGATTATGAGTTCGTCGCCATTTCCATAGAACGGATCCATCTTTGGCAGTATATTGGAGGGAAGAAGTTATGACGAAAGATAACAGAGACCTCAACATTGAGAGTGTCTCAGCGCATGACGAAGATAAAAACATAAGCCAGGAAATTCTGGAGAAATACGACACCGACGCGAAAGTGCGTAAGTTGAAGAACCGTAAACTCGTCTTCCTTGTGGCGGCAATTGCCATTGCTTATTCACTGTTCCATCTATATGTAACGTTCAATCCGCTTCCCGCCCTCCAGGCAAGATCGATTCACGTAGCCGTCGGGATGGCGCTTATTTTCCTTGTATATCCGACATTCAAAAAGCAGGACCGCTCGAAGATCCCGGTCTACGACTGGATCCTGTTCTTCCTGAGTTTGTCGACTGCCGGATACATTATTTATGAATACAACAATATTGTTACCACACGCGGCGGCATCCCGAATAATATGGATATCGTGATGGCGATTTTGACTGTATTGCTTGTACTTGAAGGAGCCCGAAGAATCACGGGCTGGATCCTGCCGATTCTGGCATTGATCTTCCTTGCTTACCCATTCTTCAGTTATAACCTGTGGGTGCCGGATATGCTGATGACCCGGCAATTCGACATGGGCGATATTTTCGGCCAATTGTACCTGAAAACAGAAGGGCTGTATTCGACAGCCATTTCCGCATCCCTGCAATTTATCTTCCTGTTCATCCTGTTCGGAGCGTTCCTGGCGAAATCAGGAATGGGCCAATTATTCAATGACCTGGCTATGGCTCTTGCCGGCAGCAGACAGGGCGGACCTGCCAAAGTGGCGGTCATTTCCAGCGGATTCATGGGAAGCATCAACGGTTCGGCCATCGCAAACGTGGTCGGTACCGGCGCGTTCACAATTCCCTTGATGAAGAAAATCGGCTACCACAGAAACTTTGCCGGTGCGGTGGAGGCCAGTGCCTCGGTCGGCGGGCAGATTCTGCCGCCGATCATGGGGGCCTCGGCGTTCATCATGGCGGAGACAACAGGAATCGCTTACGGTACGATTGCGCTCGCTGCACTGATTCCGGCCATTCTTTATTTCCTCGGCGTTATCATGCAGGTGCATTTCCGTGCAGGCAAACGCAATTTGAAAGGAATTCCGAAAGCGGATCTTCCTGAAACAAAGAAAGTATTGAAAGAAAAAGGGCATTTGCTCCTTCCGATCGTCGGATTGATCGTCATGCTTTATACCGGTTTGCCGATTGCGCAGGCCGCATTTTATACAATCGTTTTGACTGTATTGGTTGCAGCCTTACGCAAATCGACGCGCATGGGCTTCAGAGATATTCTGGAAGCGCTTGAAAACGGTGCTCGCCAGTCATTATCCGTAATGATCGCCTGTGCGGTCGTCGGCATCATCATTGGAGTCGTCAGCCTGACAAGTTTTGGTACGGTCATGACTTCAGCGATCACTGCGTTTGGTGCTGGTTCCCTGTTCTGGACATTGTTCCTGACAATGCTTGCATCCATCGTTCTGGGCATGGGCTTGCCTTCAATTCCTGCCTATATTATTACGGCTACAATGACAGCACCGGCTCTTGCTGAATTCGGCATTCCGGTATTGGTTGCACATCTATTCGTATTCTATTTCGGTATCTTCGCCAATATTACGCCACCGGTTGCGCTTGCCGCATTTGCCGGAGCGGGTATTTCCGGGGGAGATCCGATGCGAACCGGTTTCAACGCATTGAAATTGTCGATTGCCGGTTTTATCATTCCTTATCTCTTCGTCTATAATCCAGCGATGCTGCTGATTGAAACGGAAGGGATTGCCACAAATGCCAGGGAATTCGCGTTCCCGCCGGCAATTGAAGTCATCCTGATCACCATCACCGCGATTATCGGGATTATCGGTTTGAGCGCCGCGGTGGAAGGTTATTTCAAAACACGCATGAACGTCGTAACTTCGATTCTGCTGGGCGCCGGAGCGCTGCTGCTGATCGTTCCTGAAAACTTTACAGATATCATCGGTATGGTGATTGTACTTGGCATTTTCGCCTTGAACTTTATAAAGGAAAGAAGAGAGCACCGGGCGGCTGTGTCGTCCGGTTGACAAAAATAGATAAAAGGCAAGCCTTCCGAGGGCTTGCCTTTTATTATTTCCCAGGAAATAAATGAAAAATGAAAAAATCCGCTTTCATATAAAGAGGAAGCGGATCTGGATTGATCGTTTTATCTGGCAGTCTGACCGCCGTCAATCAGGTGTTCAGCGCCGGTTACAAACCGGGATTCGTCAGATGCCAGGAACAGCGCGAGATACGCGACGTCTTCCGGTTCGCCGACAATGCCGAGCGGAATATTCAATAGAGCGCCGGCTTTCATTTCTGCGTCATCCAGGACGACAGAAGTCATCGGCGTGTTGATGAAACCGGGATGGATCGAGTTGACGCGGATATTATCCGGACCCAGTTCAACCGCGGCGCCTTTTGTCAGCAGTCGGGTTGCCCCTTTGGAAGCTGTGTAGTGGACGCCCGCGGCACCACCGACAATGCCCGCCATTGACGAGATATTGACGATGGAGCCTTTGCCGTTTTCGCGCATTGCCGGAACGACAGCTTTGATGCCGAGGAAATTACTGGTCGCGTTGACTGTCATGAATTTATTCCACGAGTTCAAATCAATCGTATCGATCAGGCCGAATCCTTCGGCGCCGCCGATGCCAGCATTGTTGATGAGGATATCAAGTTTGCCGAACCGATCGACCGTTTCTCTGACGACCATGTCCCATTCTTCTTCTTTCGTTACGTCATGGGTGAACGAAATTGCTTCACCGCCATTTGAGGTGATTTCTTCCGCGACGGCTTTTACTTTATCAGCCTGAATATCCGTCGCGACTACTTTTGCGCCTTCTCTCGCAAACATGCGCGCTTCTTCCGCGCCTTGCCCGCTGCCGGCACCTGTAATGATTGCCACTTTGCCATCTAATCTGCCCATGTAAATCCTCCTTTATCAATGACTGATCGTTCAGCAGTTCAAAAAAGAAATATCTCTCCGGTTTAAGCGACGTTCCTGCATGCTTCCGCGCATCTGAAGCAGGCTTCCGCACAGCGCTGGCAGTGCTCGTGGTCGTGCTTTTTGCATTCATTGCCGCAGGCTTCACAGATCTCAGCGCACACCTGCGCCAATTGAGCGACAAACGGCGAGTTGCGCGATATCGCCTGTTCAAGGTAGCCGCAAATATCCGCGCATTCCCGGTCCAGACGGATGCATCCGGCCATCATTTTTACATCGTCTTCCTTCAGGCAGGCGTCGAAACAATGGTTGCATTCGGTCATGCACTCGTGTAAAACCTTCAATAACTCTGCATGCTGTTCATGTGCCACAATAAAACCTCCAAGTTCAGATTTGGTTGCTTCATTATCCTGTTTTACCACTCGCGAGAAAACTAAACACCGAGGGGTGGCACAAAGCGTTGCCTTCACTGGTTCTCAGACTCTCTGTCCAGGTCCTGAAGCCTTCTGTTATAATCTTCCTCCGTGATTTCACCCCGGTCATACTGGTCCTGCAATTTGTGTGCCTCGTTATTCACCGGCAATTTATCGACACTTTGGGATTTCGGATTATTTTTGGCCATGAAAAACCAATAGAGTGTCAAAACCCCGGCAATCAGGATCAGCAGCCCCGTCAATAAGCGAAGCGGAACCGGGAATGCCGCCAGCAGGGCGATATCCATCTTACTCACTCTCCTTTCCGTAGTTTCTTGTCATTCCTTTACTTCCCTATTTGCTGAATGCTAATCTGAAATAAAAGAACGCCTGCAGGAAGACTATTCAAATATTCCAGCGGAAAAGGACGTGGCTGCAATGACCCGATTGCTCGTAGAAAATATCCGGCTTGTGCAGGAATCCGGCGACTTGGCGGCCGGTTCCATTCTTATCGATGGCGAAAAGATTGCTGCTGTTTCGACACAGCCATTCGCGCACTATACCGGCGAACGATTTGATGGCGGCGGTCTGGTGGCACTTCCCGGTTTTATTGATATCCATATCCACGGTGCGCTCGGAGCGGACTTCATGGACGCCGACAGCACAGCGGCGCAGACGATTGCCGAAGCACTGCCGGCGGAAGGGACGACTTCGTTTCTGGCAACTACGATGACAGGTCCCTCGGAAGGGATTGCTGCAGCCATCGGTCACTGTAGGAACTTCATGAATAAAAACGGGGGAGACGGGGCGGAAATGCTGGGCTTTCACCTGGAAGGCCCGTTTATCCACCCGGGTCAGGCGGGTGCGCAGCCAGCCGCTTATATCCGTGAACCGTCGATGCCATTATTGACAGACTGGTTCGGTGAAACGCTGGATGATCTGAAAATTGTCACGATGGCCCCAGAACTGGATCCGGAATTTGCGGTAATCCGTGAACTTGCGAATCTCGGAGTCATTATCTCTGCAGGTCACACGATGGCGGATTATAATACAATCAAAGGGGCACAGGCTGCGGGGTTGAGTCACCTGACGCATTTCGGCAACGCGATGCGCGGCCTCCATCACCGGGAAATCGGTGTGGTGGGAGCCGGACTGCTGAATCGGGATCTGTTTTGTGAAGTGATTGCTGATAAAGTTCATCTGAATTCAGATATGCTGGAAATTGTGCTTCGTGTAATCGGCACTAAGCGTTTGCTGTTGATAACTGATTCGATGCGCGCCAAAGGGCTCCCGGACGGCTCCTATTTACTGGGTGGCCGGCAAGTGAAGGTATCCGGTCAGGAAGCCCTGCTGTCCACAGGTAAACTTGCGGGCAGTGTCCTGAAAATGAATGAAGGATTGCGCCATTTACAGCAGCTGGCTTTGATTTCGTGGCCAGACGCCATTGCGCTGTCGTCTGCGAATGCGGCGAAGCGGCTAGGTGTCTGGCACCGCAAAGGCAGCATCGACAGCGGCAAAGATGCCGATATTGTTCTGGTGACAGAAAAATTCGGGGTCCGCCACACTTTTTGCAGAGGAAGGAAGAGTAATGCCGATGTTCAAAACAAAGGTGTTCCAATGGATTGAAGTCTCGAGTTACGAACAGATGAGCAAACTGGCAGCCGAGATTTTCGTACAGCAACTGGTTGAAAAACCGGATAGTGTCCTTGGTCTTGCTACGGGCGGAAGTCCGCTCGGCTTTTATAAAGAGATGGTCCGTCGCCATCAGGCAGATGAGTTTTCATTTTCAAGGGCGACGACATTCAATTTGGATGAATACGTCGGCATTGGACCCGGAGACCGGAGCAGCTACCACGAGTATATGCAGGAGAATCTATTCCGCCATATCGATTTGCCGGAATCCCAGGGTCATTTGCCGAATGGGCGGGCAGCGGATCTGGCAGCGGAATGTGCGCTTTATGAAAGGCTGATTGCTGACAGCGGCGGCATCGACCTGCAATTGCTCGGTGTTGGCGTCAACGGCCATATCGGTTTTAATGAACCCGGCAGCTGCTTTGATTCGCGTACGCAGGTGGTTGAATTGACGCAGGAGACGAAAAATTCCAATGCGCGCTTTTTCGAAAAGGAAGAAGATATACCTGTGGAAGCGATCACGATGGGCATTGGCACCATCATGGAAGCCAAGAAGATCGTGCTGCTCGCTTTCGGCGAGAATAAGATGGATGTGGTGCGGCGCCTGGAGAACGGTGCCGTAACGGAAGAGTTTCCGGCAAGCGTCCTGCGGAAGCATCCGCATGTTACGGTGATTTATGGGAAATAAGGAATGCGAAAGTTGGTGTGGCCCTTGCGGAGAGTAGTCTGCGGGGGCTTTTTTTGTGTTTGGGGTGTGGTATGTAGCTTGGTGTTTGTTTTCACAATGGCGCTTTGGAGTGGTCTCCCGCAATCAGCCTGGCTGGAGTGATGCCAGTCTTATCGCTCCGACCACACCTTAGCCGCGCCACTGCTTGGAGTGTGGGTGGAGAGGGGGAGAGATGAAAGAGAATGGGTTTCTAATGGGTGCCTACTTGGATTATGCAGCCTATGCAACTTTTATTAAGGGGGATGCGTTCTTAACTTACGATTTAGGGGATGTATCTTATAGTTTTTCGTTTCTATCTTAC
>NZ_JRGN01000347.1 GCF_000775575.1 Planococcus sp. CAU13
GCCTTCCTTTAAAAGATTGGAGTTTTTCGCAAGGCGAAAAACGTCCGCTGTTGATCTTGAACTTTGTGTGTGGGGACTTTGGAGGCGGGAGGCTGCATTATGGGCAGCGGAAAAACAGCATTTATATCATATGAATAGTAAGTTGAGCATACTGGAGGCTTTTCCGCGCATACACATGCCTTTTCCGCGCACAAATCCTGTTTTCCGCGCA
>NZ_JRGN01000100.1 GCF_000775575.1 Planococcus sp. CAU13
GGCTCAGGCCGCTCCCCGAGGAAAGCGTCCCCCTGGAGCGCAATGATTAAAGAGTTAAATAGTTTCTAATGGAATATAAAAAAGAAATTCAGTATCAGCAACCCACCTCAATTTTCCACTTATAGTTGCTCGATTCTGCTCGTATGATAAAATAATGGAGAAGTTAACGACGGGGAGTGATGAAGATGCGGGTTTTGATACTGAATGGACCCAACTTGAACCGGCTCGGCAAACGGGAGCCGGAAGCATACGGCACGTTTACGCTCGCTGAACTGGAACATGAACTGGAACAATTCGCCTATAAAAATGGCATCGAATTGACCTGCAGCCAGTCGAACCATGAAGGGGAAATCATCGACTGGCTCCAACAGGCCGAACGGCAAAACCTGGACGGTGTCGTCCTGAATGCCGGTGCCTTCACGCATACAAGCGTTGCCATCCGCGATGCCATAGCATCCATTCAGGTCCCTGTTATAGAAGTGCACATATCAAATGTCTACAAACGTGAAGCATTCCGCCACCATTCCTACCTGGCACCGGTTGTGGAAGGGCAAATTACCGGCTTTGGAAAAGATGTATATTTCCTTGGCCTGCATGCCCTGCTTTTACGAAATCAGAGAGGATGAATGGTTTGAAACTGCAAAAATTACGCAATGAAATGACTCAGCACGAAATGGAAGCATTCCTGATTACGAGCGAGTATAACCTCCGCTACATAACAGGTTTCACCGGTTCTTCGGGACTGGCGATCGTCACAACTGACAAAGCGCTGTTCATTACCGATTTCCGTTATACCGAACAGGCGGCAGAGCAGTGCAAAGGTTTTGAAGTGATCCAGGCAAAAACGAATCTGCTGGAAGAAGCTGCAGAGCAGACGAAAAACCTTGGCATAAAGTCGCTCAGCTTTGAACAGGATTTTGTTACATATGCTAATTATGAGCAATACAAGGAAAAAATGGCTGTCGAGCTGAAACCGGTCAGCGGCATCATCGAAAAGATCCGCATGATCAAAACACCGGAAGAAGTGGAAATCCTGAAAGCTGCGGCCAAAATCGCGGATGATGCCTACGAATACATCTGCACTTTCATCAAACCAGGCATGACGGAACTTGAAGTGGCGAACGAATTGGAATTTTTCATGCGCAGGCAGGGAGCGGCTTCCTCTTCGTTTGACATCATCGTTGCATCGGGACATCGCGGAGCATTGCCGCATGGCGTGGCATCCGAAAAAGTGATCCAATCCGGCGAACTTGTCACGATGGATTTCGGTGCTTTGTATAACGGCTATATTTCGGATATCACACGCACGGTGGCTGTGGGCGAACCTTCAGAAAAAATGAAGGAAGTTTACCAGGTCGTGCTAGAAGCGCAGGAATTGGGCGTTGAAAAGATCGGACCGGCCATGACCGGTTTTGATGCGGATGCGATTGGCCGCGACCATATTAAAGCCAAGGGCTACGGCGATGCTTTCGGACATTCCACCGGTCACGGCATCGGGCTGGAAGTGCACGAAGCACCCGGTCTTTCATTCAAATCACAGACAGTCCTTGAACCGGGCATGGCTGTGACGGTCGAACCGGGCATCTATTTGCCGGGTATTGGCGGAGTGCGCATTGAAGATGATATACTGATTACCGAGTCTGGAAACGAAAGACTGACAAATTCTTCAAAAGAGCTGCGCATTTTATAAAAACGGAGGAATAATTTATGATTTCTGTAAACGATTTTAAAACAGGCATGACAGTTGAAGTGGACGGCGGAATCTGGCGCGTGATGGAATTCCAGCACGTGAAACCGGGAAAAGGCGCGGCATTCGTCCGCACTAAATTGCGTAATCTGCGTTCAGGCAGTGTGACTGAAAAGACTTTCCGCGCTGGTGAAAAAGTTGCGAAAGCACAAATTGATAACAAAAAAATGCAATATCTGTATGCGAATGGCGATGTCCATGCATTCATGGATTCCGAAACGTATGACCAGATCGAATTGCCTGAAAAGAGCATCGAGTACGAATTGAAATTCCTTCAGGAAAATATGGAAGTGCAGGTCATCCAGTTCCAGGGCGAAGTGCTTGGCGTTGAATTGCCGAACACGGTCGTATTGGAAGTAGTGGCCACTGACCCAGGGATCAAAGGGGATACGGCAAGCGGCGGTTCGAAGCCTGCGAAACTTTCTACCGGGCTGACGGTTCAAGTGCCTTTCTTCATCAATGAAGGCGATCATCTGATCATCAACACAACAGACGGTGGATCATACGTATCGCGTGCCCAGTAATTTAGTAATGTATAGTGGCCTCCTGAACTGGAGGCCGTTTTTAAAAATTCGGCCTTAATAAAAGAATAAATTTGGTACATAAGGGGAGTAGGGTAATTTGAAAATCCAGGAAATCCGTGAAATTATTAAATTGGTCGATAACTCGTCCATCAATGAATTTAAATATGAAGCAGAAGGCGTTAAAATCAAATTGAAAAAATATGGTGGAGCTGCAACTGAATCAGCAGCCGTGCCGCAGCCGCCGGCAATGCCGCTAACGCCGCAAACTCCAGCAGCACCGGCAGTTCCACAGCCGCAGGCCGAAGAAAAAAAACCGGCTGAACAACAGGCAGAAGCAAGCGAACTGACTGCAGAAGGCACGCATAAAATCCTGTCTCCCATGGTGGGAACTTTCTATCAGTCACCGTCACCGGACGAACCGGCATATGTGCAGGTTGGCGACAAAGTGAAGGCCGATCAGGTGGTCTGCATCGTGGAAGCCATGAAACTGTTCAATGAAATTGAAGCGGAAGTGGATGGGGAAATTGCTGAAATTCTTGTAAAAGATGGACAACTCGTCGAATATGGGCAGCCTTTATTCCTCGTTAAAACAAACTGAGGAAGGGGATTCAAGCGATGAAAAAAGTATTGATAGCGAACCGTGGTGAAATTGCCGTTCGCATCATCCGTGCCTGTAAAGAGATGGACATTCAGACGGTCGCCGTTTATTCGGAGGCGGACAAAGAAGCACTCCATGTTGAACTGGCTGATGAGGCGTATTGCATCGGTCCAAAACTTTCGAAAGACAGCTATTTGAACTTTTCCAATATCATCAGTGTGGCGAAATTGACGAATTGCGACGGGATTCATCCCGGTTACGGATTCCTGGCGGAAAATGCCAGTTTCGCTGAACTTTGCGAAGAATGCGACATCATGTTCATCGGGCCGACATCAGACGCCATTTCCAAAATGGGCACCAAAGACGTCGCCCGTGAAACGATGAGAAAAGCTGGAGTTCCGGTTGTACCGGGTTCAACCGGCATCGTGGCAAGTGAAGAAGATGGCCTTGAAATTGCTGAGAAAATCGGTTTCCCAGTCATCATCAAAGCAACTGCCGGCGGCGGGGGGAAAGGGATCCGGGTGGCAAGAAACCGCGAAGATTTCATTACCGGCCTGCGCATGACGCAAAAAGAAGCAGCTGCGGCGTTCGGCAATCCAGGTGTCTATATCGAGAAGTTCATCGAAGACTTCCGCCACATCGAGATCCAGGTGCTGGCCGATTCGCACGGCAATGCTGTCCATCTCGGTGAGCGCGATTGTTCAATTCAGCGCCGCATGCAAAAACTGGTTGAGGAGGCGCCGTCTCCAGCATTGTCTCCAGAGCTTCGCGCAGAGATGGGTGAAGCTGCTGTTAAAGCTGCACTCGCTGTTGATTACCGTGGTGCCGGAACAGTGGAATTCATCTTTGATGCCGTTAACCAGAAATTCTATTTCATGGAAATGAACACACGTATTCAAGTGGAGCATCCTGTCACTGAAATGATTACGGGCGTGGATCTAATCCAGCAGCAATTGAGAGTCGCTTCGGGTGAAACGCTGAGTTTTGCTCAGGAAGATATCACATTCAAAGGCTGGTCGATCGAATGCCGAATCAATGCGGAAAATCCGGCGAAGAATTTCATGCCTTCAGCCGGCCGCGTCGATATGTATCTTCCGCCGGGCGGCCTTGGCGTCCGCATCGATTCAGCAATGTATCCGGGCTACAGCATTCCTCCGTATTACGATTCCATGGTGGCGAAGTTGATTACGTTCGCTGATACACGTGAGGAAGCGGTAGCTAAAATGAAACGCGCACTTGGTGAATTTGTCATCGATGGCGTGTTCACGACCATCCCGTTCCATTTAAAATTGATGGATCACGAAGTTTTCAAATCAGGGGATTTCAATACGAAATTCCTTGAGAAATACGATGTACTGAATTCCTAGGGAGGAGTGTCATCATGGCTGAAAAAACGAATCCATATGTACGGATGAAATCCACGAACAAACAGAACCTGGGAAATATCGAAGTGGCGCCGGAAGTGCTGGAAATCATTGCAAGCATCGCGGCTACGGATATTGAAGGCGTAGCCAGCATGCGCGGCAATTTTGCAACCGGCGTTGCAGAACGTCTTGGCAAAACGGTGCACGGCAAAGGGGTCAAAACCGAGCTGTCGCCTGAAGGACTGATGATTGATGTTTATTGTGTCATCGATTATGGTGTTTCCATCCCGCAAACCGCACAGAAAATTCAGGAACAGGTACGCCAGACACTCGAAAATATGACGTCGCTGCAAACGCAGGAAGTGAACGTCCATATTACGGGCATCCAGTTCGAAACCCAGCAGCCCTTAGATTAACCTGAAAGCCGGTCCAGACACTGAATGGTGTGGGCCGGCTTTTCTGATTATTTTCGGAACATTTCAAACATGGAAGTTCAGGCGTATTATCTGTATAATGAGGAATAATCAGCAGTGAAAAGGAGATCGGGTTTACTATGAAACGACATGAAGCACGCGAAAAGGCACTCCAGACCTTATTTCAATTGGATGGCACAGAGTTGACGATCGAAGAAGCGGCAGAACATGTAATGGCCGGCGATAAAGATAATTTTTATACGCTTCTTGTTGAAGGCACGCATACAAATATGAGCGAAATCGATGAAAAACTGAGAGGCCATCTTGAGAACTGGTCGCTGGAGCGATTGCCGAAAGTTGAGCGCACTATCCTGCGCATGGCCGTTTTCGAA
This sequence comes from Planococcus sp. CAU13, assembly GCF_000775575.1. Taxonomy (GTDB): domain Bacteria; phylum Bacillota; class Bacilli; order Bacillales_A; family Planococcaceae; genus Planococcus. The sequence goes on from NZ_JRGN01000100.1 coordinate 5,039, forward strand.
TTGTCTTATATGGAAGATGCCCCGTCACGCGTAATCATGAATGAAGCGATTGAACTCAGCAAAACATTCGGCGATGAAAAGTCAAGCCGATTCGTTAACGGCGTTTTATCAAAATTCACAGGTGAACAACAAAATTAATCTGGGGGTATCATCATGTCAGCCACATTAATCGACGGAAAAGCAGTTAGCCGGAAAATCAAAACACAAATTGCAAAGCGGGTTGAACAACTGGCTGCCAAAGGGATTGTTCCTGGACTGGCGGTAGTATTGATCGGCGACGATCCGGCTTCCCATACATATGTCACAAGCAAGAAAAAAAGCTGTGAAGCTCTGGGAATGCGCTCAGATCTGCTGCACTTTCCAGCTGAATTTTCTGAAGAGGAACTGCTCAGTGAAATCAGCCGGTTGAACCGGGATCCCGAAATTCACGGAATCCTGGTTCAATTGCCGCTTCCGGAGCATATCGATGAATTTAAAGTGATTGTAGCCATTGATCCGGAAAAGGACGTCGATGGCTTCCACCCTGTCTCTGTAGGCAATATGATGATCGGCCGGGAAGCATTTTTGCCTTGTACGCCGCATGGCATTATAAAGTTGCTGGAAGAATATGGTATTGACCCAGCCGGGAAACATGCTGTTGTCATCGGCAGAAGTAATATTGTCGGAAAACCAGCAGGCCAGCTGCTGCTCCAAAAAGACGCAACTGTTACGTATTGCCATTCCAGAACAATTGGTTTGACTGATTACACCAAGCAGGCAGACATTCTAATATCAGCTGTAGGGCGTGCAAAATTTCTTGGTAAAGAAGCTATCAAAAAAGGGGCAGTTGTCATAGACGTCGGCATGAACCGGGATGAAAACGGGAAATTATGCGGGGATGTAGATCTTGCCGATGTACTGGAAACAGCATCATTTGTAACACCGGTTCCTGGAGGCGTCGGGCCCATGACGATAGCCATGCTGATGGAAAATACGCTTCTTTCCGCTGAAAGGGGATTAGCGGAGACAAAATGACTCCGAGCATGTAAAATAATATAAAACAAGGCTGTTTTTCGAAAGAAAGACAGCTTTTTAATATGGCAGATAGGGGCTGAAAACTTGACGTCCGACCCATACTTAAGTGTAAAAGCGTTAACGAAATACATAAAAAAGAAATTTGATGCTGATCCCCATTTGCGCGATGTCTATGTAAAAGGGGAGCTTTCGAATGTGAAAATACATACGAGCGGCCACATATACTTTACATTAAAAGACAGTTCCGCCAGACTGCCAGCCGTCATGTTCGCGGCCAGTGCCCGTTCGGTGAAATTCAAACCCGAAAGCGGAATGACCGTATTGATCCGCGGAGACGTTACGGTCTATGAGGCATCCGGCCAGTACCAGCTCTATGCGCAGTCGATGCAGCCGGATGGCATAGGCGATTATTACCTCGCATTCGAACAATTAAAAAAGAAACTTTCAGCAGAAGGTTTTTTCAACGCCGCCCATAAAAAGCAGCTGCCGAAGTTTCCTGAAAAGATTGCGGTTGTGACTGCGCCGACCGGAGCCGCGGTAAGAGACATCATCATCACGCTGAACCGTCGCTACCCGCTGGCGAAAGTCACCATTTTCCCGACGCTTGTGCAGGGTGAGCAGGCAACAAGATCGATTGTCCAGTCGATTCAGGCTGCCAACCAATCCGATTTTGATGTCATGATCGTCGGCCGCGGAGGCGGTTCGATCGAAGACCTCTGGGCATTCAATGAGGAAGCTGTAGCCAGAGCGATTTTTGATTCGCACATCCCGATCATTTCTGCAGTCGGCCATGAAACGGACACGACAATCGCGGATTTCGTCGCAGATCTGCGGGCAGCGACGCCTACTGCGGCGGCAGAACTTGCTGTTCCCAGCCGGGCAGAACTGCTTGACCGAGTGATTACCCAGCAAAGAGGCATGTTCCGCATCCTGTCAAATATGCTCCAGCAGGAGAAAACCGCGCTCCACAAACTGTCCACTTCGATGCCGCTCGCCTACCCGGACCGTCTGTACCGTCCGTTTATCGAGAGGGTTGAACGCGCTTCGGATTCACTTCAGCGTGAAGTGCTGCAGCATCTTAACCGCTCGCGGGAACGTTTTGCCAACCTCGACCGGCAGCTGGCCAGCCGCATACCGCTTCAGCGGATCAGGCAGGCGGAAACAGAAACTGCCGGTCTGCAAAAACGGCTGGAGCAATCCGCACTGCAGACAGTGAGCAACGATAAAATGAAATTATCATCCGCCATCCGTACACTGGATGCGCTGAGTCCATTAAAACTGATGGAAAGAGGCTATACGATTCCATACAAAGATGGTGCCGTCGTTAAAAGCATCCATCAGGTGGAAGCCGGTGACAGACTGACAATTACAATGCAGGACGGTATAGTGGAAGCTGCCGTCATCAATACGATCCCAACTACAGAAGGAGAGCATTCGAATGGCTGAAAAAGAAATCATGTTCAATGATGCGATGCAGCAACTGGAAGAAATCGTCCGCCGATTGGAGCAAGGGGATGTACCTCTTGAAGAGGCGCTGACTTTATATCAAAAAGGCATGGAGCTGTCGAAAGTCTGCCACGACAAATTGCAGAATGCCGAAGAACAGCTCGTCACGATGATGAAAGACGGCAAAGAAACTCCTGTTGACATCGGAAAGGACGGTACGGCGAAATGAAGCTGAAAGAATTCCGCAATTATTACGAACCTTTGATCCAACAGGAACTGGCCGAGCAGATTGCTGTTCTGCAGATACCGACTTCCCTGAAGGAATCCATGAATTACTCGCTGCAGGCAGGCGGAAAACGCATCCGCCCGATTCTGATGCTTGCCGTCATGCACGAGCTTGGCCACAACCATCCGGATGCGCTGAAAGTTGCCGCAGCCATTGAAATGATCCATACCTATTCATTGATCCACGATGATCTGCCGAGCATGGATGATGATGATCTGCGGCGCGGCATGCCGACCAACCATAAAGTCTTCGGCGAAGCTGTCGCCATTTTGGCGGGAGATGCGTTGCTGACCTATAGCTTCGGTCTGGTTTCACGGCTGGAAAATGTCTCAGGCGATGACAAGATCCGCCTTATCGATCTGATGAGCGTATCATCCGGCGCGGAAGGAATGGTCGGTGGCCAGATCCTTGACATAGAAGGCGAAGAGAAAAAGCTGACACTTGAAGAACTGGAACAGGTGCATCGCCTGAAAACCGGGGCTTTATTGACGTACAGCATTTTGGCGGGTGCGATACTTGCAGAAGCCGATTCCGAGGCCATGTTGGCATTGTCGAAGTTCGGTGAACATCTGGGGCTGGCATTCCAGATCCGGGACGATATCCTGGATGTCACCGGCACTTCTGAAGAGCTCGGCAAAACGGCCGGAAAAGATGAATCCAGCGACAAGAGTACATATCCAGGCATCCTGACGCTGCCGGGAGCCCAAGAAAAACTGGATTACCATGCATCCGAAGCGCTGGCTGCGATTCAGGTGCTGGACGGAGATATGGAGCTGCTGAAAGAATTGACTGCGATGATTGTCGAGAGAAAAAGCTGACCATAGGTGCTCCCGTTTGTACATTCGCGGACAATTGATATAATGTAGAGAGAAATAAAGGCGGAAAAATTTTTAAAAAAGGTGTGTGATGGAATGGATCTTCATACGATTACTAGTCCATCTTTCTTAAAAGAGCTGGATAATAAGCAGCTCGTCCACTTAAGTGAAGATATAAGACGATTTTTAATAGAAAATTTATCGAAAACCGGCGGCCACATCGGTCCGAACCTGGGTGTAGTCGAATTGACGATTGCCCTTCACCGTGTGTTTGACAGTCCAACAGACAAACTGATCTGGGACGTCGGGCATCAGTCCTATGTCCATAAAATCCTTACCGGAAGAGCTTCGCAGTTTGATACGCTCCGCCAATTTAAAGGTCTTTGCGGTTTCCCGAAGCGCAATGAGAGCGACCATGATGTCTGGGAAACCGGCCACAGCTCGACTTCATTGTCAGCGGCAATGGGCATGGCTGCGGCCCGCGACATCAAAGGAATCAAAAACCATGTCATTCCGATCATCGGTGATGGTGCCCTGACTGGCGGAATGGCCCTGGAAGCCCTGAACCACATCGGACATGCCAATACGGATATGGTCGTCATCCTGAATGACAACGAAATGTCGATTGCCCCGAATGTCGGCGCGCTGCACTCAGTGCTGGGAAGAATGCGTACAGCAGGCAAATACAATAAAGTCAAAGACGATCTTGAGTATCTTCTTAAGAAAGTTCCGGCTGTCGGCGGCAAAATTGCTGCTACTGCGGAACGGGTCAAAGACAGTTTGAAATACCTGGTGGTTTCGGGTATGTTTTTCGAAGAGCTTGGGTTTACGTATCTTGGACCTATCGATGGCCATGATCTGGAAGAACTGGAAGATAACCTCCTGTACGCCAAAAAAGTCGGTGGACCGGTGCTGCTGCATGTCATTACAAAAAAAGGCAAGGGCTTCCTGCCTGCCGAGCAGGATAAAATCGGCACTTGGCACGGAACCGGCCCTTATAAGATTGATACGGGCGATTTGGTTAAATCGTCATCCACTGCGCCTTCGTGGAGCGGTCTGATTGCGGAGACCGTCCGAAAACTTGCGCGTACCGACGAACGGATTGTCGCCATCACGCCGGCGATGCCAGTCGGTTCGAAACTTGAAGGCTTCGCCTCGGAATTTCCTAAACGATTTTACGATGTGGGAATTGCTGAACAGCATGCCACCACAATGGCAGCCGGTCTTGCAACCCAGGACATGAAACCTTTCCTTGCCATCTACTCGACATTTCTTCAGCGCGCCTATGATCAGGTAGTGCATGATATCTGCCGACAGAACCTCAACGTCTTTATCGGCATTGACCGCTCGGGGCTTGTAGGGGCAGACGGCGAAACGCATCAGGGTGTATTCGATGTCGCTTTCCTGCGCAATTTGCCGAATATGGTCGTCATGATGCCGAAAGACGAAAACGAAGGCCAGCATATGGTGAAAACAGCCATTGAATATAACGGAGGTCCAATTGCATTGCGTTATCCGAGAGGCAACGGCCTCGGTGTGCCAATGGATGAGCAGCTGGAAGCTTTGCCGATCGGCAGCTGGGAAGTGCTGAAAAAAGGCGGAGATGCCGTCATCCTTACTTTCGGGACAACGATCCCGATGGCGATTGATGCTGCAGCCAGACTTGCGGAAGAAGGCATCCAGGCAGAAATAGTCAATGCGCGGTTCATCAAACCGATGGATGAAGAGATGCTCCATTCAATCTTCAAACGCAATGTTCCGGTTCTGACGCTTGAAGAAGCCATCCTTCAGGGAGGCTTTGGCAGCGCGGTTCTTGAGTTCGCTCATGACGAAGGCTATCATGATGCCATTATTGACCGCATGGGTATACCGGACCAGTTTATCGAACACGGCGATGTAGCCGAGCTGATGGATGAAATCCACTTGAACAGCAACGAAGTTGTCAGCAAAGTGAAAAACCTGATTCCAGAAAAGACGCAGGCAGGCTTCAAAGCGCTATGAATAAAATAAAGAAAGAACGTGTTGATGTGCTCCTGGTCGAAAGGGGAATATGTGAAACACGTGAAAAAGCGAAACGCGCCATCATGGCCGGAATTGTTTATTCCGGTACAGAGCGCATGAATAAACCTGGAGAGAAGATTGCTTCCGATGCTCCTCTTCTGATGAAAGGCAATGGCTTGAAATACGTCAGCCGGGGCGGCTTGAAACTTGAGAAGGCGCTGGGTGAGTTCGATCTTTCGGTAGAAGGAAAACTGATGCTGGATATCGGCTCTTCAACAGGCGGTTTTACCGACTGTGCCCTGCAGAACGGCGCGGCACATTGCTATGCGCTCGATGTGGGGTCCAATCAGCTCGCCTGGAAAATCAGGCAGGATGAACGGGTGACCGTCATGGAACGGACGAATTTCCGCCATTCCAAACCTGAGGATTTCACCGAAGGGCTGCCTGAATTCGCCAGCATCGATGTGTCCTTCATTTCACTGAAAATCATACTGCCTGTACTGAAAACGATTCTTGTGCCCGGCGGCGATGTCATCGCCCTCGTGAAACCTCAATTTGAGGCGGGCAGAGAAAATGTCGGTAAAAAAGGCATTATCCGCGACCCGAAAATTCATCAGGAAGTCTTGATGAAAGTCGGCGGCTTTGCCGCGGAAGCCGGTTTCCATATCCGCAATATGTCTTTCTCCCCGATAACCGGCGGGGAAGGCAATATCGAATTTCTGTTTCATCTGCAATCCGCACATGTAGATGAAGAAATCAAACCGGCAGCGGAACCGGCAGTGGCCCGGATTGTCAGGCTGGCCCACGAAAATCTATAGCAGGAGAACACATTCCCAAGGGCATGTGTTTTCTTGTTTTTACAGACATTTAAGGTTACGATATAGAAGATATAGAATAATTATTCATTCAGGGGGCACATTATGAATAAAGGACAACGCCATATTAAGATCCGTGATCTCATCTCGAACCGTGAAATTGAGACACAGGATGAGTTGGTGGATTTATTGAAAGCTGCCGGATACGATGTGACGCAGGCCACCGTTTCCCGTGATATAAAAGAACTGCATCTGGTGAAAGTGCCTCTGCAGGACGGCCGCTACAAATACAGTCTGCCGGCAGACCAGCGCTTTAATCCCATGCAAAAACTGCATCGCGCCTTGACGGATGCTTTTGTGAGTATAGACGGCGCCAGCCATTTCCTCGTGATGAAAACGTTGCCGGGGAATGCCCATGCAATCGGTTCGCTGATCGACCATTTGGACTGGCCGGAAATTCTTGGCACGATCTGCGGCGATGACACATGCCTGATTATATGCAGGGATACCGAGCAGCGTGATGTGTTAAAACAGCGATTAATTGAGATGCTTTGATGAAGAGGTGAAATGGCATGCTTCGCGAATTGGATATTAGAAACTTTGCTATTATAGATAATCTGACAGTCAGTTTTACCGAAGGCCTTACTGTTTTGACCGGGGAAACGGGTGCCGGCAAATCGATCATCATCGACGCTGTCAATTTATTGGCAGGCGGCAGAGGCAGCCAGGAGTTTATTCGCCATGGAGCGGCGAAAGCCGAAATTGAAGGGCTTTTCTCCATCGAAGATCCGAAACATCCGGTGTTCCGCAAAATGGATGAGCTGGGAATCGACGCTTCCGAAGGCGATGTGTTACTGCGCCGGGAATTGAATGATAAAGGGAAGAATGTCTGCCGGATCAACGGTAAGCTTGTGACCATCTCCATTCTACGTGAAGTGGGCGGTGCTCTCATCGACATCCACGGCCAGCATGAGACGCAGGAATTGATGGATGAAAAAAGGCATCTTCATTTATTGGACCAGTATGCCGGGAAAAGCCTTCATAAAGCGAAAGCCAGTTACACGGACACGTACGAAAAGTTCATAAAGCTGAAGCGGGAATTTTCTTCCTATAATGAAAATGAGCAGCAGATTGCCCAGCGCATCGACCTGCTGACATTTCAGCTGAGGGAAATTGAAGCTGCTGAACTGGTTGCCGGGGAAGAAGAGGAATTGACGCTGGAGCGCAAAAGACTTCAGAACTTCAATAAAATCTTTGAATCGGTATCTGCTGCCCATGAAGCGATACAAGGTGAATCGAAAGGCCTGGACTGGGTGGGGTCGGCGATGTCGGAACTGGAACACGCCGCTTCTGTGGATGAATCATTCCAAAGCCATTCCGAATTGGTCAGCGGTGCTTTTTATCAGCTGCAGGATACATCCACTGAGATTAAAAGAATGCTGGATGACATGGAATTCGATCCTTCCCGGCTCAATGAAATCGAACAGCGCCTGGCAGCAATTCAAGCCTTGAAAAGAAAATACGGGGCTTCAGTTGAAGATATCCTGCTTTACCATGAAGCGCAGACAGATGAGCTTGATAAATTGATCAACCGCGATCAGCGGCTGCAGCTTGATCAGCAGAAATTGAAGGAATTGACGGAAGACCTGAAAGTCGAGGCGGAAGAGCTGACCCTGCTGCGGAAAAAAGCGGCTGTGAGGCTGAGCAAAGATATAATGGAGCAGCTCCGGGAACTGCATATGGGCAAAGCGTCATTCAGTGTTGTCTTTGAACCGTATGCGCAGGGGAAATTCGACCGCAACGGCGGCGATTCCATCGCTTTCCATATTTCGACAAACCTTGGTGAACCTTTAAAACCTTTGACCAAAGTCGCTTCAGGCGGCGAATTATCCCGTATGATGCTGGCATTAAAAACGATATTCTCGAAGCACCAGGGCATCACTTCCATCATTTTTGATGAAGTGGATACCGGTGTCAGTGGACGTGTGGCGCAAGCGATTGCTGAAAAAATCGCTGCGATTTCCGTGCATTCCCAGGTGCTGTGCATTTCTCATCTTCCACAAGTGGCAGCCATGGCAGACCAGCACCTGTTCATTGAAAAAAAGGTCGAGAAGAAACGGACGATTACTGCTGTCCATGAACTGGACGGCCAGGAACGCACCGAAGAGATGAGCCGGATGCTGTCCGGAGCAGAAATTACGGAATTGACGCTGCAGCATGCGGATGAACTGCTGAAGCTTGCCAAAGACCGGAAGCTGGCGCTTAGATAGAACTCCACCAGGCAATAACGGGAGGAAGAGATGGAATGGAAAAGATACAGATCGCCATTGCCGATGATAATCGCCAATTGGCGGAAATGATTCAGACATATTTGAATGCCCGCCCCAATATGGATGTAGTTGCTGTGGCCCATAATGGCAGGGAATGCATCGAGATGCTGAAAAAGCAGCAGGTGGACATTCTTATATTGGACAATATTATGCCGTTTCTCGATGGCATCGGTGTACTTGATGCCATAAAAGGTGAAAAAGATCTGGAACAGGTGAGGGTGATCATGCTGTCCGCGTTCGGCCAGGAAGATCTGATGAGCCAGGCGGCCAAAAACGGAGCTTCCTATTTCATCATGAAGCCATTTGAACTTGAGCGGCTGGCATTGCAGATTGAACATATCATGGAGCAGCAGCCGCCTGTACAGGAAGTGAAGGATGACCCAATCACTGCTGTCATAAAGGAAGTCGGCATCCCGGCCCATATCAACGGCTATATCTACATGAAGGAAGCAGTCAGTCTTGTACTGGAAGATCCGAACATTATTTATAAAGTCACCAAATCATTATATCCGGGGATTGCTGCTAAATTCGATACCGCTTCGACACGCGTGGAGCGGTCGATCCGCCACGCCATTGAACTGGTATGGAACCGGGGGGATGTAAAAAAAATTGCGCAGACTTTCGGCTACAGTGAAGAACATCTAAAGAACCGGCCGTCCAATTCAGAATTCATCGCCATGCTGTATGATACGGTCAAGAAAAATATGGAACAGGAAAAACAGGATGCAGAATAACTGTTTAGCCATTTCCAATAAGAAAAGCGTCCGCCTGAATTCGGCGGACGCTTTTCTTATGTCTTTTCGTGTGTCTAGACTCCAGCGGCCCAGACTCTCGAAGTCATAAGCCACTTTGGCTGCGCGGCTTATCGTGTTAAAGATTCCAATATGCTCCTGCATCGCTGCGCTGCTTCG
>NZ_JRGN01000072.1 GCF_000775575.1 Planococcus sp. CAU13
AAGTTGGGAGTAAACCGGCGGAAGTTGAGCGTATTCCATCAAAAGTTGAGCGTAAACGGATCCGAGTTGAGCGTATTTCCAAAACCCACAAAACAAAAACGCCATCCGACAATCCGGATGGCGCTTTTCCTGTTTTATTCCAACTCCAGCCAGCTCTCCAAAAACTCACGGCTGCCTTCACCCAGCTGCTCTTCAAAAAAATCGGCAAACAATTTCGTGTCGACATATCCGCCGAGGCGGAATTTCTCCGTATACGCCGCTAAAAAGCCGAAAGCTGCTTCCGAGCCTCCATTCGCTTCGAAATACTCCTGCAGCAGCAAAGGCGCTTTTCCATAAACGGTCGAATAATATTCGCCTTCTTCAAATTCATCCAGCGCCAGGTTGATGACAGGGGCAGTGGGCTGGTTAGAAACCATGCCTTCTGAAAAAGCGAACGGATCCGGATAGCCTTTTTCCTCCATATACATCGAAGCTGCCCATTCCGCTACACTTTCATCCAGCCAGGCATCCGTATAAGGGTCGCTTGCCACCAGGTAATAAAACCACTGGTGCGCAATTTCGTGAATCAATGTGTGCTCAAAGTCATCCGGACTGCCGTTCACTTCAATGATATTCGGATATTCCATGCCGCCGTCATTGCCGATGATGTCCAGCTCTTCAGCGGGATGGTCGCCAATCTTTTCTTCAAAGAAGCTGAACGCATCTTCTGCCACAGCCAGCATATCCGCTGTGAAATCCTCTCCACCAGCAGGCGCATAAACCCGCAATGCCGTATCGTTCACGCTTGAAGTCGCGGTATGCCAGTCGTCGGGATTCAGGAATGCCAGATAGAAGTCTTTTATATTGTCGCCAGCCAATGTGCCGGAAGACATCGGCAGAACTTCGCCGTCCGGAGCGGAACTCGCGACCAGATAATCGCCCGGCAATTGATAAGCGATTTTGTAGCTGCCATAAGGCGTATGATAGGATTCGCCTTTGCTGTCGTAGTCTTCAATTTTCCAGCCATTGTCGTAATGGCCGAGCATCGGATACCACTGCGCCAAATAGAAATTATTGTCCACCTGCGCCAGCCGGATGCCTTCTTCCGGCAACTCTAACGTATAGTCAATCTTCACCTTTTTCGTTTCATCCGGCGCCAGTTCCTGATCCAATTCCAGTAACAGGCGGTTGCCGTCCAGCTCGAACGGAATTTCCATGCCGTCCGACATGACACTCGAAATGGCCGTTTCGGCTCCGTCTTCCATGTATTCGGGTTTATTGGCATCGGTCAAAGCATTCGGGATGAAATAAAACCCGATATCCTGAAACGGATCCGCCGACTCATTCGTCACGTCGATTTCCGCGCTAATTTTGAAAATGTCCTGCTTGTCCAGCGCCAGATCGATTGAATACGAGGCACTGGCGCCGGGTGTTAATCCACTTGCCGACTCCACCCTGCCAAGCGGAATTTCAACGACGACAGGACTCGGGTAGAAGTCGCCGCCCGCCACAAAGACAGCGCGGTCGAGATCTTTCGGAAGTTCATAGGTCAGGATGGTCGTCATTTTGTTCGGAATCATGAATTTGTGTTTATGCCGCCATCTGTCTTCACCTTCCGTCACTTTCATATCGACGACATAGTATTCATTGGCATTATCATCGACCAGTTTGAAACCGTGCGGCTTGTAAGTTACTGAGCTTTCGGTAAAACCGGTTGTCATATCCAGCGTCACCGTGAAGGAAATCAGGCGGTTCTGCTCACTCGACACTTCGATTCCGGCCGGCGTCTCCACCAGCTCGCCCAACCGGAATTCTTCTGTCGTGTTCGTGCCATCTCCCAAAGTATAAGAGCGGTAGGAGAATTCCTTCAGTTTTGCAATTTCGCTGGTTTCCGGTTCAGCAACTTCTTCCTTTACATCACTTTCCGCTGGCTCTTCTTTTTCAGGTGCTTCGGCCAGCATTTCGCCTTCGGTGCCGTCCACAGCCGTTTCAGAAACGGTGCCGCTGACGTTATTGCCAGGTTCAGGCAGTGTAAACAGGAACAGCGAGAATATGCCGGCGACCAGCGTTGCGCCTGCTGCGCCAATTGCCCATTTGAACTGTTTTTCCACTCTTTTCGAATTGTGCAGCGTCCCGTTGATCGCCTGATACGGCAGAATGCGCGCCGCCTTCTCAGCCGGCAATATAGCGCCGAGCACCCCGGTGACAACGGGAATCAGGAGCGTCAGCGACAGGAAGCCGAATTCCTCTTTCGGCAGCTGGCCGTACATTGCATAGATGATGGCAAGTGCAATCGCCATCCCGATGATGCCCGCGAGAAGACCGGTCAGGATGCCTTCCCACAGGACGAGCGCACGCACCCGGCTGTTCTGCCAGCCGGTCGCTTTCAGCACTGCAATTTGGGCCTGCCGTTCGGAAACATTCTGCCACATGATTTCAGTGGTCGTTAAGATGGCAATCAATAAAGCGACGCCCATCGCCACATAATGCATCGTCCCGACTTCAAGCGCCACGAATTCTCCGAGCCAAGTCGCATAAAGAACGCCTTTCAGTCGGAACGTCACAAAAAGGAAGAAGATGAACAGGCTGGTCGGAACGGCAATGGCAAATACTGACAGCACACTTCGCTGCCACTGTGAGAACAAATTATTGAAACTCATGCCGATGACGGATTCAGACCGTACGATTCGTTTCGAGCGGTGAGAGACCTCACCGGAGCGCATCGATTCAAACGGTTTTATTCGGCGGATCAATGCGATCGGTATCAATGAACCCAGCCAGTAGATGGCGAGTCCGCTGACGCCGATCAAAAATACGCGGAACGCGGAAGTGTCGACACTGCCCGACACGAAAAACGCACCGAGAATAAACCAGCTGATCAGCGCGACAAGGCCACCCAAAATCGTCGCTTCCAAAAACAGCAGTTTGGATAACTGGGAAGGGCGCCAACCTAGTGCCAGTAACACCGCAAATTCTTTCTTGCGCGCAAACAGCATAATGATACTGGAAGCGAATACGTAGACGATGGCGACCAGGATCACGCTGGCGATGACGCCGCTCATGCCGATTTTCGCTTCTTTGAAAATGGAAATGGATGAACCGATTTTGATCCACGGCTGCTGCACCCAGCCGAGTGCTTCTCCGTCGTCAAGCCCCGGAAGATGCGTTAAAGCCAGTTGTGGGGAAGAGCCTAACGTAATGTCGGTGATCAGACCGGTTTGTTTTTCGATTTCAGCGGCCACTTTTTGGAGAAGTGCTTCACTTTCTTCGTCCATCAGCTCGACGCCTTTGACGTTTACACGGATGGCAGAAATCGGCGTCTCGCCTAAAACCTGGGCCGCTGCTTCAAGTGTCGTCAATACCAATGGCGGTTTTGTCAAAAACCCGTAATCATCGTTCGTCGGCTTCATTTCAGCGGGTGGGTTGACCGGATTGTTTTCCGGATCCATCACCCATTGTGCTTTTGCCGGGAAATACGTCTCCATCGGCAATTCAGTCAGAGGATCTTTCGATATCTGCAGCTTCTGCGGATCGAAAACACCGACAAAATCCAATCGCAATTTCGGCCATTTTGAACTGTCGTAGCTGTACGGATTAACCTGGCGGTACATGTGTTTTATTGTCCACGGTGAATCTTCCGGAAGTTCATATGGCTCGACTTCGTAGGTATAAGGCCAGCGTTCAGGGAACGGGCTGGTTACGGGCATATATTTTACCCCAGAAGGCTTCGAGGAGATCCAGGCTTGATCGGGCACCATGCGGATCCCCTCGAAATACGGATTCAAAATCTTTTGGATCAGTTTTTCATGTACATCCGTTGTGTGGTATGTGAAGTCTTTTACCGGAGTTCCTTCGAATCCATCGAGATATTCATCGCCGCCTTTAGTCAGGATATCCTCGGCAATCGCCTGCTGGTCTTTATCAAACGCGAGATCCAGTTTCTCGAAGCTGTAGGTGAGTTTGGCATCGACAAAATCCTGATTACTGATTAACGCCGGAATTTTGTATTCCTGTACCTCGCCCAGCACTTCACCGGTCGGAGCAGAAACATCGCTGTCATTGAAATAACGGCTGAAATCATTGAGGACAATGGCTTCATCCAAGCCGACCATGGCCGCTTCCGCCTCTGGATCAATACCGGCGATCATGACGGAAGTTCCGTAGGATAAATTCGGGATGCCAGGTGAAATGCCGTAATCGATAGCGGTTGCACCATCCGGCATCCAGCCGCCGGCAGTGACATAAGTGGACATTTCGTTCACCTGGATACCGGCCCCCGTATTCGTTTCCTCGCGCAGGATCATCCGGTAGATACCCGGTTCGGTGATATCCGGATCTTCAAGCTCCACATAACTTGTGTTGGAGCCGATCATCGCAATCGGCGCGGCAATTTCGATATCCGCCATCGCTTTAATCTGTTCATACTGCTCAAGCGAAATTCCGCCTTCCAACCCGCTCAGATAATTGGGTTCGAGCAGATTCAAATCTTCTGTGACACTGCGGCTGCCTTCCGGACGCACGACAATATGATAGGAAGACTTCCACCTCTTTTGCAGCTCATCCACGACAGTTCCGTTATTGGCCTGCGTAATGCCGATCAAATAACTGAGTCCTGTACTCAGGATCAAAACGCCGACCAGTAAGAGAATAAAACGCTCTTTATTGCGCCACCATGAATTCCAGATGAAGTTAAGCATACTGGTTTACTTGCGTGTCCGAGACGATTTCACCGTCGCGCATCTCAATTTTGCGATTGGCGCGGTCGGCGAGTGCCGGATCATGCGTGACAATCAGGACACCGCATCCTTTCTCCTGATTCAATTGCTTCAGCAGCTGAAAAATCAGTTCACCGGTATCCGAATCGAGGTTGCCGGTCGGCTCATCCGCCAGCAGCCATTTCGGTTCGTGGACGAGCGCTCGGGCGATGGCGACGCGCTGCTGCTGGCCGCCGGACAGTTGGGAAGGGAGGGAATTCGCTTTATTCTCCAGTCCGACCATTTTCAATAACTCCAGCGCACGCTGCTTTTTATCGTAGCTGACTTTGCGCCCGAACAGCGGCGACATGATGTTCTCCAGCGCCGTCAATGTCGGGATGAGATGGAATTGCTGGAAGATGAAGCCGATGTTCTCGAAACGGAAATCGGCGAGCTGGCGGCTGTTCCGTTTATGGATGGGCTGATTTTCATGCAGCAGCTCGCCGGCACTCGGTTCGTCGAGTGTGCCGATGATGCTGAGCAGCGTCGACTTGCCGGAACCCGAAGGCCCGATGATGGAAATGAATTCGCCTTCCGTGAGCACCAGATTGATATCATTCAACGCGTAAGTCTCCACTCCGTCACCCTGAAACGCTTTCGTCAATTTGCGGCATTTGATTGTTCGGTTCACTGGTATCGCCCCTTATATATAGTTGGTAAAATTTATCTATACAAAATATACCAAAATTATGCAGAGGGAAGTATAATAGATTGAACTTTTGGTAAAATTTATCGAAACCAGGAAATAGTCATAAATTTGTTTAGTTAACGAGGAGAGAAGCCCTTGAAAAAAATACTTTCTATTTTATTGATTGCCGTAGTAATTTTCGTTCTTTACCAGCACCAGAAGCCCACTCTCAGCACAGAAGAAGCGGTTGTTCAGGCGTATGAGCATCTGAAAAATCCGCCTTCGGAGTTTCTGAAGAGTCTACCGCCAATTCAAATCGAACTGGATGACATACCGGGAGAAAACATACAGCTGCAGATGCGTCCGCAGGGTGAGTTCCCTGGACGTCTGTTTAACCACCTGCAATGGGAAGTGACGATAAGTTATGAAGATGTTGTTCCCACTATCGTGATGGATGCAGTTACCGGAGAAATTTTGGATATAGTTGGTCCGTTGAATTAAAACTCATTGAGCTTCTGGCAATGAAAGCTTGAAAAACTGATTATAATTTTCAAAGGAAGGAGAAGAGTTATGTTCTTTTTATTTTTCGTAGTATTACCTGTTTTGATGACGATTGAACTCGTGTGTATCGTGAAGAGTAGAACCTGGGACTTCAAAGGTTTTCCGTTGTTTTTATTTATCCTGAATTCACTGGCTATGAGTTATTTGCTTATTCTGTTCATAGAGGCCACTTCTTATTATGGGCAATAAATAACTTTGTGGGATTAGGCAGTGGGGTGGAGAATTTATTCTATAGAAATCATACATAAATAGTCGCTTTATTAATTCGGACTGTACAGAAGGCACCGATTGCTTAAAATTCATACTAAAGGAGACATATATGATCATCAGAAAAGCGAAGTTAACTGACGCCCGTGGAATCGCCCGCGTTCACGTCGACAGCTGGCGTGCCACGTATCGGAACATTGTCGCCGATTCGTATTTGGATGGGCTGACGTATGAGGCGCGCGAACGATTATGGAATGAGAACCTGAAAAACGATAATAATTACGTGGCCGAAGATGAGAATGGCGTGATCACCGGATTTGCAACCGGTGGCAAGGAGAGGACCGGGGAGTATGCAGACCTTGAAGGGGAGCTGTACGCCATCTACATCCTGCCGGAATTTCTCGGGCGCGGCATTGGCCAGCGGCTGGTGGAACGCGTGGCTGAAGATCTGATGAAACAGGGTATGAATTCCATGCTTGTATGGGTGTTGAAGGATAACAGCTCCCGTCAGTTCTATGAGGAAATGGGCGGTCGGGAAGTGGACAGCAAAACGATCAGAATTGCCGGTAAAGATCTGGTTGAAGTGGCTTATGGCTGGGAGGATCTCAGCCAACTAATAGGGAGCGGCCAAAAGGCGTCTCAATAAGTGGATGCTGTGATGTTTTTATTTCATTTCGAGTAATAATATGTCGTGCAGAACCCTTCGAAAAGCCGATTGGAAATAAACCGGTCCGAGTTGAGAATAAAAAAAGCGACCAGAAAATGCCATCCGAAAATCCGGATGGCGTTTCTGCTGTCATTTTTTAATTCTTTCTCAAGCAATGGCCAGTTTTAGGAGAAATCTTGATGGTACCTCTTACTTCCCGCGCCATCCCACAAACTCTGCAGCTTTGAAATTATAAAGCGGCCTTAAAACAGACTGGATTTCGATTGTGTCCTGGGTGTTGTCGATGATTTCCTGCATTGTTTTGTAGGCGAACGGCGATTCGTCGATGGTGTCGGCGCTGACGCTTGTCGTGTAGACGCCTTTCATTGTAGCCGTGAAATCGTCCAGGTTGAGCTGCTGCTTCGCTTTTGTCCGGGACAGGATGCGGCCGGCGCCGTGCGGACCGGACTGGTTCCAGTCGTCGTTGCCTTTGCCTTTCGCCAGCAGCGAGCCGTCGCGCATATTGATGGGAATCAGCACCAGCTCGTCTTTTCGTGCGGAGATGGCGCCTTTTCTCAAAATCATGTGTTCGAGGTCGATGTAATTGTGGACGGTATCGATGCGGCCGACTTCCTGGAAAGCCATGGCCTCCATCAATTCCTGGACCATCGCCGCGCGGTTCCATTTCGCATAATCCTGGGCAATCTTCAAATCGTTGAAATAATCTTCCATCCCGGTTCCCTGCAGATAAGCCAAATCATTTGGAACGACAGGTGCTGCGGATTTAAAGGAACGGATTGCTTCATTGATTTCTCTATGGCGGCCTTCCACTTTCAGCTGTGCAATCAATTCATTGAGCCTTTCCTTGTCCGTGCTTAAACTTTCGATTGCTTTCTTTTGGTGATGGTTCGCCACTTTTGTGCTAAGATGGCGGCTGCCGCTGTGGATGACGAGGAATAGCCTGCCATCTTCGGTTTCATTCATTTCAATAAAGTGATTGCCGCCGCCCAGCGTGCCGAGTGACAGAGCGGCCGTCTCTTTCGAAAAGTTCGCCAGCACCCGGTCGAGCTCGATATGCTTCATGTAGTCATGAGGGGATGTGCGAATCGATTGTCCGGAAGGCACGAGCGCCTGGACCGCCGCATCAAGTTTCGCAAAATCGACGTCCGTCTTTTGAACTTCCACACACAGCATCCCGCAGCCGATATCGACGCCGACGAGATTGGGAACGACGCGGTCCGTCACTTTCATCGTCGTGCCGATCACCGCGCCTTTGCCTGCGTGGCAGTCCGGCATGATGCGGACATTCGCTTCTTTCGTCAGCTCCTCATTCAAAAACTCCTCAATCTGCGCAACCGTCACGTCATCGATATTATTCGTGAATACTTTCGCGTCACTGTATTTACCTTGAATAATCTTCACATCAACCCAGCTCTCTTTCCTTAAATAGCTTTTATATAGGATATTTCCTTTTATTAGAAATGTATAGAGAAATTTTTGAGAAATAAAATCTCTGCTTCTCCCTCAATTCTTTACAGTAATTTCACAATGTCTTAACAATAAAAATCTATACTGGGAATATAGTAATGGACCGAACATTACTATAGTACCGATTCTGAATTTATTACAAAGGGGACGGACACCATCAGCTTCAGTAACGCAATCAAATTCATCAATTACATAAATAAAAATCAAAAAGCTCTTTACGAAGCGAGCTGCAAGGATATCGAAGTGAAAAATCTGATAGCGGGGGAAGAGTTCAACACGGCTTTTCAGCCGATTCTGTGCCTGGCGGAAGGGGAGACGATCGGCTTTGAAGTGCTGAATAGGCCGAAAAGCACGAATCATTTCCCGACGACAGAAGATTTTTATTCGTATATCGGCAAAACCAATAATGTTTTTAAGATAGAAGGCTTTCTGCGGAATTTGTCATTGAAGCGATATGCAGAACAGGTCAAGGTGCCGGACAGCCCGGAAGACGGGTTGATTTTCCTGAATGTCCAGCCGCAGGTGTTGATGGACACGGCTTACCGGAGCGGCACGACACTGGATTTATTGGAGAAATACGGAATTTCGCCGGACCGGGTGGTGTTGGAGCTGACGGAAAAAGAGGCAGTGACAGATTACGAAAGCTTTGAGAAAATTATCGATAATTACCGCAGGCAGGGGTTTCGCATTGCCATCGATGATGCCGGGACCGGATACAACAGCCTCAAGACGATTCTTTCGCTGAAGCCGGAATTCATTAAAATCGATAAGTTCCTGATCAGGGATATTCACCTGCAGCCGGCGCAGCAGCAGTTGGTCAGTCTGCTGATGGAATTTGCTTCTCAATCCGATACGTTTATCGTGGCAGAAGGAATCGAAACCGTTCAGGAATTGCGGTTTTTGAAAACCCTGGGAATCCATTATGGTCAGGGATATGCGCTTGGACGGCCAGCACCGGAGCTGAAAAGAGGAAAAATGGAAGAATACGCTTTAGCCTGGTAACAGGTTTTATTCATGTTAAAAGTCAAAGGATGAATAGGTAAATCAAATGCAAAAGGAGAATTGGCGGCTATGACGTATATAGGTGAGATTGCGCAGGAGATCTTTTGTGTATCGCACGATGTCCCTTGTGGTGATGTGGATCAGCTGTTCCAGGAAAACCAGGGGCTGCAGGGATTTGTGGTAATAGCGGAAGATAATTCCGCCGGACTGATCACCCGCACGAGTTTCTATCAAAAAATGGGTACACGCTATGGCTACAATCTGTTCCTGAAAAGACCTATACAGCTTCTGGCCAATAATTCTCCGCTGATCGTCGACTATTTCGCATCTGTCATCGAAGTCAGCAAACAGGCAATGGACCGGCCGGACGAGGAAGTATATGACGATGTCATCATCAAGAAGGAAAATACGGTCTTTGGAACTGTCAGCATCAAGGAATTGCTGTTGAAAGTTGCAGATATTCAGGCTGACGTTGCCCGTTACCTCAATCCGCTTACGCTTTTACCGGGCAATTACATCATTGACGAGAAACTGGAAAACCTGTTCCGGCATCCGAATGATTTCACTTTTCTCTATATCGATCTGGACCGGTTTAAACCGTATAACGATCTGTATGGTTTCCGGAAAGGCGATGAATTCCTGCAATCGACTGCCACCATCCTGAAGGACTGCTTCCCGGCTCCAGACTGCTTTATCGGGCATGTCGGCGGAGACGATTTCATCGTCATCCTGAATCATTTCGAATTTGAAAATTATTGCAATGATGTCATCCGGATATTCGATGACAAAGTCCGCTATTTTTATACAGAAGAGCATTATGCGAATAAAACCGTATTGAGCGAAAACCGTGCAGGGGAAATGGAGGCGATTCCGCTTGTCTCCATCTCGATTGCCGTTGTGAAAAATGACCCGGGCCGCTTCAGTTCTGCCGAGGAACTGGTGGCCGAAGCGACCCGGCTGAAAAAGATCTGCAAGATGAACAGCGGCAGCTGCTACTATATCGAACCTTCTTTTGTGTCGTGAAAGTGGTTTTCGGATAATTTAGTTCATGTATAATAAAGGAACTAAATTTGAGGTGCGGCAGCTTTTATAAAAAGCGAGCCGCATGCTTTATCTGGCGGGTGCAGAAAATGGATGAATTGATGGAAAAGCTTGTGGATTGGATAGGGTCGAAAGAGGACAGGCTGGTAATCGGCGTATCAGGCCACGGAGGAGCAGGGAAGACTACTTTTTCTGGCCAGCTTCTTGAGCGGCTGGGGAATGAAAACGTTAATTACCTTAACACGGATCCTTATATTGTTTCTTCGGATATCCGGAAGAATGCCTTGATCGACTATACATATGAAGGTGTGAACCATCGCTATAAAATGACAGCGTGCCACCCTGAAGCGCATCATCTGGGGGCTTTGGAGCGGGATGTGCGGATGGTGAGGGAGGGACTCGATTTCTATACAATCGATGTCCATTACCTGGAGCGGGAATTGATAACTTCCGGCAAGCAGGTGACCATCATTGAAGGGATGAGCACGGCTTTTATTGATCCAGAGCTGTTTGATCTGAAAATTTATTTTTATACAGATGGCGACACGGAATTCGCGAGGAGATCGTCGCGCGATATCGCGGAAAGAGGAATGGAGCTGGATTATTTGAAAGCTTCGCATGACGAACGGCGGATTCAGTACGAACTTTTCATGCATCCGTACAGCAGCAATTTCAATATCGTCATCAAGTCGGAGGGGGAGCGGCAGTTTGTGGAGAAAGTGGAGTTTGAGTTTGGTGAGTATGCGGCGGAGAATGAGTGATTTTTGGGGAGGAAACGGCTGAACGCAGAAATAAT
>NZ_JRGN01000301.1 GCF_000775575.1 Planococcus sp. CAU13
TGCCGATCATAAATTCCTTTATACCGTAAATTCTGTGCATGGAAAGGAATAATTTGGATTTATTGTCGTTCAACATCATTCTAAACAGCCCGGAATACCATAAAAAATAAAAAATATACGCCAATTAAGGCGCATATCTCTTTTATTTCGCTGCAGCCGAACTGAATTTTTTCTGAATGGACAGTAAGCGGATGGATAGAGTTATGGCTCCGGCAGAAAGGCCGGCGATCAGCCCGATCCAGTAGCCGAAAGCTCCAAACTCAGTGAATCCCGCCAGCAGGTAGCCGACCGGTAAACCGATCACCCAATAGGAGATCAATGCCATGATGAATGTGATATTTACATCCTTATAACCCCGCAGTGCTCCCTGCACAGGGGCCTGGATGGCATCGGATAACTGAAACAGCGCTGCAAAAACAAGGAATTGGACAGCAAGCTCGATAACTGCCGGATCGGATGAATACAATTGTGCAATCGGTTCGCGCAGGAAGAAAAGAATGCTTGCTGAAACAAAACTGATCACGACAGCTGTTCCGACGCTGAGCCAGCTGTATTGTTTGGCATCCCTGAAACGTCCGGCCCCTACTTCATAACCGACGAGTATGGTTGCCCCCATCGAAATGCTGAGCGGCAGCATATATAGAAGAGACGTGAAATTCAGGGCGATCTGATGCGCTGCAATCGTTACAGTGCCATAAACGGCCAGCATAAAAGTCACTGCCGAAAAAATGCTCGTCTCTGCGAAAATGGAAATGCCAATCGGGACCCCGATGCGGCTGATTTCCTTCCAGCGGGTGAGTGATACCTTCTCCCAGTTCCGGAAAATCCCGTAACCGGAAAAAGGGCTCTTTGTATGGATAATGAAGGCTGCAATCATCAGAATCAGCCAGTAAGTGATGGCGGAGGCAAGACCTGCCCCGGCACCTCCAAGTTCAGGGAAACCGAAATTCCCGAAAATGAAAAGATAGTTGAAAAACACATTGATTGGTGCAGACAGCAGCGTGATCACCATGGTGACGCGGGTGGCGCCAAGCGCATCGATATAGGAGCGCAGCGCATTATAGACGAATAACGGAATGAGTCCGATGCTCATGGCAAATATATAGCGGCCGGCGACATCCGCCACAACGGGTTCAAGATTCATCAGGCCGAGAAGTGAATCGATGAAAAAGAAAAAGAACAGGAAGACGATCATTGCCAGCAGTATGGCCAGATAAATCCCTTGCTGGACAGCTTCTTTGACACTTTCTTTTTTCTTGGCTCCCATCAATTGTGCTACAATTGGAGTAATGGACATTAATATTCCGGCGAGTCCGATATAGACCGGGACCCAGAATGAGGAACCGATTGAAACGCCGGCCAGATCCTGTGTTCCATAGCGCGCTGTCATATAAATATCGAAAAATGTTACCATGTACATAGCAATCTGCGTTACCAGTATCGGCAAAACAATTTTCATCAATAGCTTGATTTTTTCAGTTTTCGTGCGTGTTTCGTGCATGATTCATCCTCCTGATATGCAAAAGCTCTAAGCAAATAAAAACTAGTATAGCATAGAACAAACCCGATAAGCCTTCAGAAACTGGAAGCAATATGACAAATTATAAACTTGAAAGTAGGATCTTTGAATGACTAAACAAACAATTATACTGACCGGCGGCGGAACTGCCGGTCATGTTTCGCTTAACCAGGCGCTGATCCCTGAAATCATCGGCATGGGTTATGACGTTGAATACATTGGATCAAAAGAGGGAATAGAAAAAGAACTGATTACAGGTTCTTACCCGGATATAAAATACCACGCTATATCCAGCGGGAAACTGAGGCGCTATTTTTCCGTGAAGAACTTCACGGATCCTTTCCGCGTTACAGCGGGGCTCGCACAGGCGATGAATATCATCCGCAAAACGAAACCCGCTGCAATCTTTTCAAAAGGCGGTTTTGTCTCTGTGCCGGTGGCGATGGCCGGGAAAATGATGGGCATACCTGTCATCATCCATGAATCGGATGTGACGCCAGGGCTGGCAAATAAAATTGCAATGCCTTTTGCAGACCATATCTTTGCAGTGTTTAAGGAAACAATGCAATATGTGCCAAAAGAAAAATCCACCTGCACCGGCTCAGTCATCCGCAGTGAATTGATGGAAGGTTCAGTCGTGAAAGGCCGCGAAATCGCACAGTTAGACAAGGAACTGCCTGTATTGATGGTAATGGGCGGGAGCCAGGGGTCCGAAGTGATCAATACGGCTATCCGCTCGAATCTGCAGGAGCTGACCCGGACCTTCAATATTATCCATCTTTGCGGAAAAGGCAATATCGACCCGGCACTGCAGGAAGTGGACGGCTATCGCCAATTTGAGTATGTCACCCATGAGTTGCCGGATCTTTTGCATATGACGGATTTTGTGGTGTCCCGAGCAGGCTCCAATTCCATTTTTGAATTCCTGGCGCTGAAAAAGCCGATGCTGCTGATTCCATTGTCGCGGCAAAAAAGCAGAGGCGATCAAATCTTAAATGCGGAACTTTTCCGCAATAACGGTTTTGCGCTGGTCCTTGAGGAAGAGGAGGCAAATCCTGAGAATTTCCTGAAAGCATTGGAACAGCTCAAAGCCGATGAAGAACTTTTGATTGAAAAAATGAATGACGCAGAGCCGCCGAAAACCGCCTATGAAATGGCGAAACTGGTTATAGCGCATGCGAAGAATCGCTGAAATTGGAGTGAGAAATATGAAAGTTGTTTTGGAGAAAGTCCATGGGTCGATGAATACTTTTTATATGCTGGATGGTCCTGAAAGAGACGATTATAACGAACTCGCATTGCAGCTTTGCGGGATTGACGCAGGAGTGGACGGGCTGCTGGTAATTTTGCCATCCCAGTCGGGACACGCCAAGATGCGGGTTTTTAACCGCGATGGTTCGGAAGCCTCGATGTGCGGCAACGGCCTTCGCTGTGTGGCCCGCTATGTGTGCGAGAAAGAAGGCATCCGGGAAGCGGTCATTGAAACGATGAAAGCGGATTTGGCAGTCAGAAAAGAAGACACGCTGATGGAAGGCATCGAAACCTATTCCGTCCAGATATCGCCGGTTTCATTCGAGCTGAAGGATCTGCCGATGGAGTACGGGGGCCGGAGTGAATTGATCCTCGAGCCGATTCCTGAAATTTCGGGAGATATCCCATTTACAGCTGTGGCAGTACCGAATCCTCATTTGATCGGCATTGTTCCAAAAGAAATTCAGCAGGATGAATCGCACCAGCAATACTGGGCTGAGAAATTCAACGGCCCGAACGATTATTTCGCTGACGGGGTTAATGTCAGCTATGTCACGAAGCTCGACCAGGGAATATTTGTAAGGACGTTTGAACGCGGCGTCGGGTTTACCAATGCATGCGGAACCGCGATGACGGCTTCTGCACTTGTCAGCTGCCTGGCTGATTTGGTTGCTTTTGGGGAAGTGGCTGTTTATAACCCCGGCGGCATGGTGAAATGCACTGTCGAAAAAGAAGGGGCTCTGTACAATTTATTGCTGACTGGAAATGCGACACGCATTTCACTGCATGAATTTGATTGGGCTGCTGACAGGGAGAACAGTGGATTTTTAACAACTGAAACGCTGGAAGAACAGCGGCATTACAAGAAATTTACGGAAGAAATTTCCGCTGTCGTGAACCAATTAGGTTGAAATTGAGAGGAAAATGGATTGTTTTGCCAATGAAAGCGCTTTACATTTTGATATGTGAATAAATTCACTGAAAAGCATTGTTTTTTCTATTGGAAGTAGTAAGATTGATATGGAAAATTGTTCTTCAATGCATTGAACGCCTTCCGTTTGGTGTATGGCGGTTTGCGTGATAAAATATGGAAGACGTATGTATTTATAGGACTGCCTTTAAGGCAGAATAGTTGGAGGTTTTTTTATGTCTAGCAATTATTCAGATTCAAAATCCCCATGGAGTTCCATTACTGGTCCTAACTTGGGGTATGTTATGGAAATGTATGACATTTATCAGGAGACGCCGGAATTGCTTGATCCGGAATTCGCAGAGCTATTCAAACAATACGGACCTCCTGCTGATTCTGCCGCTGCCACACAGCCTGCGGCCACTGCAGAAGTGAAGACTGATAAATTTGGAAAAGTTCTTGCAGCCATCCAATTGGCTGAAGCCATTCGTGCCCACGGCCATCTGGCGTCGGATATTTATCCGCTGAAAGATCAGCCGCGCGATACGGAACGTTTGGAGCTCTCGTCTTACGGGCTGACTGAGCAGGACTTGAAGGAAGTGCCGGTTTCATTGCTGCTGGATAATGCACCAGCTGATATCAAAGACGGATTGGCTGCCATCAATTACCTGAAATCGCTTTATACCGATAAAGTGGCTTTCGAATTTTCGCATATTGTCCAGCCCCAGGAACGCAGCTGGCTGCAGTCGAAAATCGAAGCGGGAGAAGTTAAACAGCCGCTTGACGCCGACAAGAAAAAACAGGTTTTGGAATTGCTGACACGCGTTGAAGGCTTTGAGAAATTCGTTCACCGCACATTTGTCGGCCAAAAACGCTTTTCAATAGAAGGCGTTGATACACTGGTTGTGTTAATGGACGAACTTGTTCGTCAGTCGGAGACAGCGGGTACAGAAAAAATCATGATCGGGATGGCGCATCGCGGTCGTTTAAATGTGCTTACCCATATCCTGAACAAACCTTATGAGATGATGTTTGCCGGATTTGCGCATGTGCCGGATGAAGAATTCCTGCCGGAAGATGGTTCTTTGGAAATCACCAAAGGCTGGTACGGCGACGTGAAATACCATATGGGTGCTTCCTATAAATCACCAAATGGCACAAACATCAAATTGGCCTATAACCCTTCCCACCTTGAAATTGTGGGGCCAGTGGTTGCCGGACAGACGCGCGCTGCCCAGGAAATGACGCAGCAGAGCGGACTGGCGCCGATAGATGCCAATAAGGCATTTGCCATTACGATTCACGGAGACGCTGCGTTCCCGGGACAGGGTGTCGTTACGGAAACGTTGAACTTCAGCCGCATCCGCGGATATCAGACAGGCGGTTCGATCCACATCATCGCCAATAATCTGATCGGCTTTACGACGGAGCAATACGATTCGAGATCGACTCATTATTCTTCGGATCCGGCAAAAGGCTATGAAATTCCGGTCATCCACGTCAATGCTGATGAACCTGAAGCAGTCATTGCGGTTGCAAGACTTGCTTTTGAATACCGCCAGAAATTCGGCAAAGACATTTTGATCGATTTGATCGGTTACCGCCGCTACGGCCATAATGAAATGGACGAGCCGCTTGTGACAAATCCGAAAATGTACCACGGAATCCATGAGCACGGCACGGTCCGGGAAATTTACGGACAGAAACTGGCAGCCGAAAATACGGTTTCCGAAGAAGATGTGAAAAAGCTGGACAGCGACATTATCGCTGAAATGCAGCAGGCTTATGACCGGGTCAGAGAAAAGAAATCCGATGAAGTCCATGAAATTGTGATTCCTGAAGCCATTATGAAAGGCTTCCCTGAAGTTCCGACAGGCGTCGACAAAGACGTACTGACGAAGATGAACGAAGAACTGCTGTCATGGCCAAGTGATTTCTCGGCGTTCGGCAAGCTTGCCCGTATTTTGAAACGCCGTGAAGATCCGTTCAACGGCAAAGGCAAAATTGACTGGGCGCATGCAGAAACATTGGCATTCGGTGCCATTCTGCAGGACGGCAACCCGATTCGCCTCTCCGGCCAGGATGCACAGCGCGGAACATTCGCACACCGCCATCTGGTGCTGCATGATGACAAGAATGGCAACCAGCTTGTACCACTGCACCATATTTCAGATGCCAAAGCGTCGTTTGTGGTTTACAACAGCCCGTTAAGCGAAGCTTCGATTGTCGGTTATGAATATGGCTATAATGTGGAAAACGATAAAGCGCTCGTTATCTGGGAAGCGCAGTACGGCGACTTCGCGAATATGGCGCAAATGATGTTCGATCAGTTCATTTCTGCAGCCCGCGCAAAATGGGGCCAGAAATCAGGATTGGTCATGCTGCTTCCGCATGCTTATGAAGGACAGGGACCGGAGCACTCAAGTGCCCGTCTTGAACGCTATCTTCAAAATGCAGGAGAGAACAACTGGACAGTAGCGAACCTTTCAAGCGCTGCAAACTATTTCCATATTCTTCGCAGACAGGCGAAGATGCTGGGGGAAGAATCAATTCGCCCGCTGATCATCGTTACGCCGAAATCATTGTTGCGCCATCCACTGGTTGGTGCCGATGTTGAAGATTTGACGCAAGGCCATTTCCAGACAATCATTGAGCAGCCTGGCATGGGACAGGAAACGGATAAAGTGGAACGTCTTTTATTCGCCAGCGGCAAAATGGCCATTGATCTGGCAGAACGGGTGAAAGACGGCTCAGAGTATACGGATATGCACATTGTCCGCGTTGAGCAGCTTTATCCGTTCCCGGCGGAAAAAATCCAGGACGTCATCAAGCGCTACCCGAACCTGAAAGAACTGGCGTGGGTACAGGAAGAACCGAAAAATATGGGGTCATGGTCATTTGCTGAACCACAGCTGCGTGAAATCGCAGATGGCATTGATATAAATTATTACGGCCGCATCACTCGTTCAAGTCCGGCGGAAGGTGACGGAGAAACGCATAAAGTGGAACAGGCACGCATCATAGATGAAGCACTTGCTAAATCTTGAGCATAATCTAAGGAGGAATTTTTTGTGGCAGAAATCAAAGTACCGGAATTAGCAGAATCGATTACAGAAGGAACGATTGCCCAGTGGCTTAAACAGCCAGGCGATACAGTGGAAAAAGGGGAATTCATCGTTGAGCTTGAAACAGATAAAGTAAACGTTGAAGTCATCTCTGAAGAGGCTGGAGTTGTTCAGGAGCTTATGGCTGCTGAAGGCGACACTGTTGAAGTTGGACAAGTCATCGCAATCGTTGGAGAAGGTTCTGGCGAAGCTGCAGCACCTGCACCTGCACAAAAAGAAGAAGAAACAAAATCCGTTGGGGTTCCAGCGGAATCATCAGCGCCTGCTACAATGGAAGCTGTTGAAAAAGCACCGGCTGTTGAAGAGCAATCTTCTTCCGACCGCACAATCGCAAGCCCGGCTGCACGCAAACTGGCACGAGAAAAAGGCATCGATCTTGCTGCAATTTCACCAGTAGATCCAATGGGCCGCGTACGTGTTCAGGACGTTGAAGCACATGGATCGAAACCGGCTGCAAGTGCACCGGCTAAAACTGAAGCGCCTAAAGCTGCTGCAACAGGTGCCTCGTCTGACGAAGAAAGCGGACGCGTTGTCCGTGAGAAAATGTCAAGACGCCGCCAGACTATCGCTAAGCGTTTGCTTGAAGTAAAACAGTCTACAGCGATGCTGACTACTTTCAACGAAATTGACATGACGAACGTTATGGCGCTGCGCAGCCGTAAGAAAGATGACTTCCTTAAAAACAATGATGTGAAACTTGGCTTCATGTCATTCTTCACAAAAGCGGTCACTGCCGCACTTAAGAAATATCCTTACGTGAATGCTGAACTTGACGGCAATGATGTATTGCTGAAACAGTTCTATGATGTGGGTATTGCGGTTTCTACAGAAGAAGGCCTTGTTGTGCCGATCGTCCGGGACACGGATAAGAAGAACTTCGCAGAAATCGAAGCGGCTATCGGCGAACTGGCGACTAAAGCGCGCGATAAGAAACTTTCGATTGCTGATATGACAGGCGGTTCGTTCACAATCACGAACGGCGGCGTATTCGGTTCATTGATGTCGACTCCAATCCTGAATGGTACGCAAGTCGGAATTTTGGGTATGCACACTATCCAAAAACGTCCGGTTGCAGTCGGCGACAATATCGAAATCCGTCCGATGATGTACGTGGCTCTTTCATACGACCACCGTGTCATCGATGGAAGCGATTCTGTCGGATTCCTGAAAATGGTCAAAGATTTGATTGAAAATCCTGAAGATCTATTGCTTCAAGGTTAATAAAAACACGAAAAAGATCCGTCTTCCGGCTGCCATGCCGGAGGGCGGATTTTTTTGGAATCAGGAACTGGTTTGATGAAAAATGAAGTTTCATTATAAAATTCTGCGCAGGGGGAGCTCTGCGTTGCAGTCCCCCCATTTTTTTGTCATGATTGGAAGAGAAGAGCCAAAGGGCGGTTGAGTGGAATGAACCTATCATTTTTTATGGAGCTAGTGAAAGAGTATGGATACATCAGCATGTTCATCTTCAACTGGTTGTTATTGTTCGGCATGCCGATACCAAATGAAGTGGCGGCAGCATTCTCGGGAGTGCTGACTGAGATTAGTTATTTCAAGCCGGTTTACGCATTCCTTTCTGCTTATCTCGGCTTGATCACCAGCAATACATTCGCTTATTTTATCGGACGTTTTTTCGGACAGAAGCTGTTGGACCGTTTGAACAGAACAAAATTGAGAAAACCGGTGCATAATTTCTCTGACTTCTTACAGAAACACGGCGAAATCGCCATTTCGCTGAGTTTCTTTTTGCCTGGCATACGCTGGGCAATGCCTTATGTTGTCGGCGCCAATAATTATCCATTCCTGCGGTATGTATGTTTTGCCTACACGGCAGGTTTCATCTGGATGATGGTCTATTTCAATCTGGGAAGGACATTTCCATATGCCTACAAATCGATTCTGGAACATTTACAGGGTTTCCTTATCCTGCTTTCCGTGATTATTGTGATTTTGTTAGTTGGCAGATATTTATACAAAGAGCGGAAAATGAAGAAATAATAGACGGCATTCGAGGGCATTTGAAAAATGGCGCTGTTTTCCTTATACTAATAGACAGAGACATACAGAAAAGGATGAGGACTGTGATTCACAACGAATGGCTGACGAAAGAAACAATCCGTACGGTAACCTGCAAGCACACAGATGCTGCGAAATTCCTGGTATCGAACGTGCTGACTGCCGGCAAAACATATGAAGTGAAAAATGAAACCGAAGAATTTCTTTTTGTTGTGGATAACACAGGAAAAATCGGCGGTTTCTATAAAACGTATTTCGAATAAAACAGGAAAAGGCAAACCGATGCGCGCTCATCGGTTTTTTCTATGGAAAGAGGGCTGTATATGGATTTTATTGAAAAGGAAATCAACGAACGTAATGGACGGACGCATGAGGGCTTCGAAAAATTGATCGGTACGGGAGGTTATATTGCACCGGATGAAAATCTTTGGAATGATGTGATGGCAGCGGTCGTTTTGCGGAAACCCGTTCTTTTGAAAGGGCCGACCGGAGCCGGAAAGACACGGCTTGCTGAATCGATTTCAGCGGTTTTCAACCAGCCGATGCAAAGCATCAACAGTTCAGTCGACCTCGATGCGGAAGCGCTGCTCGGATTCAAGACGCTCGTGCAGCGGGACGGCCAGAGCCGCATCGAATTTGTCGAAGGACCGGTTGTCACAGCAATGAAAAAAGGGCATCTCCTGTATATAGATGAAATCAATATGGCAAAGGCCGAGACGCTGCCGATATTACATTCGGCACTCGATCACCGGCGCATGATGACCAATCCTTTCACCGGGGAAGTGATTGAAGCGCATCCCGATTTCGGCGTGATTGCCGCGATCAACGAAGGCTATATCGGCACAGCTCCGATGAACGAAGCGCTGAAAAACCGCTTTATCGCGTTTCCGGTTCCGTATCTGACAGGTGCTCAGCTGTCGGATTTATGGTCACGCGAATTTCCGGACGCCGATCCGAAGCTGAAGGAGTTTATGCTGAATCTGGCGAAGGACCTTATGAAACAGGTCGAAAATGGGTTGCTGTCGGAAGAGGCGGCTTCCATCCGGAGCCTGCTGGATGCGACAGCGCTTGCAGCCCATATGGACCCGATGCGCGCCGTCGATTACGCCATCGCGCAAAAACTGGAAGATGAAAGCGAACGGGATCTGTTCATGGATTTAGCGAATACCTGGAAAAAGTAGGTGGAAGTGAATGGCATCTGTAAACCGCTTTATTCAATTCAATAATGAAACGATCGATACAAAACTGCTGTACCAGCTGGAGAGGCTGGCAGGGGCGCTTTCAGATGCGCCGTATCTGAAAGTGACGACCCGCAAGCTGATGGAATTCCGTCCGGCAGAATCGGCGATTTCCGTCAGCGTGTTCTGGCGCCACCGGCCGAAAAAAGTGGAACGCCAGGGGTATCTGTCTGATATCTACCTGCTTGGCAGCGGCTACTGGAGAAATTTCAGTCTGCCGGTATGGAAACGCTTTGCCAGTGAACATTCGCATGTCCCGTCTCTGCGTGAACAGCTGCTGTTATGTGCGGAAGAATTCCGCCTGACGGAAAAAATCATGGGCGAACGTCCGGGAACAGCCGCCGCTTTCAAGGTGCGAGAGCAGGTTTACACGGATTACCACCGGGACCAGCTGGCACAGAACCTGAAAAAAGGGTTTATTGCCGATGCCTTCCTGAATTCGGCTTATTTGAGCCTGCGCGGCATTGAAACGAATGCGGACGGCGATTGGGATGCCGTGCAGCTGATTTGGAAAGGCATGTTTGATGCGCGGTCAACCAGGGATTCAGCGTCTGTTGTCGATGGAATGTCCGGTCGCCTGGAATATTTGCTGAAAGCCGATATGGTCCACACGTATTATACGTTCGGCGAATCCGCTGAAAAAATGCCGCCGTTTCATTATCATGAAGGCATCGAAGCGGATAAAGCGGAGCAGCCTGAAGAAATTGAAACGATTGAAGAATGGTTCCAGTCGTGGCACCGGGAAAATGAAATGACGGATGTGCCGGCGATGGAATTTGAACTGGAGCGCGGCGATTCACAGCTCGCTACAGGGGGCAGGGAAGAAGCGGGTGCAGACGAAGTGCAGCAGACCGGCAGAGGCGATTCAAGCGGTGAGCACCTGGAAGACAATGACGCTGAAGACCGTGACATGGACAGCGGGCCGAAACGGGCGGGAGGCAAGTTCGGCCGGGCGAACGAGCAGGTGGTATTTCACGAACAGCGCTTGTCGGTAAAAGGTGATCACAGCCGCCAAATTGCCGACTGGCGGCGGAAGCAGTCCCCTTATGTCCGTGCGCTTCTGAAGGAATTGAAGAAACGCATCACGCAGCGCCATCAGGATTACCGCACCAATTTGAATGCGGGCAGATTGTCGAAAAACCTGCTGCCGCTGGTGATCGAAGAGCGGCCAAAGCCTTTTTACCGGAAATCGGCACCGTCGAAAGAATTGGATGCCGTCTTTTGTTTATTGATCGACGGGTCGGCTTCGATGGTCGATAAACTGGATGAAACCAAGCAGGCCGTGCTGCTGTTCCATGATGTGCTGCGGAACCTTGGCATCCCGCATGAAATTGTGCTGTTTTACGAAGATGCTTACGAAGCGAGCGACAGCGAACAGCCGAATTATTTCGAATGGATGCATAAATTTGAAGACGGCCGGCGGGATCATGCCCAGGAAATCGCGTCGTTTGAAGCGCATGAAGATAACCGGGACGGCTTTGCTATCCGCTGGATGACAGACCGCGTCAAACGCCGCCACGAGAAGCACCGTTTCCTGCTGGTGTTTTCAGACGGCGAACCGTCAGCCTATAATTACGCCGAAAACGGAGTCGTCGATACGGCGAGTGCCGTGGCGGAAGCGAAAAAGGAAGGCGTCGAGCTGCTGCACCTGTTTCTCAGCAGCGAGCCGATCACTGAAGAGCAGGCGGCTTTTTACCGCATGATGTACGGCAATAAATCCGTCAGCGCCGATTCGCTTGAGCATTTCGTCGACCAGACGCTGCGCCTGCTGAAACGGACGCTGCATTTGGTGATTCAGTCGGGATGATTTTTAGAATTTAATTTGAAACCCATATTGCGCAAAACAGCTTTGCTTTCCTGG
>NZ_JRGN01000107.1 GCF_000775575.1 Planococcus sp. CAU13
ATTATTTCTGCGTTCAGAAAATTATATCTGCGTTCAGCGCCAAATATAGGCGCTCACCTGCTAATTCCAGACAGTCAGCAAATGATTCTCCTGGTTATTCTCACAGCCTTCCAACTGATAATCTGTTCTTTCAGCAGTTTCTGTTACAGTCAACTCGTCACAAACCGCTTCGGCTACCCCACGCGGACCGTATTGATCCCTGGACGTGTCCAAGATGGACTTAAACTCTGACCCGTCAAATTTAATATCCTTGGTTACCGGATCTCCTTCGGTCGTAAACTGTCTGATCTGGATATGGTCTGGCTCTTTAGCTTCCGCACTCTCCAAAAATACATAGAAACGGTTCAGGTTTTCTGCTTCACCCGAACTTGTTACTTCGATTACATCAACTGCAGGAAGCGGAGAAAATGCAGATTTCGCCGGCTCCTGCTCAGTAGTTTTCGGAGGAGCCGGACTTGCCTGCTCTTCACCCGCCTGGCATCCTGCCAGAATCAGTCCGCTTACTAACAATAGTACCATCAACTGCTTCATACCTATCCCTCCTTTATTGCCATTAGACCGCATTAAAACAAGTAAGTTACACTAACTGGTAATTTTTCTTGCCCTGGATTTTAAGACAGCTGAACTATTCCTCTTAAATAAACGGCAGAAGGGTGAAAAAATATGAACTATTTTGCAATGGACCCGCCTTTTGAGATTAAGGAATTCAGAGAGATGAGAAAAAGGGAAGCACAGCAATACTTCGACTGGTTCATCAGCCAAATACCCCATCGGCTGAATCAGTTAGAAACACTCTATACCTGGAGCACTGAAAGCGGTGCACACCCTCTTGATTTTTCGCGCGAATCACTGGCTGCTTTATGGGAGTGGTTTATTCCTCTGGTAGAATCTGAATCCAAGTCTCCCGAGCAAATAAAAAAGGAACTGGCTAACCTGCCAGAATGGAGGCACAAGGTTTATTTAGAGCAATCGCCTGAATTCACTTTGGCAACGCACAGTTTCATCACAGATATCTGCATCTATTTTGGAGAAGTTTTTCGAAAAGAATTTCCAGCTCTGCAATGGGGGTTGGTTACAAGGCCCAAATTACTTTATTGCGTTAACCGCCCTGTCATCGTGTCAGGTGGCTCCAATTTTGAATTGGACCCTCGGCATCTGGTATATATCCAAACCCTCAAAGTTCAAAGTAATAAATCAAATAACCAGGCTCTGCTCGAATTATTTGATATTCGAACAAAATCTCTTAAGTGAATAAAAGAACAAATATCATGCCAGAGACAAGTTCAAAGGTATATAGAAAATATTGTGAGGAGGGGTGCATTTGAAAAAAGTTCTGATAACACTTCTATTGATTCTCTTATTATTTTTCGGTTTTATTGCCATCCGGTTCGGAAGTGCTCTCGGGCAGGAAGGCAATCCGGTGCCCTACCTGATGGCAATCGCCAAATACGAGTTCACTGATGCCGGATTTGAAGAAGTGCTCGATTCCGGAAATGAAATCAGATATGTGTCGGCAGCTGGACAAGACGATCGATTTGGCGTCATCTTCGATTTTATGGCGGCTGAAGGCTGGCAATTCACCGAACAGCTGGGGTCCGGGCTTATTTTTAATAAAGGGGAAGAAACGGTCGTGATTGAAACCCGACAGTATTCCAGCCATTATTTTATCTGGGATGTTCCGAAGGATATAACAGAATAGAGATGGAGGCATAATAATGAAGACAGAGATTTTAAAACAGAACCAGCAAAGCTGGAATACAGTGGCCGTGCATTTCAATGGAATCGATGCGTTGCCGAGCTTCGGGCCATTTGCCCAAACCGAAGAAGAACTGCAGCTGTTTGAAACGATCCAGGACAAAAAAGTGCTGGATGTTGGATGCGGCAGCGGCCACTCTTTAGCCTATATGAACGAACAAGGTGCTGCTGAATTATGGGGTGTCGATTTTTCCAAGAAGCAGATTGACGCTGCCGCGGAAACCTTAAAAGGGCTGCAGGCAAATCTGCACTGTGCAGCGATGGAAGAAGATATCTGCATTCCGAAAGACTATTTTGATCTTGTCTACTCCATTTATGCCATTGGCTGGACGACCGATCTGGATACAACGTTCAACTTGATCCATTCCTATCTGAAGCCGGGAGGTTATTTTCTCTTCAGCTGGGATCATCCGCTCTATGCACATCTGCAAAGTGACAACGGCGTTCTCTCTCTCCATAGCTCTTATCAGGAAGAAGATATGATTCGGTACAAAAACTTCAAAGGCGAAGATGCGCCCGTCGCTATTCCGAGGCGGAAATTCAGCACTTATTTGAATTCACTGATCAAAGCCGGTTTTACCATCGAAGAAGTTGTTGAAACAGATGTGCCAAGTGAATTGAAAGACATGGATGCGGAAGTTTCCGACCGTTATTATTCCCTCCATAAAGCGCAGAAGTTCCCTACGACGATGATTATTAAGGCGAGAAAATAAATCCCCCAGCCAACAACTAAACAATAAATTAGAATGCAGACATTTTTTCGCTGAAATAAAAGAAAATATCAGAACTGTTTCCATATCCAGGCTATTTACCAGGAGAGGCATTTCCTCCAAAGCGATTTGAAACACTGGTAAAATAATTGAAGGATGAACAGATTTAAGGATAATGTAAAAATTTATTAATTGCCGCTAATCATACTTAGAACAAAAAGCACAACGGCTGTCAAATAGTATAGTAATAACTTTTCTCGCTGAGCGGCTTTCTTTTCTATAAGTACATATAAGTTGAAGGTCAAAACTATACATAAAAATACAGCCAATAACATATCCATCCTAATCCTGCCTCCTCGTATCTAAGTTAAATAAATATAAAACCCGATTAAAAAGACTAAACATCCACCGAAGAAAAAGAAGACTAGACCTAACAGTCCAGCAGACTTAATATTATTTTTGAACATTATAATTGTGATTAATGCTAAGAATAAGATTATTAGGAACAAAATTTGGAATAGCAAGTATCAGTTCTCCTCTTCATTTATTAATATAGTTTAACTCGGTAAGAATAAAGTCTGGTATTTATAGGACAGGCTCATGCCATCAATGCCCCTACATATATTGTATAGTTACCAATTCAAGTATATCCCCCTAAAATTTAATCATTCATAATAAGCATATAAGCTTATTTATCAAATAGGCGGTGTGAAATGGAGAAGAAATTTGGACAGACTTTTAAAGATATCAGAACTTCTAAAAACTATCGTCAAAGTGACGTAAACGGAGATATGATGCATCAAACTTCTTATTCTAAATTTGAGCTTGGAAAAATGGATGTAACTTTAGAAAAGTTTGAAGTTCTGCTAAATAATCTGGAAATTAGTTATGATGAATTTCAATTTATTCATAATGGATATAATTACTCAGATCGTAATAGAATTATCAGTCGTTTTAATGAGTTAAAGTTTATCGAGGTTAACAAACTTACGGAAATCATTTCTATGTCAGAAAGTTACCTTCATACAGTGGAAGACCGTTATATTCAAGATATTTTGGCTCTATCGAAAGCATTCTTGATACTTAAGGAATCGGAAAACTTTGAAGTTCCCCGCCGCTATGCTGAAGATGTATGGCTCAGATTACAAAACTCAAATATATGGTATCTTTCAGATTTAAAACTGATAAATAGCATTCTTTTTCTATTTCCTATTCCAACAGCTATTTCAATTACGCAATTCGCAATTAAACAGGCTGTTAAATACAAAGATTTCCATGACTATAGAAAAATAATTCTCCCTTTCAAATTTAATCTTGTTCATTTGTTTATTAGGGAAAGAGCATTTGAGGAGGCATTTCTATTAAATGAAGAGGTTATAGAAGAAGCAAAAGAACTGAAATCATATATGCAGATTTCACTGTCGTACTTAAGAAAAGGTTTATTACTTGAACAAAGGTCGAGTCAATCCAACTCATTCATAGAGCAGGCATTTGAAATTGCAAGACTCGTTGATGATCATGCTTTAATTGACCAGCTTAATAAAGAAAAATCTTATTTATCAAGTATTTTAAATCCCTAAGAAAGTTCCTGAAGATATTCATTAAACCACCCATGCTTGTATGGAAACAGTTAAATTTTTCCGTATGTATCATATCTTTTATACTTATAATTTCATTCTTCCATAGTTTAATTTAGGCAGTTAGAATATATCCCATTTTTTATATGATAAAAAGAGCATGGATATACTTGCTATCCATGCTCAAAAATTTCTTTACTATATTAATAGATACATAGGATGAATTTAACAAACTCAATAAGCCTTCGCCCAGTAAACCAATTCCTTCGCTTCTTTCCCGCAATACACACAGCTGTCCGAAAGCGCCTCGTCTTCAAAAGGAATGCAGCGCGATGTCGCCTGCGTCTCTTCTTTTATCGCATCTTCGCAGGCACGCTCTCCGCACCACATCGCTTTGATGAATCCTCCAACTTCCGCAAGCCCCTCTTTGAACTCATCCATATGCAACGCAATGCTTGTTTTATTCATGCGATGTTCCAGTGCTTTGGCGTACAGCGACTTTTGGATATCCTGCAGCAGGCGCGGCAGTTCCGTTTCCAAGTCCGCATTTTTAACGTGAATCTTCTCGCCCGTATCTCTTCTGACCAGCACCACTTTTCCTTCTTCGATATCTTTCGGCCCGATTTCCAGGCGGACCGGGATGCCTTTCATTTCCGATTCATTGAATTTCCAGCCCGGTTTCTTATCGCTCGCATCAATGCTAACCCGCACAGAATTCTTCAATGAACGCTGAAGTTCATACGCTGTATTGAGCACGCCTTCCTTATGCTGGGCAATCGGCACGATCTGGACTTGCACCGGCGCGACTTCCGGCGGCAGCACCAGGCCTTTGTCATCACCGTGCACCATGATCATGGCGCCGATGATTCTGGTGGTGAAACCCCATGAAGTCTGATGGACCGGCTGCAATTTGCCTTCCCGGTTCAGGAATTCGATGCCGAACGATTCCGCAAATCCCGTGCCGAGATTATGTGAAGTTCCGGATTGAAGCGCTTTTCCGTCATGCATCAGACTTTCGATGGTATAGGTATATTTCGCTCCAGCGAACTTTTCTTTTTCCGTCTTCCGTCCTTTCAATACTGGAATCGCCAGGACGCGTTCGCAGATATCGGAGTAGACTTCCAGCATTTTCACCGTTTCTTCGTGTGCGTCTTCTTCCGTTTCATGGCACGTATGCCCTTCCTGCCACAGGAATTCAAGCGTGCGCAAAAACGGCCGCGTCGTTTTCTCCCAGCGGACGACATTCGCCCATTGATTGTAAAGCTTCGGCAGGTCCCGGTACGAGTGGATAATGTTTTTATAGTGTTCAGCGAATAAAACCTCGGAAGTCGGCCGGATGCACAGCCGTTCAGCCAGTTCCTCGTCCCCGCCGTGCGTCACCCATGCCACTTCCGGCGCAAATCCTTCGATATGATCTTTTTCCTTTTGAAGCAGACTTTCCGGAATCAACAGCGGCATATAGACATTTTCGTGCCCCGTCCCTTTGATTTCATGGTCCAGCGCATCTTTGATATTCTCCCAGATGGCATAGCCGTAAGGGCGGATGATCATTGAACCGCGAACGCTCGAGTAATCGATCAGTTCCGCTTTTGTCACGACGTCCGTGTACCACTGCGCAAAATCCTCATCCATATTGGTGATTTTTTCAACCATTTGTTTTGTCATCTTCATTCTCCTCCGCAGCTTATTGGGAAATCATTTTCTCTTCTATATAAGACAAGTAATCCTCTTTGCAAAAAACATTCAAAACACAGGGCTGCTTCTCTTTCTGCTCCAGCGCCTGGTGCTCTTCCCGAAATTCAGCTTCCACACCGAGGCGGATGAACGGCAGTTTTTCCTGAGCTTTCTGCGAACGGATATTCACCGTCCTCGCTCCGGCGAAAACGCAGTCCAGCTCCAGCTCCTCAAATGCAATCTGCAGAATCGCAAGCTTGGAAGCTTCGTTGTACCCTTGCCCCCAGTATTCATGGCCAATCCATGTGCCGATGTGGCAGGACTTTTTCCGGTGATCAATGAACATCAGATCTGTAAGGCCGATCAATTTATCTTTCCCATTCAGAATGACACGGGGGATGGTCGCTCCCGCCTGTTCTTCTGCCAGCACCCGCTGGATAAAACGCCTTGTATCTGCCACTGTCCCGTCAGGCAGACCGAGCGCGTCTTTCACTTGAGGCGCCGACGAAAGCCTGTAGATTTCTTCACAATATTCTTCCTGATGCTGCACCAATTTCACTTTTTTCATGACGCCCCTCCGTTCTGACTGTTTTATTTGAAATAAAAAAAGCCCTGCTTTAAATGAAGGGACCTCTTGAGGCGGTACCACCCTTCTTTTAAAGCAAAGCTTTACTCTCTGAATCGGTAACGGGATCAGCCGCTGTATTTTTCAATACAGGATATGAAAGGCAGGTTCGACAAATGTCCTTTGGATATCTCGCAGCTTTCGATATCTTCTCTGGGAAAGTCCTGTTTGTCTACTGGTCCTTAAACTTGCAAGCCGTATTTTAGATTTTATCCAGATTAATCGAAATGACGGGAGAAGTCAATCCTGTTTTATCAGCACCATATCCTAATTCTCATTCCAATAAATCCCTTATTCAGCTACAATATAGCAGGTGAGACTCTCTTTTAAATGACACTCCTCCAGAATCTCCATTAACCAATCCAGAAAAGGGAGCGAAAACAATGGTCCTGCAATTTAAAGATGCTGAAAAACAATACTCAGATAACGTGATTTTCCCAAGTTTCAACCTGCTTGTTGCAGCAGGGGACATTACTGCTCTCCACACCAACGTCAATATCAGGCAGCAGCTGATGGATCTGCTGCTTGGAACGTCCACTTTATCAAATGGCGAAATCACTTTCGAAGAAAAATCGCTGTCGGCAAAAACCGCCGGCATCGGCTTCTTTTTTCTTGAATCCGGCTATTATGAACGTCTGTCTGTCATAGAAACACTGCGCTTTCACCACAATCTGCACAATTCCTCCCAATCAGTCGATGACGTGCTGCAGTCGGTGCAGCTCCTCAGCAAACGCAGCGTCAAAGCCGGTAAACTGAACCATTCGGAAAGGAAACGGCTTCAGCTTGCCTGCCTGCTGCTTCAAAATCCGGATTTCTATGTACTTGAAGAACCGGATCAGAATCTC
This sequence comes from Planococcus sp. CAU13, assembly GCF_000775575.1. Lineage (GTDB taxonomy): Bacteria > Bacillota > Bacilli > Bacillales_A > Planococcaceae > Planococcus. The sequence continues at coordinate 7,187 of NZ_JRGN01000107.1, forward strand.
GACCATGAGTCCAAACGGATTCTATTCTCGGTTCTCCATGGGCTGCGCGAGCAAAATAAAGGCATCCTGGTGCTGACCGGCAATATGGAGTCTGCCGTAACGTTAGGGACAGATGTTTTCCGGCTGGATGACAAAGGCCTCCATCGCGTGGAGACTGCCGATGAAGAGCCGGAAGCAAGCGAAGAACCGGCTATACATACTGAAGAAGAGGCGCCTCTTCAGCCAGAATCGCTGCAGCCGGTCCGATTCGAAAAAATACCGACCAAAGTGAATGAAAAAATTGTGCTGTTTGACCCGCCGGAAATTGATTACATCGAAAGTTCCGAAGGCCAATCGTTTTTGCACATCAAAGGCGAAGCTTTTCCCAGCTATTTCACATTGACTGAACTGGAAGACCGGTTATTGCCTTTCGGATTTTTCCGCTGCCACCGGTCGTATATCGTCAATCTGCAGAAAGTGCGGGAAGTGATCACCTGGACGAAAAACAGTTACAGTCTCGTCCTCGATGACGCCGCCAAATCGAAAATTCCACTTTCCAAGACGAAAATGGTCAGTTTAAAGGAAATGCTTGGCCTGAAATAGGCTCCATTCACCCCTAAAATAGCTCCTTTTACCGAAAAACAGCTGTTTTTCTGCCGAATCGACTTTATTCTGAAGTCAGTTAAGTAAAACGAACTTCAGGAGGATGAATATGGAAAACATAATCGAAGTGAACAACATTGTGAAAGTGTACGGCAATCAGACTGCTGTAGACGGATTGGATTTCAACGTTATAAAAGGAGAAATTTTCGGCTTTCTTGGACCAAGCGGATCCGGCAAGACGACGATGATTAAAATTCTTACCGGCCAGCTGCTGCCGACGAGTGGAACGGCTACGGTGTTCGGTGAAGCTTTATCTCAATTAAAGAAGCCGGAAGTGAAAAAGCGATTCGGGGTGCTGACAGACAACAGCGGCTTATATGACCGCCTGTCCATCCATGAAAACCTGAAGCTGTATTGCCAGCTTTACGACATCCCGTTTTCCGCAATTGAGGAAGTACTGGATTCCGTCAATTTAAAAGAAGAGAAAGCCAAAAAGATTTCAGCCTTGTCAAAAGGGATGAAACAGCGCGTCGTATTGGCCCGGACGCTGCTCCATGCCCCGGATCTGCTGTTTCTTGATGAACCGACATCTGCGCTCGACCCGGTGAACACCCGCCATATACATAAAGGGCTGCAGGCGCTCAACGCGAAAGGCACCACCATCTTTTTGACCACCCATGATATGGAGGAAGCGGATTCTCTTTGCGACCGCATCGCTTTTCTCGATAAAGGAAAGATCCAATTGCTTGACACTCCGGCGAAATTGAAGAAAAGCCATTCCGACTCTACTGTTACTATAGAGTTGAAAAATGAGGAAATCGTGGTTCTGCCCGCAGGTTCGGAAGGCGCTGAGCGTTTATTCGAATTCATGAAAACAGACCAGGTGGCAACCATCCATACAAACGAACCATCGCTGGGCGATATTTTTGTCCAAATGACAGGGAGGGAATTAGCATGAACGTATCAATCAAACGCATGTCGGCCATTTTCCAGAAAGACCTTAAAGACTTTTCAAGAAATTTAGCGGTGTCAGTGGTTATATTCCTTCCACTTTTCATAGCGGCCATCTACAGCCGAATGGGCGTCGATTCACTCGCTTCCCATTACATGATTTTCAATATGACGTTTGCGCTGACTGCCACTTATGTCCAGTGCTGCCTGATTGCTGAAGAAAAAGAGAAGAATACATTGCGCGGTCTAATGCTGTCTCCTGCCAGTACGGCAGATATCCTTGGCGGCAAAAGTCTTCTGTCTTTTGTTCTTACGATGCTGATTATTTTCTTCAGTGCCGTGTTGGCGGAATACCAGCCGGCGAATATCGCCATTGTGGCTTTGGCACTTGTGCTGTCGTCGTTTTTCTATATTGCTGTCGGCACACTGCTCGGTCTCTGGGCAAAATCTGTAATGGAATCCTCAGTCATTGTGCTGCCGGTGCTTGGTATATTTTCCTTTGGTTCATTCGCGGTGCCATTAGCCGAGCAATATCCGATCTTAAAAGTATTGGTCTATTTCCCGAATCACCAATTGTTTGAAATTGCGACCAAAGTTGAACTTGGCACGGCCATTGGTTCGATGTGGTCCCACTTCGCCATCATTCTTCTGTGGACTCTCGTTGCCGTCGCATTGACAGTAATCGTTTACCGCAAACAGACAAAGGATTAAAAAATCCGCAGCCGGAAAATTCCAGCTGCGGATTTTGCTTTTTACGGAGAACACTTTCTATCGGATTATTGTGATTGAATAATCCGGTCATTCACAAATGCCTGGATGAAGAACAATTCATTTTCATTTGGTCCCCTGTTATTCTTCGCTTTAAAATTCTCCTCTGCTTCTTCCAGAGAAGCAGATTCTACAGCTTGGCTTGCCGCAGTCAGCTCTTTCCAGTATAGATCCATTTCCTCCGAGTCACAGATGGATTCATGGCCAAGCACGAACCATTCCGCATCGTACTTTTGAATATCCTGAACCATTGGCTCCAGCAGAGATTGCTTGATATGGAATAATCCATTTGTCGTTTTGCCGTATGCACAATCCCCCAGGAAAACAACTTTATCATCCGGAATATAGACAATCGTAGAATCATCTGTATGGGTGCTTCTAATCTTTTCGAGCACACATTTTTTATTTCCCAGATCAATGGTGACTGTATTTCCAAAGATTACATCAGGTGAATTTAATTTAAAGCTATCCCGGTTCGGCATCTCTTTTTGCAGAATCTCCATGCACTGGGGACTCATTTCCTTTTTGTCCACGCACTTCTGAAGCGAACTGTCATTATACGAGAGGCTTTGCCATTTCTGCATTAATTCGTCTGTCCGGCTGTTGACAACAGTTGTGGCATCAAACTCATTCATGCCCATGAAATGATCCCAATGCGCATGTGTAATGACGGCATATTTCACCGGCGGCACATCCAGTCTCCCAATCTCAGCCAGAAAGTCTTTGGCATGCTGAGGGGTATTGCCGCAGTCGATAATCAGACTGGCTTCTTCGCCGCTTACCAACCCTAAGGCCGGCCTCTCTTTGTCATCCTGATTGGATAAATAATAAATCGAATCGCTCACTTTATTTAACATGTCATCTCTCCCTTTTGTTTCTATTACTAATTCAACGAAAGAGAAAATCTTCATGTATATTTCATGGATTACTAAAATAGTTTAAGATTTTCCCAGATTATTTTTTCACCACTGGACCGTACCTCCTTCAGTTACATGGAAAAGTATACCATATAAAAATTAGCATCAACACTTTTTCTTGATAATTCTGAATCCTCCGAGTTGGTTGCTCCCGCTACGGCTTCACCCATATCAGATAGACGTTTCCAGCCAGATAGCGCTCTTCCTTAACCAATTGCAGATCTGATTCCCTTACTAGTCCGCTGATATCTCTGTTGGCATGGCATCCGATCAATTTTACAGCCAGCGGATCTGCTGCTCTTTGCAGAATGGCCAATGGCTTATTGGAACTGATGCCATGTTCCAGCAGCAATATCTTTCCTTCCGGACGGCACCATTTTTGAAAATTGTTCAAGACTTTAAGAGGGTCCCGGTAAGCGCATAACGTCCCCGACGAGACGATTGTATCGAATGTATTTTCCGGAAACTGGAGCGCTTCCACATCTTCCCGCATGAGTCTCGTTTCGAATGGATAGTCTTTCGCTGCCTCCTGCGCTTTCTTCAGCATTTCAGGACTGAAATCCACTCCCGTCAATTCGATATCATTTTTGTACAAAGGAAAATTCAGCCCCACCCCAATGCCCACTTCCAGCACCTTGCCTTCTGCCTCCCCGAAAATCTTCGCCCGGTACTTGAACGTTTTGTCGTTCCCTCGGCTTTTGTTGTAGCGACCGGCTTGTTTATCGAATTTCCTGCTCAAGGATTTGTGCATTTTACTCTACTCCTTTTTGGTGGAAAGTCTGTGAAAAACAGTTTTTTACCTGGTCCGAATTTTCTGCAGCGCTCTTTTTTCTTATGTCTATTATACAGAAACCATCCATCTATTCTTGTAATGCCGGCCTGCTTGCCAGCTTCTCCGTTTTTATTCCTTTCTGCCATCCACTGTAATTTATCTCCTCGTTTACGAGTACCACGACGATAATCGGGTAATTGTTTAAGAACATCAAAATTTAAGAGGAGGATCCAAATGAAAATACAGGCAGCCGTTACACACGGATTGGGAGAAGAGTTTAAATTCGAAGAAGTGGAACTTGGCGAACCAAAGGCGAATGAGGTGCTGGTGAAAATTATAGCAACCGGCATCTGCCATACTGATGCAGTGGCAAGAGATTTGGGCCTGTCCCCGTTTCCTGCGGTTCTGGGTCATGAAGGAGCAGGCATCGTTGAAAAAACGGGTTCCGGTGTTACTACGATTCAAGCTGGCGATCATGTGGTGCTGTCATTCGCATATTGCGGCCATTGCGAAAATTGCCTGACCGCTCATCCGACCGTTTGCCTGAATTTTAATGACCTGAATTTCGGCGGCAAAATGCAGGACGGCACAAACAGGATTCATCACGACGGCCAAGACGTCTCAACATTTTTCGGTCAATCATCTTTTGGAACTTTTGCTGTTGCCAATGAACGGAATGTCGTCAAAGTTGATCCGGATGTGGATTTGACATTGCTCGGTCCACTGGGCTGCGGCATCCAGACAGGGGCAGGCACCGTTTTAAACCGTTTCAAACCGGAGTTCGGTTCTTCCATCGCAATCTACGGCAGCGGTGCAGTCGGATTGAGTGCTGTAATGGCAGCAAAAATTGCAGGCTGCCTCAACATTATCGCCGTCGATATCCACGATAACCGCCTCGAACTGGCCAAAGAATTGGGGGCGACGCATACGCTGAACGGCAAAAATGTGGATGTCGTTGATGAAATCAAAAAGATCACCAACGGGGGCACCCATTATGCTGTCGAGACAACGGGCGTGCCGCCTGTCGTCAAACAGGCGATCCATGCGCTCCGTCCACTCGGTTCGTGTGCCATTGTCGGCGTAACTCCGGAAATCACGTTCGATGTCCACAACGACATCATGGCGGAAGGCAAAACGGTAATGGGTGTAATTGAAGGGGATTCAGTTCCCCAGGTGTTCATCCCCCAACTGGTCGATTATTACAAGCGCGGCCTGTTCCCATTCGATAAACTGACGAAAGTATATGAGTTTGATCAAATTAATGAAGCATTCGAAGACTCCAAACAAGGAACGACCATCAAGCCGATTGTAAGAATCGGCCAATGACCCATCGCACTTTGCGCTGACAGGTTCAAGTCCACAGGTAAACTCGGAAGATTTGAGTTTGCCTGTGTTTTTTTTTCTTAAAACCTCTTCTTTCCCCTCTGTTCTCTCTGTTTCTTCCGCTTGCTAATTTCCTTCAATTCCTTCACCTTGAATAGGACATGTGTCCTTTTCATAACTTTTCACGCAATGTAAATTAGGAGTATAGAAAGGTGCGTGATTTTCATGAAAGGAATCCTGTTCGCACTGCTCGGCGGATTTTTTCTCACATTCCAGAGTGTCGCAAATGCTGCAATCAGCAAAGAAATCGGCTCATGGCAGGCCGCCACAATGACCCAGCTGACCGGTTTCGTTTTAGCCATTCTTATCGTACTGATCATCAGAGACCGCTCTTATCGGCAGCTGAATCAGGTGTCGCCTTTGTATGCGTCCGGCGGCATGCTGGCGGCTGTCGTGCTGTTCAGCAATATGACTGCAGTCCATATCATGGGCGTCACCCTGACCATCTCCATCTTTTTGATTGCGCAGCTCGTCCTCGCGATCGTCATCGACAGCAGAGGCTGGTTTGATATGTCCCTGAAGAAAATCGGGAGGACACAGATTCTCGGTGTTCTGATGATGGTTGTTGGAGTCATTATTTTAAAGTGGTGAGGAGGAGTTAAATGGAACGGCAAATAGCGCAATCCCTGGAGCAGTTCGGACTTCTTGAATTGTTCCCGGCACATGTCCAGCAAGAAATGGTTGTCCGGACGTATACAGGCGGTGAACGGCTGTTTTCACAAGGCGACGAAGCAGACACGCTTTATCTGCTGATTAAAGGGAAAGCGAAAATATCCATGCTGTCCCCTGAAGGAAAACGGCTGATCCTGGCATTTAAGACACCTTTTGATATTGTGGGTGATGTTGAATACGTCAGGAATTGTCCTTTCATTAACACAGTGGAAGCGGTAACGGATCTTGTCGTCATCTGCATCTCATATGAAGCCTTGCGCAGAGAAATGGCTGACAATGCCGCATGGCTTCAGTTTCTGCTGCAGACCATCACAACAAAATTTGAAACAAAAACACGGGCGATGAACTTCAACCTGCTTTATACGGTCGACGTCCGCGTGGCGAGCTACCTGTTGTCGATGACTCCTGCCCAACAGATGCTCGAATCCACGTCGCTTGTGGATATGGCGGATTTGATCGGTACCAGTTATCGCCACCTGAACCGGGTCCTGCAGCAATTCGAACAGGCCGGATGGATTGTGAAGAAGCGCGGCAAAATAATCCTGCTGGACCGGGACGCCCTCCTGGAACAGGCAGGACAGAACATCTACGAATAGGAGGAATCCAAATGGCTCTCGGCATCTTTTTGGCAATTATCGGCGGCGCTTTTGTCTGCCTTCAGAACACATTTAATGCAAACGTCAAAAAACAGGTCAGTGTCTGGACCACTACGGCGCTTGTTCTGTTTCTCGGTTTTGCTGCATCATTGGCGGCCGGCCTCATATTTGAAGGAGCCAATTTGTTCAGCTTCCAGGCAGAGCCCTGGTTCTGGTTCAGCGGCATCGTCGGTGTCGGCGTTGTTGCCTGTGTAACACAAGGCGTGCAGCTTCTCGGTCCGAGCCGTGCCATCTCACTCGTCATGGTGTCACAGATTTTCTTCGGATTGATGTGGGATACGCTCGGCTGGTTCGGACTTGAGAAAGTTCCCTTTACATGGCAGTCGCTCTTAGGCATTCTGCTGATCAGTGGAGGTGTGCTGCTCTTTCAACTGGGTCCGATATTGGAACAGAAACGCTTTATGCGCTTACACCCTGATGTGGCCAAAGCGAGTAATGAGTGAAGATACAAAGACCCCGGCAAACCTAATGGTCAAGGTGTCCGGGGTCTTGTTCAACATGCAGATTCATATCGATTTTAAAGCCGTAAAAAAAAAGACGGTGTATAATTAACTCATCCCTCAAATTCTTCATCTGCACAGGAGGCGAATCCTGCCATGCTTACTCAAATCCCTGTCATCGATTTTATATTGCTCCTTTTATTGAATATGGGGCTTGGCGCCTTGGGGATTTTTCCCAGTGTTCTGCTGACGGCCCTCAATATCAATTCGTTCGGCGTCACACTTGGAACGGTTCTTTCCCTGGCCGGAGAAATTTTCGGTGCCATTGCTGGCTTCTATCTCTACCGGTTCGGGTTCTCAAAAATCGATCCTCACTGGCTGAAGAAACCGTTCTGGCAATATCTTCAGCGGTCTTCGGGAAGCCGCGTGTTATGGGCCGTCATTGGGCTGCGCCTGATTCCTTTCGTACCGTCAGGCTTTGTGACAGCAGGTGCTGCCCTGACGTCGATTTCCGCTCCTCTGTTCATGATTGCCAGCACCATCGGCAAAATTCCTGCCGTCATTCTTGAAGTGGCAGTGGTTTATGGCGTCACCCTTACCGTGCCGCCGAGTTATCAGTACGCTATAGCCATAGGGATTCTTATCCTGACTGGGCTGGTTTGGAATAAAAACAGGAGAAGAAATTCTGACGCCACCGAAAAATAATGTCAGATTTATATTGAAGATCAGTTGTTCTGACCAAGCTGCTCAAACTCAATATCTCCCTTCAAAACTTCAACATCCTCTTTCGCTGCAATAAAATCCTTTAGTTCCTCTGCAGAATCCAGATCCATCCTGAGTGTAACGCTCTTATGCGGATGCAGGCTCTGGAGATAGCCTTCCCCTGCCTCTGTTACCCACAGATGGTATTTCCGGTTTTCTTCACTCTTCATCATAAACTCGAGTGTCAGCAATGGTCTCGTGACTATAACCGCCTCCTTTTCCAGTTCTTCTGCCTGATTGACCACATCCCTGAAAACGGCAAGTCCGTTCGTTTCATCAGCGTATTCCTCTACCGGCATCTCTTCGGAGCCTTCTTTTGCCCAATACTCCAAACGGACATTTTCCGCTTCTTCCACATTGTTTGATGAACATGCCGCACAAAATAATAAAACAAGAATCGGTATCCATTTCATCTTCCCCACAGAATCCATCCTTCTCTCTATATTATGTCTCTGTTTTAGTCCTTAACTGAATTTTACAGCAAGATTGCAGAAAAATGTTAAGCAACTGCAAGTTGTCATTTCCTTATAAAAAATAATTTTCTTTACAAGTAAAAACATCCTTTTTCCTCTAAAGAAGTCTATACTGCAGTAGAGGACTAAAGTGATAAACAAGCAAAGGATTCTGATATTTCCCAATCAATATGAGGAAAAATAATGGTTTAAAGTTGCCCGATAGCTTAAACTTTGTTTACATGGAAAATAATAACTAATAATTTTCATTAATTGAAATAAAATAGGATTACTCTCTTTACATAAACCGGATTAAGTCACATTGAATCAATTATTGATCGCTTGGAGGAGAACAGGATGGGGAATCACAACAAAGAAAAATTAATCTACGATATTTCAGCCTATACAGCTCTTTTCGACATCATAAAAGATCCAGTGTTTCTGATGGAGAAAGAGCAGGATTCCTTTCGGTACCGTTATGTGAATCCTGCCGCCCTGGCGATTCTGCCATTCGACGAAGTCCATGGACGGCGCATCGATGAAGTGCTGCCGCCTGAAATAAGCGGGCCCATGATCCAGCTGTACGAGAACGTGCAATCTACTCGAAACTCCCTGGAGTTCACTGAAAAGATGGAAACAAGAAACGGCGAATTTTTCGGCGAAACGATGCTCAATCCGATAACGGATGAAAATGGCGACTGTCAGTATATACTGGCGATTGTAAGGGACGTCACCGAACGTGAACGGAAAAAGCGCTCCGTTCTCAAGACGCAGCAGGAAATGGAAATTGAGCGGAAACGGCTGACTTCCCTCATAGAAAACAACGCCAATGCGGTATTTGAATTTGATCAGCATAAAAACTTCATCCACGTTAACAAGATGGTCACAGAAGCCACCGGTTACAGCGAAGAAGAGCTGCTTGGGAAGTCCATTCTTTCACTGGTGACTGAGGACTGTATTGAAGAAACTGCCTCGAAGTTTGAAAAGGCGCTGGCCGGGAAGTCCATCGATTTTGTAACGACCATCTATACCAAGGCACACAAAGAGGCCACTTTCCAGGTGAACACGGTTCCGATCATTATCGAAGGCGAAGTGATCGGCATCTATGCGATTACCAAAGAAATCACTGAACAGAAAAAAGTCCAAAAGGCATTGACCGAAGCGAAAAAAGAGCTTGAATTGTTCTGGGAGAATTCTACCGATCCAATTTTTTATATTGATACGAACGGCGACATCCTGAAAGTGAACCCCGCGTTTGAAGAGACTTTCGGATTTACGGAAGAAGAAATGATCAACCTTAAAGGCACCATCATTCCCCCGGGCATGAGAGACGATCAAATCCGGATCGTCGAAATGCTGCTACAGGGAGAAACCGTCAATTCACATGAGACCATCCGTATTACAAAATCCGGAAAACTGCTCAATATCATTTCTTCCTATTCACCGGTGCGGAATGACGACAAAGAAATCATCGGGGCCACCATCATTTATAAAGATGTAACAGAATTAAAAAAAGCGGAAAAAGAGCTGCAGAAAAGCCAGGAGAAATACAAAATCATCACAGAAAGCACATTCGACATCATCACGATGATCAATCTGGATGGCGTTGTCGAATACGTGTCCCCAGCCTACGAAACAATTTCAGGCTATTCCGCCGATGCCTGCATCGGCACTTCTATGATGGAAAATGTCCATCCGGAAGATGCGGCAGCCTTAATGGACAATGTAACTTCCCTGATCAACGGCGGAAAACCCTCCACAGTGGAAATCCGCTTCAGGCATCAGCAGGGCCATTACCTCTGGCTGGAAGTTTCGCCCACTCCTGTATTGGAAAACGGCGAAGTAAAACAGCTATTTACGATATCGCGGGATATTACAGAACGGAGAAGACTCCAGGAAAATATTGCCCGTATGGCGTTCTACGACCATTTAACCGGTATTCCAAACCGCCGTACGTTTGACGACGAGCTTGAAAAAGCCGTTCGCAAGACCCAATATTCCGGCAGAAAAGTGGCTGTATTCATGCTCGACGGGCATAAATTCAAGCAGATCAACGACCAATTCGGCCATGACGCGGGTGACGCGGTAATTAAGGAAATGGCAGTCCGACTCCAGAACTGCATGCCTCCAGAAGGAACGGCCGCACGTTTAGGCGGCGATGAGATGGGCGCAGTACTGCCCGGCATCGATTCAGTGGATGCCGCCGAAAATATGGCCAGGCAAATTTTAAAGTCATATGAAACGCCCATTACTTTTAATGGATACGAAATAAAAATAAGCACTGGCATCGGCGTCGCCCTTTATCCCGACCATGCGACGAACGAAAAGCAGCTGGTCAAACTCGCCGACATGGCCTTGTATGAAGCGAAGAAAATGGGACAGGATGCTTACCGTATTTATGATTTTGAAGAAAAGCAGGATTTGAGTAAATAAAACAGAAAAATAGCCTGAGAGAAATCCGTTAGACGGTTTCTCTCAGGCTATTTTTAAGAAAGAATATCACGTTCTTTTTTTATTATATAAAGTTCAGCAGACGCTTCAATACATATACCTTTTCTCCTGATCCGGCTCTTTGGAAAAAATGTCTTCCCCTTCATCAAAGCCTTCAGGCCGCCAATTCCATTCCGGCAGTCCTTCTTTTTCGAAAGATAAGCGCAGGGAATTTATGGCCTTTTGCCATGTATGAAATGCGGTTGAGCGATAAGGCGGTTTTTCATTGCTGCAGTTCCATATCGCCCATTCCTTGTTGGGGAGCAGCGTTACATACCACTGACCTTGTTTTTCACTGTGGTAGATACAATACGTATTGTCCAAAGCACTCTCCCAAGTTAAATAGCCCATGTTCAGGGCGAAATTTTCGTATTTCCCAATCAGCAACCTATGATAGAAGTTTCCCTGCTTCTCCATTTTGAGAGCCCGTTCCACTAAACTCAAACTTCTCCAGTTCTGCTTACGATAATTCAGCACACGAGAATCCGCCAGTCTCTTATTTACCAGTATAGTGCAACTTAACATGATTCTTGACTTGCAATAAGGAATCAGCGCATAGAAAAATCCTTCATCCCAAAACATAGGCGACTAACCGTACTTTATGATCACAGATCAATTTCAAAAATCGTTTTTGAAAAAACTTCTCTAACCTCTTCATTTCTATTCCCCATTTTCCTTATCGTGTACTCTTTATCCTTAATATGCAATAAATTTATTAGCATCTAGAAATTTATACCAAATAAAACCAAACAATACAATAAACAAATTAAAATTTTTTATTTATTTTTATTCCTTAAACTATCTTTCCTAATTACAGGATCGGCTGCTGATTCAATTAACTAAAAAGGTCAAAATAATTGAAAGAGAGAGAAGAGGCTGATTAAAGCCCCTGCTCTCCCTTTGCAAAGATATTCAATATATTGATTCACGCCACGAAGCTTCTTACCTAATGTCAGGCTCCGATGTTCATCCCCGCCTGAACCCGCTTCCGGTCGAGCTTCCCGACCGCTGTATACGGCAATTCCTTGACGAAAACGAAGTCTCGCGGAATCTGAAACCCGGCCAAGCGCGTGCGCAGCCAAGCAGTCAGCGCTTCTGCAGGCAGCTTTTCTCCCGGACGCAGCTGCACATATGCCGTCAGCATCTGACCGCCATAAACATCATCCACTCCAATCACAGCCGCGTCTTCTACAGACGGATGCCGGGTTAACGCTGCTTCGATTTCCAGCGGATAGATATTGTTGCCGGCTGAAATGATCAGATCGTCTGTCCGGCCGCACAGGAAATAATAACCATCCGAATCATAGTAGCCGATATCGCCTGTCTGAATCCAGCGACTCTGGCTGTTCTGCATCGACCATTTGTTTTGAAAACAAAACTCGCCGATACTGCCCGGCTTCATTTCTTTTCCGTCTTTCATAACGCGCAGCTGGCCACCCTCAATCAGCCTGCCAAGTGTACCCGCATGCTGCTTCAAATCTTCAGGATCCGCGATGATGTTCAATCCCGCTTCCGAAGTCCCGTACAGATTGTATAACACTCCCCCAAGGTGATGGTTTACTTCCTCCACCAGAGCCGGATTCAGTTTTGCTCCGCCTGAAGCGATGCAGGAAAGCGAGCGGAGATCTTCTTTATTCGCCTTCAGCATTTTATGCACCATCAGCGGAACGACCGTAACGACTTCAACCTGGTGCTCACGGATGATGGCGCAGGCTCTTTTCGCGTCAAAGCTGTCCTGGATGACGACTTTCTTGCCGAGCGCAAAAAACGACAGCAAAACAGCGATTCCGTAGCCATGATAGATTGGCGTCGCAATGTAGGCCGTTTTGTATTGGGGCAACTGCAGCCGGTTCAGCAATGCAGAAAAAGGCTGCAGGAAATTAAACAGGGACGGCCGGTGAACCACCTGCTTCGGCTTGCCGGTGGTGCCACCTGTCAACAGCACAATTTTGCCGCTGGAAGCCGGAGGGAGTTTGTGTTTTTCGGCGGAAGTTTCAGCAGATAATCTGCTGATCGCCGTTTCCGTTTCATGATAACTGGCGAGTTTCGGATTCCGGTAAGGGGATTTTTCGATTATCCCACTGAATTCATCGTCATAAATCAGGAAGTCGAAATCGTGCTCTTCCATGAGGCGGTCGAACTGTTGCTGACTCATGGAAGAGTTCAGCAGAAAGACATCCGCGCCCAGGCGGGACACGGTAAAAATACCCGACACTAACGAAGCGTGATTCTTACAGAAAAACGCGACTTTCCGGCCGTTTTCCAGACCGTATTGTTCCGCCAGATGACGGGCAAGAGTGTCACACCGTTTCTGCAGCTCCCCGTAACTGACGGTTTCCCTGCTGTCGACCAAAGCGGTTTTATGGCCACCCGTTTTTTCAGTCAACGCGAATAAAAGCATCAGGTTCACTCCATTTTGGCGGAGTGCACGACCAAGACGCCCCAGATTTGAAGGGGAAAGAAAATTGAGCTGATCTAGTATTTTCAGCAGATGGATCATGGCCTTTCACTCCTTCTTCTTTATCAGGCGGGGCATGACGAACGATAAAGGCGCTCTGAAAACGACCGACGCGAGTTGCCCGAAGATCAGCCACCACGGTTTATACACTTTTCGTTTCGAATACATTGCCTCGCCGATAATTTCAGCCACATGGACAGGCGACATCGCCGGCGCTTTCTGGTAAGCGGGTGTCGGTTCAATCATCGGTGTCCTCACCAATGGCAGGTAAATCGAAGTCGTGGAAATATTTCTGTTCTTCAGCTCCGGCTCTGCCGATCGAAGCCACGTATCAAACGCCGTTTTCGATGCCTGATAAGCCGCCCAGTGCGGAACCGGCAACAGCAGCGCATTGATGGTGGAAATATTAAGGATATGGCCGTTCTTTTTCTCGAGCAGCGGGATGAGCGACAGCAATAATTTTACCGGTGCGAAATAATTGAGCGCCATGGTACGCGTGAAATCATGGTAGCGATTGAGTGACCTGGCAATCGGACGGTTGATGGAGATGCCGGCATTGCTGACAATGACATCCAGCCCATCCGGCAATCCATGCAGAAATGCCAGCAAATCATCCACTTCTTCCTCGTTCCGCAGATCTGCCGGGAACACCGTTACGCTTGCCGAACTTTTCTCGATCCGCTCCTTCATGAATTTCATGCTTTCTTCTCTTCTTGCCACCAGAACCAGATGCGCAGCGGTGTCCGCCAGCAGGTAGGCAAACTCCCTGCCGATACCTGAACTCGCACCGGTGATCAAAACGGTCTTCCCACTCAATTCGTCTTTCAGTTTTCGCGGATTGAATGGTGAGGATATGAATAAAATCTTTTCTAGCCGCGTATAATTTCTCATCCGCTCAGCACCTTCTAATTGAATCGAAATGAATCAAGAATTTTCCGACTCCTTTTAATAAATTTTACCATTAAACTGCAGGATTGGGAGAGGTTTTGGGAAATGAGGGGAGAATTATTAGTTGAATGTTGACAGCGAATACATGTCTGAGGGTTTGTGAGGATTTCTGTCGGTTTTTTCGCTTTTCGCTTGCGAAAAGCATCCGTTTTTCTTTTGATCTATGTCTTTTAGCCTTTTTTTCTGAAGAAAGTGAGGCTGTTTGGGCTTTCGCTGGCTTTGGCACTCACTTTTTCTTTGGGAAAAGATTGGTTTATTCGTTTATCTGCGTTCGTGGAGGGGATATCGGCGTTCA
>NZ_JRGN01000095.1 GCF_000775575.1 Planococcus sp. CAU13
CTTAACGGGTGCCGTCGCTTTTCTTTATTACATTACTTTCTTAAATTCCTCAGTCAGCATCGGAATAACTTCGAAAAGGTCTCCGACAATGCCGTAATCCGCAACTTTGAAGATGTTCGCTTCCGGATCTTTATTGATGGCAACGATCACTTTCGAATTGGACATACCGGCCAAATGCTGGATTGCGCCCGAAATGCCGGCAGCAATGTAAAGGTCCGGTGTAACGACTTTACCCGTCTGGCCGATTTGCAGCGAGTAATCGACGTAATCCGCGTCACATGCCCCGCGCGATGCGCCGACTGCGCCGCCAAGAAGATTGGCCAGTTCCTGCAATGGCTCAAAGCCTTCCGCACTCTTCACGCCGCGTCCGCCGGCAACAATGACTTTCGCTTCCGAAAGATCGACGCCTTCAGCGGATTTGCGGACAACATTCTGGATGATTGTGCGCAAGTTTGTGATATCCACAGACAATGAGCTGACCTCTCCTGAACGTTCCTGTCTTTCCAGAGGGGCGATGTTGTTCGGACGGATCGTGATAAAATCGATATCGCCTTTGTTTTTCACTTTTTCAAATGCTTTACCGGAATAGATCGGGCGGATGTATACTGCATCGTCGCCTTCGCCTTCGATATCTGTCACGTCAGAAATCAGACCGGTCTGCAATTTGGAAGCGATTTTCGGCGACAGGTCTTTACCGACAGCAGTGTGGCCGAAGACCAGCGCTTGCGGCTGTTCCTGTTCGACCACTGCCATCATTGCCTGGCTGTAGCCATCGGATGTATAGGATTTCAAGTGCGGGTGTTCGACTGTTATGACGCGGTCAGCGCCGTAATTTACCAGTTCAGCGCCGTATTCTGCTACTGAATCACCGAGCAGAACACTTACGACTTCTCCGCCGCCGGAGATTTTTTTAGCTGCGGCAATTGCTTCAAATGAGACGTTGCGCAAAGAGCCTTCACGCGTTTCGCCCAATACCAATACTTTTTTCGACATAGTCCGTTAACCTCCTAAGTAGATGTGAAACTATCAATCAGTTCACTTTTTCTGTTTTAGATTACTTTCGCTTCATTTCTCAGCAGGCCGACAAGTTCGGACACCTGAGTTGAGATATCGCCTTCAAGGACACGGCCCGCAGATTTGGCAGGCGGCATGAAAATTTCGATCGTTTCTGTTTTCGCTTCAACATCTTCTTCGTCAATGTCAAGATCATCAAGTTCCAGCTCTTCAAGCGGCTTTTTCTTCGCTTTCATGATACCTGGAAGCGACGGATAACGCGGCTCGTTCAATCCCTGCTGTGCAGTTACCAATAATGGCAATGAAGTTTCAAGTTCTTCAGCATCACCTTCGATATCGCGGACAATCGTCACTTTTTCGCCTTCGATTTTCAGGCTTGTGATTGTTGTAACATAATTGATGTCGAGCAAATCGGCAACACGAGGTCCGACTTGTCCGGAACCGCCGTCGATTGCCACGTTGCCGGCAAGGATCAGGTCAGCTTCTTTATCTTTAAGATATTCAGCAAGTATGTAAGCTGAAGTATATTGGTCCAATTCTTCCACATCGTCCTCGACGTTGATCAGGACTGCTTTATCTGCACCCATGGCAAGCGCTGTGCGAAGCTGTTTCTCGGCGTCTTCTCCGCCCATCGTGATGACGGTCACTTCTCCGCCGTGTTCGTCGCGCACTTTGATCGCTTCTTCGATTGCATACTCGTCATATGGGTTGATGATGAATTCAGCGCCATCTTCCTGGATTTTTCCACCAGAGATGACTAATTTTTCTTCAGTGTCGAATGTACGCTTAACCAATACAAAAATGTTCATTGACGTAAACCTCCCAAGTATTATTTCCCTTTAAAATGTGCTTCCCGTTTTTCAAGAAATGCCTGGATTCCTTCTTTTGCATCTTCGGACACAAATACGGTACCGAATGAATTCGCTTCCGCTTCCACGCCTTTATGATAATTCTCGTGCTTGGCGTATTGCAGCATTTCAATCGCCGCTTTCACGGAAACCGGGCTCTTCTTCGCAATTTTCTTCGCGATTGTAAGCGTTTGCGAAAGAAGTTCTTCTTCCGGATAGGCTCTGTTCGCAAGGCCCAATTGCGCCGCTTCTGTTCCGCTGACCGGATCGGAAGTCAGCAGCATTTCAGCCGCTTTTGCGACACCGACATATCTCGGCAGACGCTGTGTTCCAGCAAAACCGGGAATCAGGCCCAATTGAAGTTCAGGCAATCCAAGTTTAGCATTTTCTGAGACAAAACGCATTTGGCAGCTCATTGCAAGTTCCAGTCCGCCGCCCAGTGCTGCGCCGTGAATGGCCGCTATAACGGGTTTCGGGAATGTCTCAACACGCTCGAACACTTTTTGCCCGCTTGCCGCGAGTCTCGAAAATTCTTCCCCCGAACTGACTTGTGTAAACTCCTTGATGTCCGCTCCGGCTGAGAAAAATCTGCCTTCGCCGTGCAGCACAATCGCCCGCACATCATCATTGTGTTCCACTTCGTTCAATAATTCGTCCACTTCCATAATCAGCGCACGTGACAATGCGTTTGCTGGAGGACGGTTGATTGTGGCAATTGCCACTCCTTCTTCGACGCGATAACTGATAAATTCCATTCAAAAAACCCCTCTCTTAGGCACGCATACCCTTCATCAATAAATGATGGACCTTCGGCGCCAATTCGACAAGATCATATTTATGTTCATTCATGACCCAGGTCGTGATGGTTTCATCCATCGTCCCGAAGACCATCTGCCTCGCAAGGCGGATGTCCATGGATTTGTCGAACTCGCCGGTCTCCATGCCGTCAGCCAAAATCTGGTCCAGCAGCAGCAGATATTCACGCAGCACGTTATTGATCTTCAGCCGGATTTCCGTGTTGGACTGTCTGAGCTCCAGCTGGGTGACGATTGCAAGATGTATATCCCCTGCCAGCAATTTGAAATGGCTCTCCACCATCAGCTTCAGTTTTTCCGAAGCCGAATCATCTTTGCCGAGGATCTGCTGGAGCTTGCTGACGAAAACCGCCATCTTTTCCTGAAAGACGGAAATAAGGATGTCTTCCTTGTTTTTGAAATACAAATAAATTGTACCATCCGCCACTCCGGCTTGTTTAGCAATTTTGGAAACCTGCGCCTGGTGGTAACCGTTTTCGGCAATGACAATTACTGCCGCATCGATTATCTGTTTATATTTCGGTTTATCTTTCTTTACCAATTCCTCACCACCCAAAAAAAATATGGAAATATGAATGGCGATTCATTCATATTTCCATATTAAAGTTAAAAGATTGCCCTGTCAAGCTTTAGGAAGGAACAGCTTCACTGAGCTTTTGTTTTTCTTCATCAATCAATGAGCGGCGGAGAATCTTCCCGACTGCCGTTTTCGGAAGCTCCGTCCGGAACTCGTAGATGCGCGGAACTTTGAATGCAGCCAAATGTTCGCGGCAATATGCATCGAGTTCTTCTTCCGTAATGGATTTTCCTTCTTTCAAAACGATGTAGGCCTTCACTGTTTCGCCGCGGTACGGATCCGGGATACCAGCCACTACGCATTCCTGGATGGCTTCATTTTCATACAGCACTTCTTCGATTTCGCGCGGGTAAATATTGAAGCCGCCTGCAATGATCATATCTTTTTTGCGGTCCACAATGAAGAAATGTCCGCCCTCATCCATATATCCCAGGTCGCCTGTCAACAGCCAGCCGTTGACAATGGTTGCAGCTGTCGCTTCCGGATTATTCCAGTAACCTTGCATAACCTGAGGCCCTTTGATCGCGATTTCACCTATTTCACCAGGAGGCACTGGTTCTGTCGTTCCTGGAGTAAACACTTTGCAGTCCGTATCCGGCCATGGCAATCCGACCGAGCCTTTAACCCGTTCGCCCCACACCAGATTCGAATGCGTCACCGGAGACGTCTCTGTCAGGCCGTAGCCTTCAACAAGGCTTCCGCCCGTGATTTTCTCGAATTTTTCCTGGACTTCAACCGGCAGCGGTGCAGAGCCGCTCATGCATGCAGTAATGGAAGAGAGGTCATATTTCGCAATATCAGGATGGTTCATCAATCCGATGTAAAGCGTGGGTGCGCCCGGGAAAAGAGTCGGTTTTTGCTTGTTGATCGTTTTCAATGCGGCTTCCGGATCGAATTTCGGCAGCAGCACCATTCTATTGCCCTGCATGACTGACAGGATCAAAACAGTCGTTAACCCGTAAACGTGGAATAATGGAATGATGCCGAGCACCGTTTCTTCGCCGTGCTTTGTCTTGTAAAGCCAGGTATCGCACATGGTCGCATTCGAAATCAGGTTTTTATGCGACAGCATGACACCTTTTGGTGAGCCTGTCGTGCCGCCTGTATATTGCAGCAAGGCCAGATCTTTATCGAAGTCGAAATCCGTTTTTTCCACATCCGTTGAAGCAATTTTCATGATTTCCGAAAACAGGTGATTGCTGCCGCGGTGTTCCACTTTCACGGTGATCCCGTATTGTTTTTTCTGGATGAACGGATAGATCATATTTTTCGGGAAAGGAAGGTATTCCTTGATGCCTGTGATGATCACGTTTTCCAGGTCCGTATCCTTCATGGCTTTTGAAATCCGCGGATACAGGATATCCATCGCCAGAATCACCTTGGCGCCGGAATTTTTCATCTGGTATGCAACTTCCCGTTCTGTGTACAGCGGATTTGTCATGACCACGACGCCGCCGGCATACAGGATGCCGTAAAATCCTATGACTGCCTGCGGTGAGTTCGGAAGCATGATTGCCACGCGGTCACCTTTTTTGATGCCCAGCCCCTGCAAATAGCTCGCGAATTTCATCGATGACTCATACAGTTCTTTGTAGCTGATATCCTTGCCCATGAAATGAATGGCTGTCTTGTCCGGAAACAGTTCGAACGTATGCGTCAGATAATCCTGCACCGGTTTGCTTTCGTATTCCAGTGTATGCGGAATTTCCGGCGGGTAATGCGCAAGCCAAGGTTTTTCTGTCATTCTTTTTTCCTCCTTTGTATTTTGAGAATCGTGTGAATATTCCTATTTTTAATTATAGAGATTTTTGTCAGCGCTTACAAACATTATTTTTAGAAAGCATATTTGAAGAATAGCTATCTATTCTTTTATAAGCCGCTAAGTCCTGGCGCGCTCCTTCGCCGGGATTCACTTCTGGACATGCAAGGAAGTCAGGAGGACTCAGGAATAAGTGTTGCGCTGAAATCTACTCGGGCGAATGCCCGAGTAAGCAAACTCTCTTATAATTGTATTTTATATACCGATTCGTTTCCAAGAGAAATATCTGGAGATATGGAGCAGAACAGCGAAGAAACTTCTCTGAAATAGTACAACTTCGAGAACCGTGCTCCACCAGTGCTGCGCACTTCGTCGCAAAGATTTGGCCTCGCAGCCGTCGGCCAAATCTTCGAAGCTATGATGCGCAATATCGGTTATCTAAACCTCAGCTCAAAAAAACCGCCAGCACATTCCGCCGGCGGTTTTCCCTTAAATCATGAAAAGATAAATTATCCCTACAAGCATAAACAAGATGCAGCAAACGAACAGGATCTTGATAAGATTTTCCAAGTTTTACAACTCCTAAGAAATACTGGCACCAATAACAAACGATAGCCCGACAGATATGGTCAGGGAAATAAAGCCGACAGAACGATTGTCTTTTTCTATTTCTTCATCCACTTTGAATTTCGGTGTCAGGAATTCAAACAATAAATAAGCGAAGATCAACAGTGTAAAGCCGTACAGTCCCCAGCCGATCATTTCCAGCATGGTGTTATGCTGTTCAATCGAATAATGGAAAATGTTTGTTATGCCGAAAATTTTGCCGCCTGTCGCCATGGCCACAGACAAATTCCCTTTTTTGATTTCTTCCCAGTTTTTGTACTTGGTGACCATTTCAAAAATGAACATCGAAACGATCAAACACAATACGACCACACTAAAATATCCTGCCGTCTCAACAAGCGGATGCGTCCAAAAACCATTCTCTGCCATTGCTCAATCTCCCCTAACCCCTCTACTTCAACTCTGCTACCGTAACGCCGGAGCCGCCTTCACCCGCCTCGCCGAAGCGGTAGCTTTTCACACGCGGATGTTTCTTCAGGTATTGCTGGACGCCCTGGCGGAGAGCCCCCGTCCCTTTTCCGTGGATAATGGAAACCTGATGGTAATTAGATAATAACGCATCATCGATATACTTTTCAACACGCGCAAGCGCATCTTCATAGCGTTCGCCTCTGAGGTCGAGCTCCAGTTTAACGTAGCTGTCGCGGTCTTTCAGCGTCGCCATTGTGCGCGTTTCTTTTTCTTTTTCAGGTCTTGTATAGGACAGATCACTTTCCGGCAGCTTCATTTTGAGGATACCGATCTGCACGATCCATTCCTTATCGGAAACTTTCTCGACAAGCGTCCCTTTTTGGCCGAATGAAATCACTTTCACTTCGTCATTCGGTTTTAATTTCACTTCACGCTGCTTGTCTTTGGCGGCTCGTTTCAGGATTCGGTTTTCAGGAGCCGCTCCTTCCAGCCGTTTTTTCGCTTCAATCAATTGATGCTCTTTGATGGTGCCCGGCTGGTTCAGCTGCATCTGACGCAATTCTGAAATGACTGCTTCTGCTTCGGCCTTTGCCCCTTCGACAATTTTCCGGGCTTTCTCGCGCGCTTTCTCTTCAAGCTGTTCTTTTTTCTGTTCATATTGTTTTAATTCGGCAGCCAATTGTTCTTTCAGCTGCTCCGATTCCTTCAGCACTTCGCTGGACCGTTCCGCGTCTCGCTCCGATTCCCGGCGGCTCTTCTCAAGAGACGCAATCATCGAATCGACCTGGCGGCTGTCGGTGCCGGTGAAACTCTGAGCATGCGTGATGATGTGCTCCGGCAGTCCCAAGCGTTTCGAAATTTCAAACGCGTTGCTTCGTCCCGGCACACCGATCAGCAAACGATAAGTCGGGCTCAGCGTTTCCACGTCAAATTCAACGCTGGCGTTGGCCACTCCCGGCCGGTTATAACCGTATGCCTTCAATTCCGGATAATGGGTCGTCGCAATGACACGCGCGCCCCGTCCGTGAACTTCATCAAGCAATGAAATCGCCAGTGCCGCACCTTCCTGCGGATCTGTACCAGCACCGAGCTCATCAAAAATGACAAGCGAGTTTTCATCGAATTTCGTCAGGATATCAACGATATTGACCATATGGGAAGAAAACGTGCTGAGGCTCTGTTCGATCGACTGTTCATCTCCAATATCGGCGAAAATCTGATTAAAGACAGCAAGCTCCGAACCGTCAAGCGCCGGAACCGGCAGACCCGACTGCGCCATCAGCGTGCAGAGGCCAACCGTTTTCAGCGTCACCGTCTTGCCCCCCGTATTCGGTCCGGTAATGACGATTGCCGTGATGTCACGGCCAAACTCAATATCATTCGCCACTACTTCATCTTTTGGAATCAGCGGATGGCGTGCCTTTTTCAAATTGATATAGCCTTCACTGTTCATGGCGGGTTTCGAGCATTTATTGGCGGCGCCGTATTTCGCTTTGGCGAAAATCATATCGATTTCACCGAGCACTTCGACCATGTCAAAAATGTCATGCGCCACTTCCTGCACCTGCGCCGACAGCATCTGAAGAATGCGGTCAATCTCTTCTTTTTCCTTCATCTTCAACCGGCGCACTTCATTGTTCGCCTGAACCACTGCGTCGGGTTCGATGAACAGTGTCTGGCCGGATGAAGACTGGTCGTGGATAATGCCGCCGTAATGGCTGCGGTATTCCTGTTTGACGGGAATCACGAACCGGTCGTTGCGGATTGTAACAATGGAATCCGACAGCATTTTCGATGCATTTTTGCCGCGGACCAGGCTTTCCAGCCGTTCACGGACGCGGCTCTCCTGGGAGCGCAATTGCTGGCGGATTGTGCGGAGCGCCGGGCTTGCGGAATCCAGTACGCCGCCGTTGTCATCGATGCAGGCATTGATGTCGTGTTCAAGCTGCGTCAGAATCGGCATCGATTCCTTCTTCTCCAGGAATAAAGGAATTTGAATATCCCCTTCTTCACGGATCGCTTCGAAGAATTGACGCAGGATGCGGCTGGCGCGGATCGTCGATGAAACTTCCATCAATTCCACCGGGCTGAGAGCACCGCCGATCTGCGCGCGGCGGGCATGCATGCGGACATCAAAAATACCGCCCATCGGGACATTGTTTTTAACGCGCAAAATTTGCGCCGCTTCGTCCATTTCTGCCAGTAGCCCTTCAACTTCCGTTATTTCAATGGAAGGAACCAGTTTATCTATATGGCTTTTACCGAGTGAAGAAGTGCAGTAGCGTGCCACTTCATCGCGGATTTTGTAGAATTCGAGTGTCTTTAATGCGCGTTCAGCGATCAAATGGGACACCTCCTATTTTTTCAGGTATGCTTTCAATTTCTCCAGTGGCCACGTATTGACCACGTTATCACGTTTCAGCCAGGCTTTCTGGGCATGGCGAACGCCTATATTCATTACTTCGAGTTGATCGATGGCGTGAGCATCGGTATTGATGGCCACCGGCACTCCTTTTTCCTGCGCCATCTCGAGAAACTCCACAGCGAGATCCAGACGGTACGGACTGGCATTCAGCTCAACAATTTTGCCGTATTCAGCAGCCCAGTCCAGCAGCTGCTCCACATCCGGGTCATAGCCGCTGCGCTGGCCGACGATGCGGCCGGTCGGGTGGGCAATCATGTGGACATGCGGATTTTTCATGGCCGTCAGGATCCGTTCCATAATCTGTTCCTGAGGCTGCTGGAAACTGGAATGGATGCTGGCGATGACGAAATCGAGCTGCTTCAGCACTTCGTCGTCAAAATCAAGCGTGGCATCCGGCAGGATATCCATTTCCGTGCCGGACATCACTTCGATATCGTTATATTCTTTATTCAATTCACGGATTTCACCATTCTGTTCCAATAAACGCTCCGGCGTCAAGCCGTTCGCCACTTTGAGGTAATGGGAATGGTCTGTAATGACCATATATTCGTAATTGCGGCTGCGGCAGGCGTCAATCATTTCCTTCAGTGAATGCGCTCCGTCTGACCATACTGTGTGCATGTGAAGATCGCCTTTGATGTCATCGATTCCGACAAGCTCCGGCAGCTCTTCTATGCGGTCCGTCTCACGGCCGTCTTCACGGACAGACGGCGGAATGAAAGGCAGGCCGAAATGAGCGAAAAACTCTTCTTCGGATTTGAAAGTCTCGATTGAACCATCTTCCTGCTCGACACCGTATTCACTGATTTTCTTGTTCTGTGATTTCGCAAGTTGGCGCATCTTCACGTTATGGTCTTTTGAGCCAGTGAAATGATGCAGCGCCGTGATGAATTCTTCCGGTGCCACCAGGCGGAAATCGACATCGATCGGATCCTGGAAGTCGATGGTCACCGAAACTTTCGTATCGCCTGAAGCAATTGTGTCCTGTACCGGAAGCGCCGCCAGCAATTGCTCTTTCACTTTTGCAGGCTCTGCCGTCGCCACGATGAAATCAAGGTCCTTGCTCGTTTCTTTCGTGCGGCGGTAACTGCCGGCCACGGAGAATTCGCTGACTTCTTTGATGTCCCCGAGAATTTCATTGATGGCAGCGACCGCTTCTTCCGTCTTCCAGATAGGATGACGGCCGGGCTTCGAGTCAAATTCCATCAATTCCTTCAGGATTTTATCTTCCGATTTCGGGCCGAAGCCGGGCAGTTTCTGAATGGTGTGGTCGATGCACGCCTGTTTCAGCGCTTCAGCCGAATCAATGCCGAGGTCTTTATATAATTTCGCGATTTTTTTGCCGCCGAGCCCAGGCAGCTTCATCAGTGGAATGAGCCCTTTCGGCACTTCTTCCTGCAATTCTTCCAGCACCGTCGACTTGCCGCTGTCGAGCAATTCGGTGATGACGTCGCCAGTCCCTTTGCCGATCCCTTTCAGTTTGGTGACGTCTTCGATTTCTGAAAGCGAACGCTGATCGAGTTCAAGGGCCTGCGCCGCTTTTCGGAAAGCCGACACCTTGAACGGGTTTTCCCCTTTCAGTTCCATATATAGAGCAATCTTTTCAAGTGTTCTGATGATTACTTTTTTATTCATCGGGAGACCTCCTGTATAGTAGGTAAATTAATTTTTTATAATCATTCCGCTCCAGGGGGACGCTTTCCGCGGGAGTGGCCTGAGCCTC
>NZ_JRGN01000074.1 GCF_000775575.1 Planococcus sp. CAU13
TGCGGCAAAGAACGCCGCTTCGGAAGTTCATCTTAAGCTTGTCGGAGCTGAACGGCCGTTTCCGCTTTTCTATACTTCCAACAATTTGTTGCGAAGCACCATTTGCAGGATACCGCCGTGGCGGTAGTAGTCAACTTCCACTTCAGAGTCGAAACGTGCAAGAACTTCAAACTCAGTTACTGTGCCGTCTTCTGCTGTTGCAGTGACTTTCAGGATATCACGCGGTTTCACATCATCCGTCAAGTTGACTGAGATGGATTCGCGGCCTGTCAGACCAAGTGAATCTGCACTTTGACCGTTCACGAATTGAAGCGGCAGAACGCCCATCATCACAAGGTTAGAACGGTGGATACGCTCATAGCTTTCAGCGATGACTGTCTTGATGCCGAGTAGGAATGTACCTTTTGCTGCCCAGTCACGTGAAGAGCCCATGCCGTAATCTTTCCCTGTCAGGATTGCCAGGCCAGTGCCCTGCTCCTGATATTTCATTGCTGCATCGTAGATTGCCATTGTCTCGCCCGTCGGCCAGTAAGTTGTGTAACCGCCAGTTGTTCCTGGAGCCACCTGGTTACGGATACGGATGTTGGCGAATGTTCCGCGCATCATGACTTCGTGGTTACCGCGACGTGAACCGTAAGAGTTGAAGTTACGCGGCTCTACGCCGTTTTCACGAAGGTATTTTCCTGCCGGTGTATCTTTGCCGATGGCACCTGCCGGAGAAATATGGTCAGTTGTAATGGAATCCGCAAACTTCGCAACTACGCGCAAATCAGACAGTGGCTGGATCGGCGCAGGTTCTGTCGACATGTTCTCGAAGAACGGCGGGTTTTGGATATAAGTTGAGTTTTCATCGAAATCGTAAAGTGCATCATCGTTGGTTTCGATTGCGTTCCACGCTTCGTTCTCGCTGAATACATGCTCGTATTCTTTGCGGAACAAGTCAGGTGTAACGGTAGAGTGAACCGCTTCTTTGATCTCGGCTGTTGACGGCCAGATATCTTTGAAGAAGACGTCGTTTCCATCTTTGTCCTTACCGATTGGATCCACTTCGAAATCGATATCCACAGTTCCGGCAAGAGCATAAGCTACAACCAGCATCGGAGACGCCAGGTAGTTCGCTTTCACCAACGGGTGGATACGGCCTTCAAAGTTACGGTTTCCTGAAAGAACTGAAGAAACAAGCAGATCATTGTCCAGAATCGCATCTTCGATTTCAGGAAGCAATGGACCTGAGTTACCGATACATGTAGTACAGCCGTAACCGACAAGGTTGAAACCGATCTGGTTCATGTAATCGAGCAAGCCTGAATCCTGCAGATAGCCTGTAACGACTTTCGATCCTGGAGCAAGCGAAGTTTTCACGTATGCCGGAGGAGTCAATCCTCTTTCAACCGCTTTTTTCGCAACAAGACCAGCACCAAGCATTACGTATGGGTTGGATGTATTTGTACATGACGTTATAGCTGCAATGGCCAATGAGCCGGTCTTCATTTCAACGGAACGCCCGTCTTTGAAGTTAACCGTCGCTGTTTTGGCGATTTCAGCTTCATCAAGTGCAAAACCGTGTGGCCCTTCAGGAGCTGTTACTGCTTTATTGAATTCTGTCTTCATTTG
The DNA here is from genome assembly GCF_000775575.1 of Planococcus sp. CAU13. Taxonomy (GTDB): domain Bacteria; phylum Bacillota; class Bacilli; order Bacillales_A; family Planococcaceae; genus Planococcus. The sequence goes on from NZ_JRGN01000074.1 coordinate 1,615, forward strand.
AGACAAAGGAATCAAATCCTGTGGACGTTTCGGTCCTGCAAGGTTTGGTTCGATCTGGGAAAGGTCGATTTCAACCAGGTCTGTGTAGATCGGATCTTCGTTCTCAACAGTGAAGAACATGTCGTTCGCTTTCAGGTATTCTTTTGTAATTGCGATTTGCTCTTCTGTACGTGCTGTCAGACGCATATAGTTCAATGCTTCTTCGTCAACCGGGAAGAATCCGCAAGTTGCGCCGTATTCAGGAGCCATGTTTGCAATTGTTGCACGGTCAGCAAGCGGCAATGTTGTTACGCCGGTTCCGAAGAACTCGACAAATTTGCCGACAACGCCTTTTTTACGCAATATTTCAGTAACTTTCAATGCCAGATCCGTCGCAGTAGCACCGTTTGGCAATTCGCCTGTCATCTTCACTCCAATTACTTCAGGAATCGGGAAGTATGAAGGCTGTCCAAGCATACCTGCTTCCGCTTCAATACCGCCGACACCCCATCCAAGAACGCCGATTCCGTTGATCATGGTTGTATGTGAATCCGTACCAACCAATGTATCCGGGAAAGCTTCGAATGTGCCGTCACCATTTTCAATTGCATGAACAACGTTTGCAAGGTACTCCAGGTTGACCTGGTGGACAATGCCTGTTGCAGGTGGAACTGCACGGTAGTTGTCATAGGCTTTTTGAGCCCAGTTCAGGAATTGGTAACGTTCCGCGTTGCGGTCAAATTCCAATTCCATATTGATGCGAAGTGCATCATTCGAACCGTAGTTATCAACCTGCACCGAGTGGTCAATGACGAGGTCAACCGGAATTTCAGGGTTAATCTTGTCAGGGTCGCCGCCAAGTTCAGCCATTGCTGAACGAAGTGCTGCCAAATCGACCACAACTGGAACTCCCGTGAAATCCTGTAAAATTACGCGGGATGGTTTAAATGGAACTTCCGCTTCTTTATTGGCGTTCTTGCCCCATTTAGCCAATTCTTCAACATGCTCGTCTTTGATGACATATCCGTCGTGCTGACGCAATACGGATTCCAAAAGAACTTTAATCGAGTAAGGAAGGCGTGATACTTCCGCGATTCCTGCTTCTTCAAGTGCAGCCAGACGATAATAATTATACGTTTTACCGTTCAGCTCAAAAGAAGTGCGGCTGTTGTGCAAACTGCTTTTTGCCATGTCGTGTTCCTCCTTTGAATCTTCTGAAAAGGCTCTAAAAATAGCTTCTTTTCTCCTCTTCCATCATAACGAAATCCGAAGCATAAGTAAATTACATTAAAATTATGGAATGTGATAAGTATTTCCTATCACTAATTCTTATGGCCATTGATTTCCCTTAAGGTCTCCTGCAATTGCTCCAGATGTCTTTTTTCATGAAGACCGATAAATGGAAACCACTGGATCAATGACATTTTTCCAAATGCAGGATGAGGCATCGATTTGTTTTCCAATGATTCAGTTTCTGCAAGGTCGTACAGCTCGTTTAGAAGTCTGCGTGAATCTGCCAGTTTCCCTTTCATTTCTTCCAGGGTGATAAACTCTTCTGTCGGCACAGTGTACGGTGGCGCATCGACTTTTCTGGTCCTGTCAACTGTAAGCTCTATCGGTTTCTCCCTGGCTTTTTGACTGGTTCCGCCATCCAGTTCTTGTGCAATTCCTTTTCTGATGACATTTTCCATCAACTGCAGATGATCAAGAATCTGCATCGCCGACCATCTGTCCTCTGCCGGCTTTTCATTTAACAGTTCATCCGGCAATCCTTCGACTGTTTCCAAAAGCTGACGCCGGATTGCCTCATTGTCCTCTTTGAACATATCTTCTCCCCTTTCCTGGTGTTGACCTGCCTTACTTTTTGCATACCCTCTTTTATGTCCTGCAACGCTAACTTTTCGAAGGGTCTTTTCCATATGATAAAACCGGTTCTTTTTTGCTTGTTGACTTCTTTTGATTTTTTTAGTAAAGCCTTATGTATTAAAATATTCGAGGAAAATTAATATTTAAATAAAGTTCTGCTCCCGTACTTCATTTTTAATTCATCATACTCCACCTTTGCAGTAGAGGGAAAGTACGTTCTGTTTTTTGGTTGAATATGGTATAATATTCAGTAAAAATGGATGCAGAGGTGAGCAGCAATGCCCTACGGATATGAGAAATACCGACTGCAGAACGGCATCAGCCCGAACACGGTCGTCCACGAAGTCCAATTGATCCATTCCCTTCTCGCTTTTCTTGTGCGGCATTACAATAAAAAGATCGAACCGCATGAAATCCGCCCAGCCGATATTCAAAATTTCCTGCATGAACAGCGTGCGACCGGCATCAAAGACAGCACGTTGAACAGAAAGATCATTTTTATCCGCCAATGGTTCGACTATATGTGGCGCATCGGCCGGATCCCGGTTGATTTCATGCCCAAATTCAAATATTCCGAGAAACTGGATCTGACTCCTCCCGATATTCATCTGGACTACGGCAAGCTGCTGGCTAAAAAAGAGGCCGTTCTTGAAACCGACCAGCTCTCTCTGAACGCCAAAATCCTTTATATTCTTTACTTGCGCGGGCTCAGGCTCCGGGACATGGCAGCGATCGACATCAGCAATTTCGAGGACAAAGGCCATAAGCTGACGCTCGAATTCGAGAAGAAAGACGGCTATATGAGCCGGATCGATTTTACCGGCAAAGAAATCGCCATCCTGCTTGAAGGAATGGAACGTGCTGTTTTCAGAGGCACGCCCTACCTGCTGTCGTCCAAAGTGAATAACACGTATGCCCAGTTCCAGATGGGTTCTCTGTCTGATTATACCGAAGCGCTTTCTTCTTTTGTCGGAATGCCGATGCGCTCCGGAGATATCCGCTTTGCCTATGTCCATTATCTGTACTCGGAAGAGCAGAAAAACCTGGAAGAAATCCAGGAAATTCTCGGCGTTTCGCTCGATTCTGCTTCCCGCATACTGAAAGACTCGCTGCAGCGCCTGAAAAAATAAATGAATACCCATCAGAAATACAGATAAAAGCCGCCGAAAGGAATTTCCTTTCAGCGGCTTTTTTACTTTTGCCTAAGCTATGCGAAGAAACCAAAATTCAGCGCCAGATTGAAAACGATGATGGTGTGAAAAACAACAAACAGCATCCCTTGTCTGTTCAACTTATCCGTGTTCTCATAAATCATGCGCTTTCACCCTTCTTCTTTTTTAATTTTATTATACCGAATATTCAGTCTCTTTTCAATTGGGAAGTCCCTGCTCCGGTGAAAATGTTATGATGAATATAAAAAAATGTGTTTGGAGGAATTGAAAATGAAAAAAGCATTGCTCGCAGTTGATTATACGGTGGATTTCGTCGCCGACCATGGCAGGCTTACGTGCGGAAAGCCGGGACAGGCGATCCACGATAAAATTGTTGCCATCACTGAACAGTTTTTGGACCAGGGAGATTTTATTGTATTTCCCGTCGATCTCCATGAAGAAGAAGATCAGCTGCATCCGGAAACGAAACTCTTTCCCCCGCATAATATCAGAGGTACGGAAGGCCGAAATTTATACGGTGATTTGAAGAACTTGTATGAATCGAATTCCGATAACATCGTCTGGATGGACAAAACCCGTTACAGTGCATTTGCGGGCACCCGGCTGGAATTGATGCTGCGGGAGAGAAACATCGAAGAACTTCATATTGTGGGTGTGTGCACGGATATCTGTGTCCTCCACACGGCTGTCGATGCATACAATAGAGGATTCAAAATCGTCATCCATCAAGACGCGGTGGCAAGCTTCGATCCGGAAGGCCATAAATGGGCTTTGCGGCATTTTACTAATACATTAGGCGCAGTAGTTTTATAATTTTTCCCTAGGCGATGTTTTAAATTCCCCCATTGAGGTTATATCTATAGTGTAGCAAATATTATTACAGGAAAAGGAGATGGAACTCAATGGGCTTTATTTTATTCTTAATCATGGGTGGTATCATCGGTTGGTTGGCAGGACTTATTCTAGGTAAAGACATTCCGGGTGGTATTATCGGGAACATTATTGCAGGTATCATCGGCGCATGGCTTGGCAGCCTGCTGCTGGGAGATTGGGGTCCAGAAATTTGGGGCGTCTACATCATTCCGGCATTGATCGGTGCTTTGGTACTGGTTTTCGTATTGAGCCTGATTCTTGGTTCAATGGGCAAAAACCGCCGCAACCGAGCATAATTGGATCTTGCATTAAAAAAGAGCGGACACATTGTCCGCTCTTTTTCTATGTTACTCAGCAAATTGCTCATTATAAAGATTGTAGTAATGAAGAATGTCTTCAACATATTCATCGCTGTGATTGTACTGGAAAATCGCTTTTTCAAGTTCTCCATCCGCCGCCCCGTTCTTCGACAGGTAATTGGCCGCACTGTGCATCGCATCTGTCATGTCATATGGGTCTGCAATGCCATCGCCGTTGCCGTCGGTGCCATAGCCCCCGTAAGCCGCGATGACTTCCGGATCCGTTTTTTCATCTTCCGGAATCTCCCCCTGGCCAAGACCTGAACATGTCGGATGGCTCCATCCTACAAATGTGCAAGGCATAAACTGCATATGCCCTTCCGCCCCTACCGGTGATAATAAAGGATCCATTGTGGAAAAACGCGTCTCCACCCTGTGATGGGCTGCAAGCAATGTCCAGGGAATCCCGTATTCTTCGGCTGTCTCTTTGTACAGAGGGATGTATTCCTCAGGCACGTCCATTTCACGGATAAGGTTCGGCGTTTCCTTCAAAGCGGTCATGACCGTTTCCGGGTTGAATACATAATATACAAGAATGACCAGGGTGACACTGACCAGCATTGCCGGTAGTAACGTCAGCAGAAACAACAGTTTCAGGATGCCGAATTTTTTCGTTTTTTTCTTTTTCTTTTTCATTGGTTCACGCCCAAAAGCTTATTTTCTTCAGTTTATCACAGAATCGATTAATAATCCCTTGCCTGTTGGTACTATCTTTTGCTGAAGATCAAATGTAAATTTAGCTTAGGGGGTGAAAACATGTGGAAAGATTTTAAGGATTTTGCGATGAAAGGCAATGTGCTGGACCTGGCGATTGCTGTAGTCATCGGTACGGCTTTCGGCAAAATCGTCACTTCTTTGGTGGAAGACCTGATCATGCCGGCTGTTGGATTGCTGCTCGGTGGATTCAGCATCGCAGGCGCTGAATATAAAGTCGGTGACGCCACTTTGAAATACGGCGCATTTCTGCAATCGGTATTGGACTTCTTCATCATTTCATTTTCTATTTTTGTGGTCATTCGCCTGTTCATGAGATTCCGCCGGAAAGAAAAGATGCCTGAGGAAGAAATTGTGCCGGAATTGGACAAAAAAGAGGAATTGCTTGTGGAAATTCGGGACCTCTTGAAAAAGCAGCAGCTGTAGCGCATTAAAAAAGCTTATTCCATTGGAGGAATAAGCTTTTTATGTCCGGAAAGTATCGATCAGAATTTGATGGTGAGCAATGCTTCATGGATTGCCACAAGTTTCGTCTCAACTCTGTGCATCAGGTAAAACGATACAAATATCGGGAAACCCACTTCCTGGATCAACCTCATCCAATCTTCCATAGTGCTGCCTCCCTTCTGTGTTATTGAAGACAAAAAGCCCTCCGTGTCAGGAGGGCTTCATATTTTTACACTTCGTAATCGACTACATTCCGTTCAACGACACGTGCGCCTTTAGCAAGCGCGAACGGTGCCCCTTCAACTGTAAAAATATCCTGCGTGATGATCGTCTGCATGCCAGCCGCAAGTTCCAGAGCCGTCAGGTCTTCCCTTGGTTCCTCCACAGATAATACAACATCCTTGCCCGCACTCGTTTCAAAAATCAATTCCAATGTCTTTGCCATTTCTTATTCCCCCTTTTTTGTATTATGAATAGATTGAAAGATTTGATTGCTTTTCCAGATTCATCAACGGTTTCATGCCGAATTCCGTCAATACCCGTGCCGTTTCGTAAATCTCATCCGGTGATGCAGCGTCTGATACATTGTGATACGCTTTCACTTTCTTCCTCGGTTTGCCGAGTGCATCAACGCCGTTGGAAAAAGTAAGGCGGATGCTTGCGTTCTTGAAATTGCTGTTGGCCATTTTGTGTCACCTCCCTTCACCCGCTATATAGACAGTTCGGACAAAAAAGGAGACATTTTTAATGAAATATTTTTATTTTGCTCTTATAATGGAGTTACTGGAAAGGTAGAGGTGAATAACGTGGCGTTAGAAGGTTGGTTTTTGTGGTTTATCCTTTTCTGGGTTGTAGTGCTTGTCGGTCTTTTTGCGATCGGCGGTTTTTTCATGTTCAGGAAGTTCCTGAAATCAATCCCGAAAAAAGATGGACTTTCTGATTTGAACTGGGAAGAATATTACGTTGATAAAACGATCCATCTATGGAAAGAAAAAGACAAGGAATTATTGAATGAGCTGGTGCAGCCGGTGCCCGACTTGTTCCGGCCTGTCGCCAAACAGAAGATTGCAGGCCGCATCGGACAGATTCTTCTGGAAGAAAAAGCGAAGAAAATGGAACACGAACACATTATCCGCGGCTATATTCAGGCAACTCCGAAACGTGACCACAAATTTTTGCGCAAAAAACTGGCAGAACTCAATATTGACGTTGCTCCATATGAAGAGTATTTTGGGCAATGAAAATGATAGACAAAAGCGCCGTTCCCTCAGCCGGGAACGGCGCTTTTGTTTTTTTCTGTGATTTTTTTGAATTGGAGATACATTGCTATGCGCCACGGAATAATCATGCCGAACGCCAGAATCCAGAACATGCCTGCAAGTTCACCGACATCGATCGTTGAACTGAGCACCACTTTTGCGGCAACGCGCAACAGCAATAGACCGACCAATATAAATATGAATGCCTTAGATTGCTTTAGATAGATTTCGCCGTCTTTTATTTCAAATTTCGATGTCCAGATCAGGACTGCCGAAAAAACGATGCCGGCAGCGAGCGCTTCTGCTATCTGCAGCGGCGCCACCCTGAAAAAAGGAAAAATGAACATTAAAGCGCCTGTAGACATGAATAACGGCGGCAACAGGATTTTTTTAACGGAAGCGGGTTTCTTGGCTGCGCGCGATCTGACGACCATCGCCAAAATACCCATCAGCATAGCGCCAACGGTCGTCACGATCAGATACACTTCCGGAGGGATACTGCTAAACATGGGGTCCCTCCTCAAGCTTTTCGGGCTGGCTCCAAAATTCTTCCAGCCTAAAAAACCGCAATTGCCTGTATTCATTTAATGAATGGATGGTTCTCAAAGGTTTCACCTGCTTTTAAATCGATTAGAATCCCTGGAAATCTCCGAAAATCGGGCTCAGGATCCGGATAAGATAAGTCAGACCATCAAAGAACAGCAGGATTCCGACTGCGATCATGATAAATCCGCCGACTTTCATGATGGTGTTATTGTGTTTGCGCAGCCAGCCGAGACGTGTCACGAAGAACGACAGCACAAAGAATGGAATTGCAAAGCCCAGAACATATGCGATCATATACCAGACGCCTGACCCCGGATTTGCGGCAGCGAGTGCGTAGATTGCTGCGGTGATGGGCCCGGTACATGGCGTCCAGCCGGCCGCGAATGCCAGACCGATGACAAATGTTCCCAAAAAGCCCGATGGCCGGTTTTTAAAGGAAAATTTCTTATCCGCCATCAGGAACTTGGGCTGGAAAACGCCGATAATCATAAGTCCGAACACGACGATAAAAATGGCGCCGATCTGGCGGATCAAATCGTCGTAACGGATAAACCATTCATAGAACAAGGACGTACTGAATCCGAGTGCGATAAAAATAGCGGAAAATCCAAGCAGGAAGAACAATGTATGGAACATGCCTCTCCGCTGCATCACTTTCTTATCGTTTTTTATTTCATCCAGCGACATGCCTGTAATATAGGATAAAAATGCCGGATACAAAGGCAATGTGCAAGGTGAAATAAAGCTTAGAAACCCTGCCCCAAAAGCCAGGAAGAGGTTGATATCACTTGCCACTGTTTCCACTCCTTCATTATACTCTCCCCATCTTATCAAATTTATACAGTGAAAACCGCATATTAGTCTGTGAACTCTTTGTGAATGAACCAGGAAAAGGATTTTAGCCCGGTTCATTGGCGACGAAGCTAGCGAAGCGATGCAGAGACAGGAGCAATGTATTTAAAAAAGCGCAAGGGAAAAAGTTAACCTTTCCCATTGCGCTTTTTGCTAATTCAACTTTTTATCATGAAACTTCCACAATGCTGTTCTGCAGCAGATACATCTTATGGTAAAGGCCGCGCTGTGCAAGCAGCTGCTGGTGAGTGCCGCGTTCGACAATTTCTCCCTGATGAAGCACCAGAATCAGTTCAGCGTCCTGGATTGTGCTCAATCGGTGGGCAATGGCGATGGTCGTTCGGCCCCTTCTCATCCTTTCGAGACCAGATTGAATCGCCACTTCTGTTTCCGTATCGATATTCGCTGTGGCTTCATCCAGCACAAGAATTTTCGGGTCTGCTGCCATCGTTCTGGCGAAAGCCAGCAATTGGCGCTGGCCGCTTGAGAAAGTCGACCCTCTTTCGGTCACTTTATGGTCATAGCCGTCCGGCAGCTGGGCAATGAATTTATCAGCCTGCACAAATTCAGCAGCCGCCCGGACTTCCGAGAACCGCATATCCGAATTGAACAGCCGGATATTGCTTTCGATCGTGCCATAGAACAGGAACGGATCCTGCAGCACGAGCCCCATTTTTTTCCGCAATTCATTTGCGCTGTAATCTCTGACGGAAATGCCATCAATCAGGATATCGCCCCGTTCAAATTCATAGAAGCGCATCAACAGGTTGATGATCGAACTTTTTCCGCTTCCGGTATGCCCGACAAGTGCAACGGTCTGTCCCGGTTCCGCGGTGAATGAGATATTCTTCAGCACATCCGCTTTGCCGTCATAGGAAAAACTGACATTGCGGAATTCAATCCTGCCCTGAGTGATTTCACCATCCACACCTTTTTGGGCCGGAGCATCGTCTGTTTCATCCAGCAGCTTGAAAACACGCGACGCGGCGACAATCGCCTGCTGGAAAATGGAGAGCCGCTGCATGATCTGTCCGATTGGTTCAAAGAACCGGTCAATATACGTGACGAACGCGTAAATGACGCCGACTTCAACTGTATTCGAGAAAGACGTGATGCCGAAATAGCTGAGCAGCATGATAAGCGCAAGCGTATAGACCAGATCGATTGCCGGCCGGAGCAGCAGGCCGTCGATTTTAATATTGCGTTTGCCCGCATTCCAGTGCTTTTCATTTATTTCATCGAACTCATCCTGCATCCGTGTTTCCTGGCCGAATGCCTGAATCATGCCCATTCCCTGCACAGATTCGGAGATTTTGGCATTCAGCTGGCCGAGCCGCTCCCGCAGATCCTGATAGAAGACGGAGCTGTATTTGCGGTACATATACATGATCCACAGCAGGATCGGCAGCAGGATCAATGTGATCGCCGCGAGCCGGACGTTCAGGAAGAACATGGCGATGTAGACGCCGATGATCAGGAATATACTTTGAATAAAACCAATGAGCACGGTGACGAACATTTCCTTGATCGCTTCGGTGTCATTGGTGACCCGTGAGACGATTCCACCAGCCGGCGTCTTGTCGAAATAACGCATTCCAAGGCGCTGCACTTTCGTAAATACATCGATGCGCATCTGCTGGATGATTTTCAGCGCTGCTTCCTGGAATTTCAGTAATTGAAAATAGCTGATGATGACGTTCGAAATCTGGATGAATAAATAACCGAGCGCAAGGCCGACCACTGGTCCGGTCGGAAAATTGCCTTCCGTCAAATAATTGTCGATGAAAGTTTTGATGAGCAACGGGCCCACCACATCGCCAATAACGGTCAGCACCAGCAGGAACATGGCAATGGACAGCATCTTTTTATGAGGCAATAAATACATCAGGAGACGTTTAAAAACGATCCATTGGTCTTTGCCCGTCAATTCTTTTTGTTTCTCCATCATTTGGTCTCGCCTCCCTGCTCGACGAGTGCTTCCAGCTGCTGCAACTCATACATTTCATAATAAATTCCCTGTTTCTTCATCAGTTCTTCGTGGGAACCGATTTCCACCACCGTGCCGGCATCCATCACAAGAATCTGGTGTGCATGCTGAATGGCACTGAGGCGGTGGGACGTAATGATCGTCGTTTCACCGGTGCGCATCTCTTTCAGCGATTCCAGAATCGCCTCTTCCGTTTTGGCATCGACCGCTGACAGCGAATCGTCCAGAATGAGCAGTTCCGGCTTCATCATCAACGCCCTGGCAATTGAAATCCGCTGTTTCTGACCGCCGGACAATGATACTCCGCGTTCGCCTACCACAGTGTCATAGCCTTCTGTGAAGTTCAGGATGTCCTGGTGGATATGCGCCAAACTCGCAGCTTTCGTGATTTCCTCCATACTCGCTCCAGGACGTGCAAACGCAATATTGCCGGCTACAGACATGGAAAACAGGAAGTGATCCTGCGGCACATAGCCGATCGCCTGCCTTAATTTATTTTTTCTGTAATCAGTGATCGATCTGCCGCCGAAGCTGATTTCTCCTCGGTAATTCTCGAATTCACGCAGCAGCAGGCGCAAAATCGCTGATTTGCCTGAACCCGTCTTACCGACGATGCCCAGCGTCTCTCCCCGTTTCAATGTGAAATGGACATTATGGAGGGCAGCTCGGTCGTCGCCCGTAAACTTGAATTCCTCCAGATGGAACACAATATCTCCTTCCGGATGGATATCAAGCGCACCTTTGCGGTCACCAATATCGACCGGTTCCGCCAGCAGCTGGCGGATGCGGTCGTAGGAAGCCCGGCCGCGTTCCACAATATTGAAGAGCCAGCCGAATGCCAGCATCGGCCAGACAAGCAGGCCGAGATAAGCGGTGAACGCGACCAGGTCACCGATTGTCATATCGCCATTTGTGACGAAATAAGAACCGAAACCGATGGCCAGGAAATAACAGATGCCGATGATTGCAGAAATGGTCGGATCGAATAATGAGTCGACACGGGCAACCCGGATATTTTCATCCACTACTTTATTGGACAGAGCGCGGAAATCTTCGACATCTTCTTTGTCCTGTCCGAACGTCTTGATGACTTTCATGCCTGAAATGCTTTCCTGTGTCTTATCATTTAATCCGGAAAATGCCGCCTGTGCGTCGTGGAAACGCAGGTGCATCAACCGTCCGTAATAATTCGTCAGGTAGGCCATCAGAGGCAGCGGCAAGAGCACAATCAACGTCAGTTTCCAGTCAATCGTGATGGCCATGGCCGCAATGACGAAGCCGCCGACTGCAAGCGAATCGACCAGTGTCAATACGCCGGCGCCGGCAGTCATCTGCACCGCCTGCAAATCGTTGGTGGCATGTGCCATCAGATCGCCGACGCGTCTTTTCTGGTAGAACGACGGAGACATCTGTGTAAAATGATGAAACAGCTGGCGCCGAAGATTGCGTGCAAGAATGATCGATGAACCGAAGATCATCAGCCGCCAGATATAACGGAGCACATACGAAACGAGCGCTGCGGCCGCCAGTATGGCAAGCCATTTAATGAGGGTTTCGCCAGTCAGCGTCCCTCTGCTGATTTCATCCACCACATTTCCGATGATGCGCGGAGGCAGCACACCCAGTGCCGCCACAATCAGCAGCATGAAAATGCCGATGCCGTACTGCTTTTTCCTTTCTTTAAAAAACCAGCCCAATTCCAAAAACACACGCATTCCTGTCTTCTCCCCGCTGTAAGTTATTCTATGTATCCAACTTTTTCATTTTAGCAAATTTTTAAACAAAATAGGAGAACTATTTCGTTTATTGAAATAAATCAGCCTTATGGTTGAGAAAAAAAGACAGGCAAAAAGCCAATGCATATGGTTTTGTGCATTGGCTTCCAACTATACAGCGTTATTCGTTCAGGAGCTTTTTCGCCTGTTCCAATTGAATGCGCACCTGATTAAAGCCTGTGCCGCCGGAAGAGTTTCTTCTATCCACTGCGGTCCGCGGTTTCAGAGTTTCGTAAATGTTTTCATCGATCAACGGACTCGCCGCCTTCATTTCATCGAGCGGCAGGTCTTTCAGATAATAGCCGCGCTGAATGCATGTGAAAACCAGTTTGCCGGTGACGTCATGGGCTTCCCGGAACGGCATTCCTTTTGCCGCCAGATAATCCGCCAGTTCTGTCGCATTGGAAAAATCCGATGATACAGCTTTTTCCATGGAATCGGTGCGGACGGTCATCGTGCGCACCATGCCTTCAAAAATTGGCAATGATCCCATCAGGGTATGAACCGTGTCGAACATGCCTTCCTTGTCTTCCTGCATGTCTTTATTATAGGCAAGCGGCAAGCCTTTCAGCGTCGTCAATAAAGCGAACAGATTGCCATAGACGCGGCCGGTCTTGCCGCGGATCAGCTCCGCCATATCGGGATTCTTTTTCTGCGGCATGATGCTCGAGCCGGTGGAAAACGCGTCGTCCAGTTCGACAAAACGGAATTCCTCACTTGACCAAAGAATGATTTCTTCTGCAAAACGCGACAGATGCATCATGAGCATCGAAGCATTCGACAGGAATTCGACGATGAAATCCCGGTCGCTGACGGCATCGATGCTGTTCGGGTAAATGCCGGCGAAACCGAGGTAGCCTGCTGCCAGCTCGCGGTCAATCGGAAATGTCGTACCGGACATCGCCCCTGCTCCGAGCGGTGACACATCGATGCGTTTCAGCGACTCCTGCAGCCGTTCCTTGTCGCGCTGCAGCATCCAGAAATACGTCATCAGATGATGACCGAATGAAATTGGCTGTGCGCGCTGCAGATGGGTGTAGCCTGACACAATCGTTTCGATATGGGCATCGGCCTGCGAAACGACTGCCTGCTGGAATCGGCTAATTTCTTCGATGATTTCCAGTACACGGTTTTTCAGATACAGATGCATATCCGTTGCCACCTGATCGTTGCGGCTTCTGCCTGTGTGAAGCTTGCCGCCGACAGGTCCGATTTCATCGATCAGGAATTTCTCCAGGTTCAGGTGGATGTCTTCATTGGCGGTGCTGTATTCAAGGTCGCCTGCAGCCGCTTTCTGTTTCAGCGTTTCAAGACCGGAAAGGATCGATGCTGTCTCATCTTCCGTGAGAATCGCACATGCGCCCAGCATTTTGACGTGCGCCTGGCTGCCTTCGATGTCTTCCATCACCAGTTTCTGGTCAAATCCAATCGAAGCGCCAAACTCGTCGACCCATTGCTCAGCCGATTTTTGAAAGCGTCCGCCCCAGAGCTTGGTCATGAGTTTACCTCCACTTTCACCTGTTCAGTAACTTTCAACGCTTTTTTATTGACCTGGGCATTGACCACAGTCGGCAGTCCCCATAATTCGATGAAACCGACAGCTGAATTGTGATTGAACGTGTCGTCGGTGGAATAAGTCGCCAATTGCTCACTGTACAATGAATTCGGTGACTTGCGCCCTTCAACGATGGCATGCCCTTTGAACAGTTTCACACGCACCGTGCCATTGACGAATTGCTGCGTCTCTTTGAGAAACGCTTCCAGTGCAACGCGCAGCGGCGAGAACCACAGGCCTTCATAAATAAGCTCGGTCATTTTCTTTTCAATGACCGGTTTGAAATGCGCCATTTCCTTCACCAGCGTGATGTCTTCCAGTTCTTTATGCGCAGTAATCAGCGTCATCGCAGCCGGTGCTTCATAAATCTCACGCGATTTGATGCCGACAAGGCGGTTTTCAACATGATCGATGCGGCCGACTCCGTGCTTGCCGGCAACTGTATTCAGTTCGAAGATCAATTGAGTCAGTCCGTAGGAAACGCCGTCCAATTTCACAGGAACACCTTTTTCAAACTCAATTTCAATGATGTCCGCTGTATCCGGTGTATCTTCAAGTGCATTCGTCAGTTCATAGGCATCGGCAGGAGGTGTCGCCCAAGGATCTTCCAGTATGCCGCATTCATTGGCGCGGCCCCACAGATTCATATCGATTGAGAACGGGCTGTCGAGATTGACCGGGATTGGAACGTCGTGCTGTTTGGCATAAGCGATTTCTTCATCACGCGACCACCCCCATTGTCTGACCGGTGCCACAACTTCGAGCGCCGGATTCAGCGATTTGATCGACACTTCGAAACGGACCTGGTCATTGCCTTTGCCGGTACAGCCGTGAGCTACGGCAGTCGCGCCGCATTGTTCGGCGATTTCTACCAGTTTTTTCGAAATCAGCGGACGTGACAGGGCGGATACAAGCGGGTATTTGCCTTCATATAATGTATGGGCCTGTAAAGATATAAGTGCATATTCTTCGGCAAATTCATCTCGTGCATCAACCATATAACTTTCGACCGCACCAACCTGCAGCGCTTTCTGTTTAATGAATTCCAGATCTTTGCCTTCGCCGATATCAAGGCACACTGCCACGACATCATAGCCTTCTGATTTCAGCCAGGGAATCGCAACAGAAGTATCAAGTCCACCGGAGTACGCCAACACGATTTTTTTAGTCAATAGAATAACCACCTTTGTATTTTTATGCATAAATTAAAGTTAATATACATACAATAACACGCATAAATATTTCATGCAAGTGGAAACCCATAAAAAAATGCACAAAAAAAGAACAGCGGGATTGGTGTCCCACTGTTCTTATCTTGTAGAGAAAGAGAAAATAAAACCGATATTCCGCAAAACAGCTTCGCTTT
>NZ_JRGN01000246.1 GCF_000775575.1 Planococcus sp. CAU13
AGCTGGGTCGCCGGAGTCTGGACACCGAAAAGCAAATAATTGAAAAGTTGAAAGCCGGACGCATCTGTCCGGCTTTTTTTTATGTTAATAAAATGTCCACATTTCAATATTCAGAATGCTACAGGATCATGACAATTAAGACAGATATTTTCCTCAAATCTCCATTTCCATTCTCTCTTAAAAGAAAATACAGGCAAATCAAATCGAAATAATAACAATAAATAACATTATAAGTAATTAAATGGGTTAAACAATACAGTTTATTTACATGGGTCAGATTTATGCTATTTTAGTATAAGTTTGTGCTAAAGTGGTAGAGGTTTAATTTATCCGCAGATTCAGAATAGAGGCAATGAAAGGGAGAACGTATTCAAAATGAGAGAGTTGACTGAAAAAAGTTATAGTCTGACCGGCTCGAATTTGATTAAAATAGCAGCTTCGGTTTTTCTGGTGCTGGGATTGAATACCAATCCGGCATCAGCACAGAACATCGGCCATGAAGGCCTTGAAACTGTTTATCATATATATAACGGCGGAGGCTATATAGGCGCTGTCAATGAAAGCGACAAAGTGGAAGAGCTTGTGGATGCGAAAATCGCTTCTGCAGGTGAAGAGTTTGCAGAGCTGAAACTGGAGCCGGATGCGAGCTTCAGTGTGATAACGGAACAGGTATTTGAACCGGCCGTGCAAAATGAAGAAGAGGTTCTTGCCAAATTGGGCGAAGAGCTGGATGTCCAGGCAGCCACATTTGCATTGACGATCGATGGCCAGGCGGTGGCCCAGCTGGCAGACCGCGCAGCCTATGATGAAGCCATCCGCCAGGTTCTGCTTGCCTACACAAGTCCGGAAGAGCTGGAGCAGTGGGAAGCCATGGAACATTCCACAGAAGAGCTGCCGGAACCCGGTGAAGACGAAACACGCATTACGTTAATCGATATAGAAGATAATGTGTCCGGCGTGACGAGCCAGGCGGCACCGGAAGAGGTAATGTCTCCTGAACAAGCGGCTTCGCTGTTATTGGAAGATAAGGATATTACCGTCACAGTCGAAAAACAGAAAAAAGTGAAACAGGGCATTGATTTCGGGACGCTCGAAAAAGAAGACGCCGAATTACTGATCGGCGAATCTAAAATCGCCCAGGAAGGCAAAGCTGGTGAAAAGCAGGTGCTTTACGCGATCCGCCAAAAAGACGGCGTACAAACCGACCGGCACACTGTCGATGAAAAAGTGACAGCGGAACCGGTTGAGGAAATCGTGCTGAACGGCACGAAGGAAATTCCTTCCGTCGGCACCGGCAGCTTCGTATGGCCGGCACAGGGCGGCTATATTTCCAGCAAAAAAGGGCCGCGCTGGGGCAGGCAGCATAAAGGAATCGATATCGCCCAGCCGGACGGCTTTGATATTCTTGCTTCCGACCACGGTGTCGTAAAGGCTGCGGGAGCGGACGGCTCATTCGGCAACCGCGTCATCATCGACCATCAGAACGGTTACGAAACGATTTATGCGCATCTCGCTTCCATCGGTGTGAAAGTCGGCGATAAAGTTCCGCAGGGCACGAAAATCGGTGTGATGGGCACAACAGGCCGATCGACCGGCATCCATCTGCATTTTGAGATTTCCAAAAACGGAGCCGTTCAGGATCCATTAAACTACATCAGCCAATAAAACATTCACCATGCAAAACTGAAGTAAGAAAGCGAAAATGGCAATGCCAGCAAAGTGGAAATGTTGATTCCGCTCTGCTGGCATTGATTGTATGGATGATTATTTCCCGGGAAATATCGCCAAATGAATGAGAGATGCCAAACCGCCTGAACAGTGATAAAGTAAAGGAAGAAAAGTTTATGTTCAGGATGGGTATTTCTATTCAAAAAAGGGGAGATCACTGATGAATAAGACGATATTGGTAGTGGACGATGAGAAACCGATTGCAGATATTCTGCAGTTTAATCTGAAAAAAGAAGGCTTTAATGTGGTATGTGCGTATGACGGCGACGAAGCGATCAAACTGGCGGAAGAAGTAAAGCCGGATTTGATGTTGCTGGACATCATGCTGCCGAACCGCGACGGCATGGAAGTATGCCGGGAAGTGCGGAAAAAATACGATTTCCCGATTATTATGCTGACGGCAAAAGACTCGGAAATCGATAAAGTGCTCGGATTGGAACTGGGCGCGGATGATTATGTGACAAAACCGTTCTCCACGCGGGAATTGGTGGCTCGCGTCAAAGCAAACCTGCGACGGCAGAATATCGTGCCTTCTGAAGAAGCAGGCCCGAATTCAAATGACATCCAGGTGGGTGCACTGACGATTCAGCCGGATGCCTATCTGGTTCTTAAACGCGACGAAACGATCGAATTGACGCACCGCGAATTTGAATTGCTTCATTACCTGGGCAAGCACATCGGCCAAGTCATGACGCGCGAGCATTTGCTTCAGACCGTATGGGGCTATGATTATTTTGGAGATGTGCGCACAGTGGATGTCACCATCCGCCGCTTGCGTGAAAAAATTGAAGATAACCCGAGCCATCCGGCATGGATCGTAACGCGCCGCGGCGTGGGTTATTATTTGCGAAATCCTGAACAGGAGTAGACTGAATGCAGAAAGTGACTTTTTTCAAATCAATCCACGTGAAAATCGTGCTGATTTATATCTTGCTGATTCTGTTGGCGATGCAGATTATCGGCCTTTATTTTGCAGAACAATTGGAGACCAGACTGATCGACAACTTTGAAGAATCAATTTTGGACCGTATGGAAATCATCGAATTCAGTGTCCGGGAGGAAATGATCAGAAACCGGACGGATGATGATCTGACAGTGGAACAAAGTCTCCGGTCCGTGCTGCAGGGTTTTAACTCTGCAGACATTTCGGAGATCCGGGTAGTGGATTCGCGCTATCGCATTCTCGGCTCTTCGGCCATTGAAAAGCAGCCGCTGATCGGCCAGCGCTCGGCAGATGATCTGGTGCGGGAAACGATTGTCCATGTGGAGCCAAGGGAACAAATCAAAATCAATGAAGAAAATGACCGGCGTGTATGGGTAGTGACGCAGCCGATTGTGACCGCAGGGGGCGAATTGCTCGGAGCCCTGTACCTGGAAGCGAAAGTTGAAAACGTCTATGACCAAATGGACGAAATTAACTCGATTCTGGCAGGTGGGACCGCTCTTGCCATGCTCATTACAGCGATTCTCGGGATTCTGGTGGCCCAAACCATTTCAAAGCCGATTTCCGATATGCGGAAACACGCACAGGCGATGGCAAAAGGGAATTTCTCGCGCAAAGTACGCGTTTACGGCGACGATGAAATCGGCCAGCTGGCGAAAGCGTTCAACCATTTGACGAACAGATTGCAGGAATCCCAGCAGTCGACAGAAAGCGAACGCCGTAAACTGGCTTCCATTCTGGCGAACATGACAGACGGCGTGCTGTCGACGGACCGGAGAGGGAGAATCATCCTGATCAACGACCCGGCGCTCCGCCTCTTGAATGTTTCACGTGAAACGGTGATGAACCGTCCGATCACAAGCGTTTTGGGACTGGAAAACGAATATACATTTGAAGATCTGATCCATATGAAAGACGCCATTACGCTCGATTTTGGGACGTATGAACAAAGCGCGCTGCTGCGGACGAATTTCTCGGTCATCCAAAAAGAGACCGGTTTCGTCAACGGCTTGATCGCGGTCCTGCACGATAACACGGAACAGGAAAAAATCGATATGGAACGGCGTGAATTCGTGGCGAACGTATCCCATGAACTGCGTACGCCATTGACGACGATGCGCAGTTACCTTGAAGCGCTGGCTGAAGGCGCCTGGCAGGACAATGATCTGGCTCCGCGTTTCCTGAATGTCACACAAACGGAAACAGAGCGCATGATCCGCCTTGTCAACGACCTGCTGAAACTGTCCAAAATGGATTCCGGTGATACGGAGCTCAATAAAGAAATGGTTGATTTCAAAGTATTCTTCAACCGCATCATCGACCGTTTTGAGATGTCGAAATCACAGAATGTGACGTTCGAACGTGACATGCCCAAAACACCTTATTTTGTTGAAATCGATCCGGATAAGATGACGCAAGTATTCGATAATATCATTTCCAATGCGCTGAAATACTCACCGGACGGCGGCAAGGTTTCCTTCAGGCTCAGCGAAGAAGACGGCATGCTCCAGGCAAAAATCAGCGACCAGGGGATGGGGATACCAAAAGAGAACCTCGATAAGATTTTCGAGCGGTTCTATCGTGTCGACCGGGCGCGTTCGAGGGAAATGGGCGGTACCGGACTGGGGCTGGCCATTTCCAAAGAAGTGGTCAATGTCCACGGAGGCACCATATGGGCGGAAAGCAAGTATGGCAAAGGGACCACGATTTTCTTCACGCTTCCATTTGTAACAGATGACGGAGGTGAGTGGGAATGAAATATATCGAACAGATAAAGTCGATTGCGCTGTTCCTGCTGGTGTTTCTCAGTCTGGCCCTGACGTTCATCATCTGGAATTTTACCCCGACGACTTTGGATCCCATCGATCCGACGCCTGCCATTGATACGGCTATCGCCGATACGAAAAAAATTGAACAGGTAATCCGGCCGCTTAAAATCCTGTACCACAGCGAAGAAAACATCACCGGATCAGTCAATAATGACGAAATTGATCTGTTCCTGAATTCAATGGACCAGTGGCAGATCAGTGACTTGATGTTATTGTCAGATGAAGCGACTGCTGATGAAATGATTGAATATATGCATCAGCCTTCGCGTGCCGTCTTGTATTATCCGGGCGGTGTGCCATTCCCGGTTTTGGATGCGATGGTGGATATTTCCGATACCAATGTACCGGAAGCGACTATTAACCGGCTGGTCGTAAACTGGGAAAGTTCCGCAAACGGTGAACTGGTTGTGTACTTCATCAACTCGGAATCGGGCCGCATCTACCAGGGGGTCACCCCAATAAGCGACTTCTCGAAATTCGAAAGAAATATCATTGCGCCTTCCGAGCAGTACCCGCTTTATATAACGAATGAATCGATTGGAACCATGCCGATTTATGTACCGGCAGAACCGGTTAACCTGTCGAGTTATGTTTATCTTTATGAAGAAACGCCGCTGGAGGAATATGCCGACAGGCTGTTTGACGGTTCCAGTTTCCAGCCGGCCAGCAGTTTGATGGACGGCGGTTATACCGACAATACCGGTGCCTTCCTGGAAAAAGAAGCAGTCATCAAAGGCTTGAATTACGTTCAGTCCAAGGCGGAAACCGCAGATCCGGCCATCCCGTCGGAACTGGTTTTCAATACGATCAAATTCATCAATGACCACGGCGGCTGGACAAACGACTATTATTATTTTGGCATGGAACCGCTCAACCAGGAAATTGAGTACCGGCTGTTTATCAATAATATACCGGTTTTCGGCTCACCTCTCTCCACTGCAATAGATGTGAAGTGGGGGATAGCTGACGGCGAAGAGCAGGTTTTCCGCTACGAGCGGCCGATTTATATATTGGAGCCGACCGGCAGAACCGTTCTTAAAGATCAGGCATCCGGCTCTGCGGTTCTTGCCGCATTGGCTCGCCTCGAAGAAGAGAAACGGGCCGCGGTAACGGATATTATGCTGGGTTACGAACTGATGCGCAACTCGAATGACCCTGACCGGCTTATGGTTGCCGAGCCGATCTGGTATTACAGAATGGACGGCTCATGGCTTAAATTACCAAACGATGTGATAGGGGGAGGACCATTTGGATTGGAGTAGAACAAAGTCGATTTTCATTATCGTCTTTTCCATCTTAAATATCTTTTTGTACTCCCTGTATTTGGAACGCTACACCGAAGCCGAAAACTATTCGAAGTTATCGGAGCCTGCAGTGGACGCCCGTCTTGAAATCGACAATATTACCTACCCTGACAATCTGGAGGCAGATCCGGGGGAAGAACCGTATATCAGCGGCACCAGAAAAACCTTCGCGACAGAAGATGCCCCTTCTGAAAATATACGGGCCGCGGCGGTAGAGGAAGATTATTTGCTGAATGTGGCGTTCAGCGAACCAGTCTCAATAGGGGACAATAAAAGCAAGGAAAGCCTCGAAGCTTTTATTGCAGGGAACGTTTATGAAGGCGATGAATATGTTCTGTGGGAAGTAAATGAAGAAGAAAACACGGCAATCTTCTATCAGGTAATCGAAGGGAAAACATTGTATCATAGTGATAGCGGTAAAGTGACTCTTTTCTTCAACGATGAAGGGAAAGCGGTCCGCTATGAACAGACCATCTTTACAGACCTGGTGCCAAATGCGCAGAGCAAAGACCTCATCTCTCCGAAAAGAGCGATTGAAACCCTTTATCAAAATGGACTGCTGCAGCAGAATTCCGAAGTTCTGTCTGTGGATCTCGGCTATTCTGTGTATGTGGCTGTGTCGGATGAGACACGGATGTTCCTGCCGACCTGGAGGGTCATCGTGGAACTGGAAGACGGCTCAACAGCGGATTATTTTGTCAATGCCGTCAAAGACGGAATCATTGAGTTCAAGGCACCTGAAGAAGAAGGTTCAGAGTAAGGAGTTTTTAGTATGCGTTTTAGTGTATTGGCAAGCGGCTCCAGCGGCAATGCCATCTATATAGAAAATGACCGCCATTCATTTCTCGTGGATGCGGGACTGAGCGGCCGCAAGATGGAAGAATTATTCGCTTCCATCGGCAAAAAAATGGGCGACCTGGATGGCATCCTTGTGACGCATGAACACAGTGACCATATCAAAGGGCTTGGAATCGCGGCCCGCAAACACAAAGTGCCAATCTATGCCAACGCCAAAACATGGCAGGCGATGGAGAATCTGGTCGGGGCGATACCGGTTGAACAGCGTTTCCACTTCGACATGGACACGGTGAAAACTTTTGGTTCACTGGATATCCAGTCGTTCGCCGTGTCGCATGATGCGGCTGATCCGATGTTCTACGTTTTTCATGAAAACGGCCGCAAACTGACGCTGATTACGGACACCGGTTATGTCAGCGATAAGATGAAAGGCATCATCCAGGCATCGGATGCCTATGTATTTGAGAGCAATCACGACGTCGGGATGCTGCAGATGGGCCGTTATCCGTGGTCGGTCAAACGCCGGATCCTGAGCGATGTAGGGCATGTATCCAATGAGGACGCGGCAGTCGCCATGAGTGAAGTGATGGCGGAAAAGCCGACAAAAATTTATCTTTCGCATTTAAGCCGGGATAATAATATGAAGGACCTGGCGCGCATGAGCGTCGAGCAGACACTTCAGACCAAAGGCATCATCGTCGGCGAGTATGTGGACCTGCTGGATACAGACGCGTTTGTGCCGACGAAACTGGTAGAAGTATAAGTGCGATGGAAAGACCGGAAGCGGAAAAGCTTCCGGTTTTTTAGTTTGTCACGGATAAAGAGGCTCAAGCTTGCATTGTCAGAATTCTCTTCATAGAATTAGGGAAAGAAGTTTTCTGAGAGGATGGAGCAGATGGGTTACTACGATCAGACACCTAATGGAAGACGGCAGCGCCCGAAACGGGGACGCACATTTTTGGCAGGGCTGGGCGGCGTTCTGGTGGGGGCATTGCTGATATGGCTGCTGTTCAGCGCACGGCCGGAACTGCTGCCGGGAAACAGCTCGCAAACAGCGCAGAACCAGCAGGAAACAGTGGAAAGCAGTGAACAGGGACAAACGGAGCAGCGTTCAGTGGAAGTGACGAATGACGTGACGGAGGCTGTCGACATTGCGAATGACACGGTTGTGGGCGTAACGAATCTGCAGGCGGCTTCGGATTTCTTTTCCGAATCGCCAAGCCAGGCTGTTGGTACAGGCTCGGGCGTCATCTATAAAAATGACAACGGCACTGCTTATGTCGTAACCAATCATCACGTAGTAAACGGCGCCACGGACATCGAAGTGACGATGCCGGATGGCGGCAAAAAAGAAGCGACACTTGTTGGAAGTGACGTCTGGACGGATCTCGCCGTCCTCAGCATGGACAGTGAAGGCATAGACAACGTGGCGCAGTTCGGTGACTCGGATGTGCTGAAACAAGGTGAAACGGTTATCGCCATCGGAAATCCTCTCGGCCTTGATTTTTATGGTTCGGTTACGACCGGTGTGGTATCCGGCACGGACCGGGCAGTGCCGGTCGACATTGACGGTGATAATGTGGTCGACTGGGAAGTGGAAGTGCTGCAGACGGATGCGGCGATCAACCCCGGCAACAGCGGAGGTGCACTGATCAATATCAGCGGCCAGCTAATTGGCATCAATTCCATGAAGATCAATCCGGCGACTGCAGAAGGCATCGGTTTTGCCATCCCGATCAACACGGCGATTCCAATCATTGAATCGCTCGAATCGGACGGCCAGATGGTGCGCCCGGCGATGGGCATCACCTTGCTGGATCTGGACCAGGTGCCACAGATGTACCGCGAGGAGACGCTGAATCTGCCGGCTGAAGTTGAGGGTGGCGTAGTGGTCAACTCAGTTCTGCCGGATTCCGGAGCGGCTGAAGCCGGCCTTCAGCAATACGACGTCATCGTTGAAATGGATGGCATCCCGATCGACGGCAGCATCGCCTTGCGCAAGCATCTTTACGAAGAAAAGGAAATCGGTGAAATGCTGCAGGTGAAAGCGTACCGCGACGGTGAACTGCTGGAATTTGAGTTCGAACTTGTCGAGAATTCTTCACTTCAATAAATTCTGTAACGAGGGCTGTCCCTAAAATAGGGGACAGCCTCTTTTTAATGCAGAAATGAAATTCCTATGCCAATCAGATGATAGAACTAAAACCTTTCCGTTCAACCACACCCAATGATGAAGCCCCTTATTACCCAAGATCGGGCGGGGCAGACCCCGCCCCCTGGGCAGTCCGCAGCCGCGGACTGCTTTCAAATCAGGGTTTGAATTTTAATTGAGCTGAAGCTGAAAGGTTCCGTCTTTCTTCTGAATAACAGTGTTATAATTCAGATAACTTGATGGAGAGGCGGGGATTTGGATAGGGGAGGAACAATTGGAGATGTGGGAATGCGTGCGGTTGCTGATTGAACGGTTGCCATCAGGGCACACGCAGCAGGAGTATTTAAAAAAGGAATTTCACCGGTACGAAGCCGGCTGGCAAGGAGAAAAGCGCTTGCATGCAAAAATGGCCGAGTTTCACTGGCCGGAACCGTATGAAATTTTGTGGGATATCGGTTTGCGGCTTGGCGATTGGAAAGTACAGATCGATGGACTGCTGGTGACACCGCGTTGCCTTATTATTATCAGTTCGAAGAATATCAGCGGGAAAATCCATTTTGATGCAGTGACAACCGAGTTTTACCGATTTAATAATGAAGGTGAAAAAATGGTAATGGACGACCCATTGGTGCAGCTCGCCAAGCATACCCGTTTTCTCGAGTTGTGGCTGAAAAAAAGAAAAGTAAAGCATCCACCAATTGATGGAGTAGTTGTCTTCACCCCGAGGCATTGCGAGTTTATTGCGAAGCCGGTTAATAAGCACATCTGCAAAACCTATCAGGTGGTTGAAAAAATTTATGAGATTCTTGAATCGATGGAACCAGCGGCTGATTCCCCTAAGCCGAGCAAGATCCGCAAGGCGATAGAAGCGAACATTTACCCGTATGAGCGTCCGCCTTTATGTGAATATTATCGAATCGAACCGCGTGATTTGATGACAGGTGTGAAATGTGTTGAATGCAGAAAGATAGCGGTTGAGCGGCTTTATAAAATTTGGCGTTGTACTGTATGCGGTCATCGCGACCCGCTGGCGCATAAGCTGACGCTGCAGGAGTATTTCAATTTGATCAGCCATGAAATAGATAACAAGGAGTTCAGGCGGTTTAGTGGAGTAACATCCATTTATGCAGCATCCAGAATGCTGACAGAAAGCAATCTGACTAAAACCGGTGCAAACAAAAATCGTAAATATCAAATACAAAGTTGATGAATTATGCTTAAACCGCCTTCGGTTGAAGGTGGTTTTTTATTGCGATTCAAAGAAAAATATCACTGCGCAAATAAA
>NZ_JRGN01000237.1 GCF_000775575.1 Planococcus sp. CAU13
TCTTGTGTCTCAAATTACCGGGTCAGTTCACGATTGGGCTTCAGCGTTTCTCTTGTTTTTTCTGGTGTGGTTTTTGACTTCATCTATTATTTGAAAGTTTTTAATTGATATTCCTGAAAAAACATGTAATTTTATACGTTTCTTTCGAAAATCCGCTATGACAGAGAAGAAATCACATAAATAAAACACTGTAACAGACTCATTTCCAGTCAATTTGAAATTTATGATCGGCATAGTGACGTTTATGATCGGCAT
>NZ_JRGN01000113.1 GCF_000775575.1 Planococcus sp. CAU13
TGAGATCCACTCGGACGAAGTGCAACGAGTACGAGTTAGCTCAGCGCAAGCCCCCAGGCAAGCGCAGCTGTTTTGCGCAATATCGGTTAGCGAGTCTTTTCAACTAATAAAGATTTTATTGCTTATCAGCGTACTTAAGATCGATATAGCCAACCGGGTGGCGAAGGATGCCCTCGATGCCTTCTTTTTCAAGCTGAACCTGGTTGTAGAAATGGATCGGGAAGATCGGCATTTCGTCCATCAGGAGTTTCTCAGCTTCGATCAGCATTTCCCAGCGTGCTTCTGAATCCGTCTCTGTTTTCGCATCCGCAATCAATTGATCGAACTCAGGATTCGACCACTGCGTACGGTTCATCGATGAGCCAGTGATGAAGCTCTCGAGTGCGTTCACAGGATCCGCGTAATCGGAAAGGAACGAAGAACGTGACATCTGGTATTTGAATTCTTTTTGTTCCGCTGCAAATACGGAGCTTTCCACGTTCTGCAATTTAACATCGATGTCCAGTGTCTGTTTGAACTGATCCTGCAAAGTTTCTGCGATGATCTGGTGAGTCGGGCTTGTTGAATATGTGATCGTGATTTCAGGCAATGTATCCCAGCCTTCTTCAGCCATCCCTTCTTCAAGCAATTGCTTCGCTTTTTCAGCGTCGAATTTCACAAGATCACCTGCAGCGTCACGGAAATCCGTGCCGTCCGGACCTTCAAATCCGTAAGAAGTGAAGCCGTAAGCCGGTTTCTCGCCATTTTTCGTTACGTATTGCACAATATCGTCCTGGTTGACTGCAAACGCCAAAGCCTGACGGACTTTTTTATTGTTGAACGGTTCCATCTCTACGTTGTAACGGTAGAAATAAGTTCCCGCCTGATCAAGAGTAACGAGGTCCGGTGAATCCATCAGCTGCTCCGACAATTCTGACGGCACATTCGATACATCCAGGTCGCCTGCTTCATACATCTGGTATTCCGTATTTTCGTCGTTTACCATTTCCCACTCAACGCCGTCCAATTTAACGCTGTCGGCATCCCAGTATTCTTCGTTCTTTTCAAATACGAAGTTTTCATCGTGGCTCCATGATGCCAATTTGAATGGCCCGTTGCCGATGAATGATTCCGCTTCTGTGTGCCACTGCGGATTTTCAGTTGCCGTCGCTTCGTGGATCGGGAAGAAGCTCGGGTTCGTGATGATGTTCAGGAATGCTTCAGTTGGAGCAGTCAGCGTAACGACAAGAGTTTTATCGTCTTCCGCCACTACCGCTACATCTTCAGGAGATCCTTCTCCACTGTTGTAACTTTCTGCACCTTCAATGAAGTAAGCAAGGAACGCGGCAGGTGAAGCTGTTTCCGGGTTCAGCATATGGCGCCATGCGAATACGAAATCGCCAGCCGTCACCGGTTCGCCATTCGACCAGTTTGCACCTTCACGGATTGTGAATGTGTAAGTCAAACCGTCTTCTGAAATGTCGATTGCTTCAGCAGTCGCTTCGACCGGCTGTGAACTTTCATCCAGTCGCGTCAAGCCTTCCATCAGGTTATTGAGCGCTGACCAGGATACTGCATCGAATCCGATCGATGGATCGAATGATGTCGGCTCTGCACCGTTATTCATCAACAGGATTTTGTCGCCGCCGGAATCCGGGGTTCCTTCTGCGCTTTCTCCGCCTTCATCAGGCGTTTCTTCTCCCGCGTCTTCGCTTGCGGTACATGCCGCAAGAACGAAAACAAACATTGCCATGAGAAATAAAACCAGCCATTTCTTCATCTTGTTGCCCCCTTTATGTGTGTTGTGATGCTATGTGAATGCGCGGATTGCGCGTTCAGCCGAGTTACCGGGCAAATGCCCCTTCTTCAATCAGTTTCTGTGCCCGGCTGTCCTGCAGCCAGCAGTCGACCCGGTGTGTGTCCGATTTTTCGGTTGTAGCCGGATAGACCTCCCTGCAGACTTCCATGGCAAACGGGCAGCGGGCAGCGAACGGGCAGCCCGAAGGCGGAGAAAACAGATCCGGCGGTGTGCCGTCGATCGGTTTTAATTCCCCGCCGGTCAAATCAAGACGCGGCACTGAACTCAGTAAGCCCTGCGTATACGGATGCTGCGGCGTGTAGAAAATTTCCCGCTTGTTGCCTGTTTCGATAATTTTGCCGGCGTACATGACCGCGATACGGTCGGCAATTTTCGCCACCACCCCTAAATCATGGGTGATCAAAATGATGGAGACGCCTGTCTTTGATTGAATTTCTTCAAACAATTCCAGGATCTGCGCCTGAATCGTCACATCGAGCGCTGTCGTCGGTTCATCCGCAATCAGCAGTTCCGGCTCGCAGATCAGCGCGATCGCAATGACGATTCGCTGCCGCATGCCGCCGGAAAATTGGTGCGGGTATTGCTTCAGCCGCTCATCCGGATTCGGAATCCCGACAAGCGACAGCATTTCGATGGCGCGTTTTTTCGCTTCGGCGCTACTCAGGTTCTTGTGCTGTTTCACGCCTTCCATCAATTGTTCCCCGATGGTCAGCGTCGGATTTAACGCCGTCATCGGATCCTGGAAAATCATCGAAATATCGACGCCCTGAATTTTGCGCATCTCTTTTTTCGACAGTTTTGCCAGGTTTCTTGATTTGAAATGAACACCTTTTGAAGAAATTTTGCCGGGCGGCTGTTCCACGAGACCCATGATGGCGTTTGATGTCACGGATTTTCCGCAGCCCGACTCGCCGACGATCGCCAGCGTCTCTCCTTTATACAAATCGAAAGTCACTCCGCGCACGGCCTGGACCGTGCCTCCGTATGTACTGAACGTGACATGGAGATCATCCACTTCCAATATTTTTTCCGATGAAATTGTCCGCTTCTTCTTCGGTGAAACGATTTTTCCGCGTTTCCCCTCGTGCAGGACGGGATCCACTTCAGCGCCGTCTTCAAGCCGTGAACGTGACAGTTCATCTGCCAGTTGTTTGCCAGTCATGCTGTCACCCCCTCATTTTCGGATCGAGCGCATCCTGCAGCCCGTCACCCAATACGTTAAATGCAAACATTGTTAAAGAAATGAATAATGCAGGGAAGAATAATCTCCACCAGTCACCGGAAATGATTACCGGCAAGGCATCATTCGCCATAACGCCCCAGCTCGCGAACGGCGCCTGGATGCCGAGTCCAAGAAAACTCAGGAACGCTTCCGCGAAAATCGCGCTCGGCACCGTCAATGTCATTTGGACAATGATCGGACCCATGGCATTCGGTATAAGGTTTTTCCGGATGATGCGCGACGAGTTTGCGCCAAAGGATTTTGACGCCGTTACAAATTCATAGTTCTTCACCTGCAGCACCTGGCCCCTCACAATCCGGGCCATACCGACCCAGCCGGTGATCGTCAGGGCGATGATGATCGTCGTCAAACTCGGGCCCATGACCACGAGCAAAAGAATAACGACCAACAGATACGGTAATCCGTAAAGAATTTCAACCACACGCATCATCAGTGTATCGGTTCTTCCGCCTTTATAACCGGCAATGCCTCCGTAGATGATGCCGATCGTAAAATCAATCAAAGCAGCCATCAATCCGACAAACAGGGAAATCCGCGCACCATACCATGTTCTTGTAAAGACATCGCGTCCCGCTTCATCAGTGCCGAACCAGTGTGTGCTGCTCGGCGGCTGGTTTTGATTCGGCAGATCCTGCGTCGTCACTGAGTGAGGTGACAGGATCGGGCCGAAAATCGCCATAACTGCCAGGAAGATTAAAAAGCCCAGTCCGAGCATCGCCAATTTATTTTTCTTTAAACGCCGCCACGCATCTTTCCAATAGGATAAAGACGGGCGGACGACCTGCTCTTTTTCATCTCCGTCCCTTTCGAGCGGACGGAACCAATCATCACGAACCTGTGTCATCACACATCACCTTCTTTTTTGTGGAGCTTGATACGCGGATCAAGAAGTCCATATACGATGTCCACAAGGAACAGCATGAAAATCAAAAACGCGCTGTAGAAAACGGTTGTTCCCATAATGACCGGATAATCCCGGTTGTTGATCGAGTCGACAAAGTATTTCCCCATGCCCGGAATCGCGAAAATCTTTTCAATGACGAATGTTCCGGTCAGAATTCCGGCGAGCAGCGTCCCCATGATGGTGACGACAGGCATCAGCGCATTTCTGAGTGCATGGCGCAATACGATGCGAATCGGTTTGATGCCTTTGGCACGCGCCATTTTTATGTAATCCTGCGTCAAAACTTCAAGCATGCTCGACCGCGTCAGGCGGGCGATGATCGCCATTGGCCCTGTTGCCAGCGCCAGCACCGGCAGGACCATATGCATCGGGCTTTTCCAGGTGGCCGGCGGAAAGATTCCCCAGGTAACAGCGAGCTGCTGGATCAACAGCGTCGCCAGTACGAAGTTCGGAATGGAAATCCCGATGACGGCGAACGCCATCGCCGCGTAATCGATCATTTTATTGTGCCGCAGCGCTGCCAAGGTGCCGAGCAGGATCCCCGATATGACGGCGACAAGAATCGTGATGATGCCGAGTTCGAAGGAAATCGGGAAGCCCCGTTCAAGCAATTCATTGACCGTCCGGTTCGGATCTTTGATGGATGGTCCGAAATCGAACGTCGCAATTGATTTCATATAGTCGAAATACTGGATGTGCAGCGGCTGATCCAATTTATAGAATTTTTCCAGATTGGCCTGGATGGTTTCGTTGGTCGTCCGTTCCGCTTCCAGCGGCGAACCCGGTACGGCGTGCATCAGGAAAAACGTCAGCGTCGCAATGATGAAAATCGTCGCCAGCATCATCCAGAAACGTTTGAATATGTACATTGCCATTTTCTCTAAATCCCCCTTTTAATTGAACTGCGACTGTGCAGCGAGTTCAACCATGACAAGCATTGCCCGGTAAGCTTCCAATATATCTTTTGCCTCGTAACGGACAATCGTCGTTCCTTCTTCGATCGTGCAGCCCGGCATCATGGCCGCCAGTTCCGCCTGCCCAAAATTCGTGAATTCGATTTTCAGCACCGGACTTTCCGGAGGCGTAAGCGGTTTCACATTGGCCCGGTTTTCAATGGCCTGTTTCGTTTTCTCACGCAATAATGCCTGCGCTTTTTTCGGATGCAGCGTTTTAACGGCTGAGCGTGTCAGGGATTCCTTTACCGCCGCAGTGACAATGTTCGGAATCAGCGCTTCCGCTTCACGGCATGCACAGTCATCACCCGCAACCATCAGAATCGGCACCCCGTAATGGCCCGCCACATAAGCATTCAAGCCCAGTTCACCGATTTCCGTGTCGTTAATCCACATTGAACGAACACCAAAGATCATCGCATGGGACATGACCCCTTTTTGACCGGCCCTCGCATGATAGCCGGCAAAAAAGGCGCCATCATAACTTGCATCCAGCCCTTCGACCATCGAATAGGCTTTGACGCCGCCTGTGATCAGCAGCGCATCTTCGTGCAGCTCTTCGGCAATCAGGTTGTTCATTTTCGAATGGCTGTCATTGACCAAAAATTCATTTGCTCCATGAGTAAAAGCACCTTCGATGATGGCATTCGCATCCTGAGTCATCAAACGGCGCCCTCGTTCGTAATTATGTTCACTTGAATCCACATATGTATAATCCGGTAAAGCGGTGACACCTTCCATATCCATGGACAAATAAAATTTCATGATGACTGGCTCCTCTTCGCTGGGGTCGTTTCCCAAATTTTGAAAATTCTTTTATTAAATATACCAGCTTATTTTGAATATTTCAATATAATATTGAATAATAATTCACTGACGGATATTTTTTTGATATTCGGTCTTAATATATCTAAATAATTCAAATATTTAGATATAAATAACCATGACATTTTTTTGATTATTTAATACAATCAAAACACGTTATAGATCAGGCAAGGATTTATAACTGTTTGCAAGATCTTCTGCACAAACTTAGAAGCTGACAAAAGGAGTGGATTGACATGAATTTCGAAAAAGCGCTTGAACTTGGATGGGAAGATCTTGCTTTGGGAATCGGTGGCTCAGCATTCGTAATGCTGATTGTCAACGTTTTCACAATGATGTAGAGGTGACTCATGTATACTTACAAACCATAAAACCCCTCCTCCGGATTTATTGGAAGAGGGGTTTTTGCCGGTATCCCATCAGGGCAAATGAAAACGCCTCCCCTGTTCGCTCCGGGCAGGCGCAGTCATTTAAATATGAATTTCACTCGGCAAGAATCAGGTTTCACTTGGCAGACCTCCATTAAGCTGTTGTATGGCCAGCAGTTCATGGAACATCACTTCGTCCCGCGACTCCAGCGCAAAATCAATCAATCGATTCAAGTTTTCACGTTCCAGAGATTCAATTACTTCCATGGCTTCTGTTTTTGCCTGTTCCGGAATTTCAGCGATTCCTGCGGTTTCTCCCTGCAGGATGGATTGGAGATGCATATGAATATCGGATACCAGCAGGAGTTGATACAGCGGCAGCCGGATAAATCGGTTTCCTTTCTGGAAAACAAAGACTTCAGATAAATTTTCAACCTGGAAAGTATTCATATTGACGACAATTTCTTTCCCTTCAACCGGGATAAAATGAAATAATTCATCATCTTTCATAATTGAGAGGTATTGGTAGGCAAAGACGAATTTAACCAGATGCTCTTCTTTCTTTGTATAGAATGGTTTCATCATTTTTACATGCAGCATGACGGTTCCCCCCTCTCTGAATTTAGAATATTCTGTTTTATCAATCATACCACATATTCCCCTTTTCGTAACTAAAAAAACACAAGAATCATCTTCTTGTGTTTAATCTTTTCTTTCTTTTATTATTGGCCGTCGCCAGGAATTGAATCCGGTCGTTTTTGATCCTTACGAAGATCTGGGACAGCGCATGGAGCAGAAACTGTTCGAATTCTTTATCTTCGGCCGCGCCTGGTTCAAAGATGAGCCTTTTATTGTCGAAATCGATTTGAACCTTGCCAAGCCTGCTGTTGCACGCCTCAACCCTGTCGAAAGTATAGCAGCCTTCACTACCTGAAAGTTGAAAACGCATTTTTTCGTAACGTTTTTCTTCGTTCAATAAGAATAGTTCCCAAATGACGATATCTTCCTGATTTAATACGCTCTGCAAATCAGGGATTTCCAGTACATATAAATGCTCCAAAGTCATGCTCCTGTCTACTTTATTGGGTAATAAGATTCATTCTTTCTCCAGTATAGTCTATGCGTCAGCAAAAAAGAGGTTTCCTTAAAAAAATATTTACTAAAGCTGAAAACGTCTAAGTTTCCTTCTTCATTTACGCGCCAGCCGGAAAGAAGTATAATAGAAGGAAAGTTTTATTTTGGGGCGATGCAAATGGCTACGGTTCAATCCCTGGCACAACAATATGAAGATACAATCCACAATTATATGGCTGCTGTCGAGAAGTCCCTCAATCCCGCGCGTGCGCTGGATGAGGAAATGGTTCGAAAAGCAGTTTTTTTAGTTCGCCATGATGGTGTGCAGATTCAGTCATTCAATGAAGAGCGGCTGCTCCTCGAAGCAGTGGTGAAAGATGCTCACGCGGTAAAAGTCGTTATGAATTTTGAAAAGATGACAGCGGTCTGCGCCTGTCCGCAGGACGATATGTGCCGCCACCGGCTTGCCGTGATTTTCGCTTTATACCAGAAAATCGGTTCCCTGTCACAGTGGGTCGGTGAATGGCGGGCAAAGGAACTGGATCAGGTTCCGACATTCGGCGATAAACGTTCGCCGCAGCAATGGACAAAAGTCATCAAAAGCGTATGGCGCGATCCGATTCCCGATTATACAACGAGAAACTATTTCTATTTTGAACAGATGCATGACGGCCGGCTGAAAAATGCGCTGTCTTTTGTGCCGCTTGAACGCGAATGGAAAACGCTGTTCCGCGCTTACGCCCATTTCATTTCACTGTCGGAGGTCTGGAATACTTATGTTTCCGGCACCAATGATGTCCATCATTCATTTTTCAAAACCTGGTTCGAGGACGAATTGCAGGAACTCGGCGACCTGCTGGGCCAATTGCACGGCCAGCACCGTACTTTTGAGTCGGATGCTTTTTTTGATGGCCTCCGGGACATGGTCCGTTCTTTCGCTGCAATAAAAGACGGTTCGTCTTCCCAGCGTCTGGCCGTTTACCGGATGTTCTGGACTGTTCTTTTCACAAATGACAAAATGCGCAAAGAGGAGCTGGCGGTATTCCCGCGGCCCGATGAACGGGTTTCCGTCTTTTTCGCCATTCTGCTGAAACAGACCGTGGAACTGAAAAAAATAACGCCGAATGAAGCGCACGACTGGATCCAGCTGGCTATTCTGGCTGAGGAAGAACAGCACATGCATGCGCTTGAAGCGATTCTGTCGGCAGTCAAACCGCATGTAAAAACCTTCCTGTTCGAAGGCTTGTATACGCAATACCGCCACCAGTACGTCCGCACATTAAGCCGTCTTTTCTCGCTCATCAATTTGAGTGAAGCGGACTGGGAAGATCTTTTCAGGCAATTCGGCCACTACGGCCTCCCTGCCTATTCAACTTATCTGATTGAAAAAGGGCTGTTCAAGCAATGGGCGGAACTGCACCATATGCACAGTTCGCCGTTGTATTTTGCTGAAGAATGCGGATTGAAGGAAGTGCAGGAAGCCGCTCCGGATTATGTGCTGCCCCTGTATCACCGCTATGCCATGGCCCATTTGGACGAACGCAGCCGCAACAGCTACAAACAGGCCGTGCGCATCTGGAAAAAGATGAAAGCCGCCTGCAAAAAGAGCGATCAAATGGAGTTCTGGAAATCCTATATGAAAGAAATCCGGACACAGAATAAACGTCTCCGTGCACTGCAGGAAGAGATTGAGAAAGGAAATTTGGTATGACTCAATTCCAAACAGAAGGAAGCCGCATCTATTACTTAAAAGTCACCAAGGGAAACAGCTTCCGTATTCAGGCCATCAACGAAACAGGAAACCGGATTCCGCCTGAAATTTGGAGCCCTTTTTTATATTTCATGGACAAAGACAGCTTTTTCGGTTTAAAGTCAGAAATCGACGGCCTTGACCTCGTTTTGCCGCCGGCTGATTTTGTCAGGCTGTTTGCAGGCGTTGCCCATCATTATGTCACGTTCAAAGGGCAGACTGCAGACGATGCCGCCTGGCTTGAACTTGCCGGCAAAGTCGCCGATTCCCTGAACGATCCCGGTTTATGGGAGCACGTCACGGTTGATGGTGAGGATATCCTCATCGACAGCAGCTACGGCGATATGGAAATCCAGGCGTTTCTGAGCGATACCATCAGCCAGCAGCTCAGCCAAAAAGGCCTGACGACGGCCCAGCTTCCGTATATCCAGCATTTTATCCAGCAGACAGGCTGGGAAGGGCTGGAGCCTGCGGAAGATTACGTGATGGCTGTGCAATTGAGCGAGCCCGATGAAACGCCGGACTGGACATTCAAAGTGGTGATTCGGTCAAAACGCGGCAGTGTTTATTGGACCCCTTCAAAACGCCGTATGGATGAACCGCTTGAAAAGGTGCTGCCTGAAAAATGGCGCAGCCGCCACGCTGAAATTGCGGAAAAGCAGGCGCTTGTGTTAAGCCTGTGCCCATCAGTTGACGGCTTTGATGAAACCCGCCTCTATTACGCGGAATGGTCTGATACGCAGGTGCTCGAATTCCTTCGCAACGATACCGAAATCCTGCAGGCGTTCGGCATCGAAGTATCCATTCCCTCCTGGCTGCAGGCTGTTCAGGAATCCAAAGTGCGCGTCAAAGCAAACGTACATTCACCCGTTAAAAAAGCGTCGGTTGTGGGACTCGATCAGATTATCCGCTTTGACTGGCAATTCTCATTGAATGGCCACGAACTCAGCATGCAGGATTTTGAACGGCTCGTGTCCGAGAACAAGGAATTTATTCGCATCGGCAATGAATGGGTGCGGGTGGATTCGAACCTTCTCCTGCAGCTCCGGAAAATGATTGAAGAAGCGGATGACGCAGACTGGACGATCAAAGATATGCTGTTCCAGAATGTGCCTGAAATCATGCTCGAGGAAGCGGCTGATGAAGACGATCCGCTTGTCGAGTTCAATTTGAATAAATCGCTGAAGGTCCTGTTGGAGAAACTGCTCGATAAACGCGACCTGCCGCAGACGGAAATTCCTGAAAATCTCCTTACGGAACTGAGGCCATATCAGAAAACTGGTTTTGACTATCTCGTATTCATGCGGGAAGAAGGCTTTGGCCTATGCCTTGCCGATGATATGGGACTTGGCAAGACAGTCCAGCTGATCGCCTATCTGCTGCATGTCCATAAGGAAAAACAGGAGCAGCCGTCGCTGATCATCTGCCCGACTTCGGTGCTCGGCAACTGGCAGAAAGAACTCGAGCGTTTTGCGCCGGACCTGAAAGTCTATATGCATTACGGACCCGTACGCCCGAAAAGCGAAGAGTTCAGCCGTTTCCTTGAAGAAGAGCAGCCGGATGTCGTATTGTCGACGTATGGCATCGCTTCATCTGACGCCGAGGAAATGCAGGATCTGCAGTGGACCAGCATTACGCTCGACGAAGCACAGAATATTAAAAATATGTATACGAAACAATCGCGCACCATCCGCCGTTTTAAAGGCAAACATCATATCGCACTGACCGGCACGCCGATTGAAAACCGTTTATCTGAGCTGTGGTCGATTTTTGACTTCATCAATAAAGGCTATCTTTACCGCATCAAACAATTCCAGGAGACGTTCATGATTCCGATTGAACGCGACGATTCGGAAGAAGCCAAAAAGAAATTGCGTCAGCGCATCCAGCCTTTCCTGCTGCGCCGCACGAAGAAAGATCCGGATCTTCAGCTGAACCTCCCGGAAAAACAGGAGCAGCTTGAATACTGTCCGCTGACTCCGGAACAGGCCGCGCTTTATGAAGGCCTCGTACAGGACACCGTTGAAAAAATGGAAACACTGACCGGCTTCGAGAAAAAAGGGCTCGTGCTGAAAATGCTCAGCAAGCTGAAGCAATTATGCAACCATCCGGCGCTGTATTTAAAAGAGCCTTATACGTCGGCGGAAGAAATCCTTCCCCGCTCCCAGAAACTTGAGCGGATTGTGACACTGGCGGGCGAAATTGCGGAACGCGGTGAACAATGTCTGATCTTTACCCAATACATCGGCATGGGGCATCTTTTGCAGCAGGCCATCAATGAACTATACGGCCACGAAGTTCCATTCCTGACCGGCAGCATGCCGAAAAATCAGCGGGACTCGTTGGTCCATGCCTTTCAGCAAGGCAAGTTCCCGATTTTCATCCTGTCCCTGAAAGCTGGCGGCACCGGCTTGAACCTGACGGCTGCCACACATGTGCTGCACGCGGACAGATGGTGGAATCCGGCCGTGGAAAATCAGGCGACTGACAGGGCTTACCGGATCGGGCAGACGCAATTCGTCCATGTCCATAAATTTGTGACGATCGGCACGATTGAAGAAAAAATCGATTCCCTGCTGACACAAAAACAGGCGATGTCTGAACAATTTATCCAGTCGAGCCAGTGGATGACGGAGCTTTCTGATAACGAATTGAAGGAACTTTTCACTTATTCACTTTAATAACCGATATTCCGCAAAACAGCT
>NZ_JRGN01000329.1 GCF_000775575.1 Planococcus sp. CAU13
GACGAGTGCTCTTCTCGGCTTATTGTGGGAGGCAAGGTGCGCCAAACGAAGATGGCGCCTCCTTTGCGACGAGCTGTGCGCAGGAGCATAATCTTTGCTCTGTCCATAGCGCCGAAGCGGTGATTTGACTCTCAAACTAATTTATTTTATATAGAAGAAAACCGAAATTGAAAGGATGTATGTGTGTGGAATGGTTTAATGTAGGGAAAATCGTCAATACTCACGGAATCCGCGGAGAAGTGCGGGTGTTGTCGCGCACGGATTTTCCGGAAGAACGTTTCGCTGTCGGCATGAAGCTTGGGCTTTTCAAGAAAGATGCGAAAAAGCCGATCATGGTGACAATCGCCAGCCACCGCCAGCATAAAAACTTCGAACTGCTGACGTTTGAAGGCTACCCGTTTATCCAGGACGTCGAGGAATTCAAGGATTCTTATCTGCGGATCGCTGAACACGACCTCACGGAACTGGAAGAAGGCGCCTTTTACCATCACGAGATTTTGGGCTGCACCGTATTTACGGAAGAAGGCCGCGAACTCGGTAAAATCACTGAAATTCTGGAAACCGGCGCGAACGATGTTTGGGAGATTACGCCCGAAGCCGGCAAAAAGCATTATATTCCTTATATAGAAGACGTCGTGAAGGAAATCGATGTTGAAGAGAAAAAAGTCACCATTGAAGTAATGGAAGGTTTGTTGAACGAATGAAGATAAATGTTCTTTCATTATTCCCCCCGATGTTCGAAGGTGTGTTCAATCAGTCGATGATGAAAAAAGCCCAGGAAAAAGGAGCGGTCTCTTTTGCTGTTTCAGATTTCCGGGATTACGCCGACAATAAACGCCAGGTGGACGATTACCCGTTCGGCGGAGGCGCTGGTATGGTATTGAAGCCGGAACCGGTATTCAATGCCGTCGAGGCGCTTACAGGTGACAGCAAGCCGCGCGTAATCCTGATGTGTCCGCAGGGTGAGCGCTTTTCGCAGAAAAAAGCGGAAGAGCTCGCACAGGAAGATGAACTGATTTTCATCTGCGGCCATTATGAAGGATACGATGAACGGATCCGGGAACATTTGGTGACGGATGAAATTTCGCTCGGCGATTTTGTGCTGACCGGCGGAGAGCTGGCAGCGATGGCGGTCATCGACAGTGTCGTCCGCCTGCTGCCGGGTGTCCTCGGCAATGCCGATTCACCGGTGAAGGATTCGTTCTCAACCGGTTTCCTGGAGCATCCGCAGTACACGCGCCCTGCCGATTACCGCGGCTGGAAAGTGCCGGACGTGCTGACGTCCGGCAACCATGCCCGAGTCGATCAGTGGCGAGAAGAGCAAACACTGAAACGGACGCTTGAACGCCGTCCGGATCTGCTGGAGCAAATGGAACTGACAACAGCTCAGAAAAAGATTTTGGACGGCTTGAAAAATACCAAATAATCAACGATAAACTCTTGCATCTGGCTTTGCTTAGTGATAACATGGAGTCTGTACTTTTATGTGAAGTACAGGATCACGGTGTTCCGCTGCAGCAGAGAAATGATTGCAAGAGCATCTGTAGAAGGAGAGAAAAATATGCAAAACATTATTACAGAAATCACTAAAGAACAGCTTCGTACGGATCTTCCAACGTTCCGTCCTGGAGATACTGTCCGCGTCCACGTTAAAGTTGTCGAGGGTACACGCGAACGTATTCAGGTATACGAAGGAGTTGTAATTGGCCGTCGCGGAGGCGGGATCAGTGAATCATTCACGGTCCGCAAAATCTCTTACGGTGTTGGTGTTGAACGTACATTCCCTGTACACACACCTAAAATTGCTCAACTTGAAGTTACCCGCCGTGGTAAAGTTCGTCGTGCGAAACTGTACTACTTGCGTAACCTTCGCGGTAAAGCAGCGCGCATCAAAGAAATCCGATAACATCGCATTACAGAAAGAGGGCGCCCGCGCCCTCTTTCTTTTTTGCTTAAATGATAATATCCTTGTACAATTAAAGCACAAAGCTTAGGGAGGAACGCGCATGGAAGCAGAAGTGAAAAAGAAAAACGAAGTTTGGGAATGGTCCAAGGCTTTATTGATTGCGCTCGGCCTCGCGGCAGTCATCCGGATCTTCCTGTTCACACCAATTGTGGTCGATGGAGAATCGATGATGCCGACGCTGGAACATGGCGACCGCATGATCGTCAATAAAATCGGCTATAATATCGGTCAGCCCGACCGGTTTGACATCATCGTTTTTCATGCGCCTGAAGAAAAGGATTATATCAAGCGGATCATCGGCTTGCCGGGAGATCATATCGCTTATGAAAATGACCAATTGTATGTGAACGGCGAAAGGGTGGATGAGCCGTACCTTGATGAATATAAAGAGCAGGTAGCCGGTACATTGACAGAAGATTTTACACTGGAAGAAAAAATTAATGCGAGCACGGTCCCGGAAGGAACGTTGTTTGTCATGGGCGATAATCGGCGGGCAAGCAAAGACAGCCGCATTATCGGGGTTGTTCCGATGGAAGAAGTGGTCGGCAGCACAAGTCTTGTGTTCTGGCCATTCACAGAAGCGGGAATCGTTAAGTAAGGAGAGGTTTTATGACGATACAATGGTTCCCTGGGCATATGGCGAAAGCCCGGAGAGAAGTAACAGAAAAATTGAAGCTCGTCGATATTATTTTCGAATTGGTCGACGCGAGACTTCCTTTATCATCACGAAATCCGATGATCGATCAGGTGATTCAGCAAAAACCGAGACTGATCATCTTGAATAAGATGGACATGGCAGACGATGCAGAGACGAAAAAATGGATTCGCTATTTTGAAGACCAGGGCACCCGTGCAGTCGCCATCAATTCACTTGAAGGCAAAGGCCTTCAGGCAGTGACAAAAGCGTCCAAAGAAATACTGGCGGAAAAATGGGATCGCATGATTGCCAAAGGCATCAAGCCGCGGGCAATCCGGGCGATGATCGTCGGGATTCCGAATGTCGGGAAATCGACATTGATCAACCGCCTGTCCAAAAAAAGCCTCGCGAAAACAGGGAATATGCCCGGCGTAACAAAAGCGCAGCAATGGATTAAAGTCGGCAAAGAAATTGAATTGCTGGATACTCCCGGTATCCTGTGGCCTAAATTTGAAGACCCGGAAACCGGTTTTAAATTGGCCGTTACCGGTGCCATCAAAGATTCAGTCATTCAAATGCAGGAATTGGCCATCTATGCCCTGAATTTCCTGGAACAGCGTTATCCGGAACGTTTAAAAGAGCGTTACGGCATTGACCGTGTCGATGAAGAAATTGTCCATACATTCAATCAAATAGCGAAAAAGCGCCATTTTGTCTCGCATGACGGTGAAGTGGATTACGAAATGACGGCTGAAGCGATCATCCGCGACATCCGCAATCAGCATCTCGGCAAAGTGACTTTCGATTATAAAGATGAAATGATTGTCGAAGAGGACGAATAAAGTTGCAGACAAAAAGAGGCTGATCCGATTTCGGGCCAGCCTCTTTTGCTGGTTTGAACGATTTACGATCCTGCCGGGAATATTCGAAGAGTAAGGAGCTTATCAATGGAAAAAATAACAGAGATACGCAAAAAACTGGATGATGCAGATAACTGGCTCCCGTGGATGGAGGAGCTCGAGCTTGATGATCGGCAGTCCGTTCAGAAATTGCTGGCTTCCTGGAAGCGCAAGCAGTCGATCCGGGAGAAATTAATGGAGAACCATTTGCTCAAGCAGCAATTCGACGATTCGTTCAGGAAAGTGCATGACTCGAAAGTGGCCGGCATTGATGAAGCGGGGAGAGGGCCGCTTGCCGGACCGGTGGTGACAGCCGCTGTAATCCTGCCTGAAAATTGTGCCGAACTGCTGGGGCTGGACGATTCAAAAAAATTATCCAAAGCGAAACGGGAAGCTTTCGCCGAAATCATCAAAAAAACAGCCGTCAGCTATTCTGTACATATCCAGCCGCCGGAGGAAATTGACCGATTGAATATATATCAGGCTACCAGATTGTCAATGGCAGAAGCGGCGTCGGTACTCGATCCGGCGCCGGATGTTCTGCTGGCTGATGCCATGCAGCTTGATATCGGCATCCCCTGCAGCTCCATCGTCAAAGGCGATGCAAAAAGCCTGGCGATCGCGGCAGCCTCCATTTTAGCCAAGACGAGCCGGGATGCAATCATGGATGCCTACGCTGAAGTTTATCCGGAATACGGTTTTGGCCAGCATGCGGGGTATGGCACGAAGGCGCATGTCGAAGCGATTCGGCGGTACGGTCCTTTGCCGATTCACCGTCAGACTTTCGAGCCGGTGAAGGGAATATTGGCTGAAATGCAACTGATGAAAACAAAATTTTAAACGACTGAATATTTCAAGTATTCATGAGCCTGACTGTATAGTGTGGACATTCTGTGGCAACTTTAATACAATGGTAGAGGCAATAAAATTACGAGACAGATGTTTGATTGGAGGATGACAGATGAATATCCATGAATATCAGGGAAAACAGGTCCTGAAACAGTATGGCGTAGCAGTTCCGGAAGGCCATGTTGCTTTTTCTCCTGAAGAAGCAGTCAAAGCAGCGAAGGAACTTGGTACGGATGTTGTCGTTGTAAAAGCTCAGATCCACGCAGGTGGACGAGGCAAAGCAGGCGGCGTCAAACTGGCTAAAAACTTGGACGAAGTGCGGGAATATGCCAAAGAACTTATCGGCAAAGTACTGGTCACTCACCAAACAGGTCCGGAAGGCAAAGAAGTTAAACGCCTTTACATCGAAGCGGGCAGCAACATCGAAAAAGAATACTACCTTGGACTGGTCCTTGACCGTGAAACTTCACGCGTCACATTGATGGGCTCTGAAGAAGGCGGTATGGACATCGAGGAAGTTGCAGCGAACACTCCTGAACGCATCTTCTATGAAGAAATTGATCCAGTTGTCGGCTTGACTGGCTTCCAGGCCCGCCGCATGGCATTCAACATGAACATTCCGGCTAAGCTTGTAAACAAAGCAGCTAAATTGATGCTGGGCCTTTACCAGGCTTACATCGAAAAAGATGCAGCAATCG
This sequence comes from Planococcus sp. CAU13, assembly GCF_000775575.1. GTDB lineage: Bacteria > Bacillota > Bacilli > Bacillales_A > Planococcaceae > Planococcus. Next base: position 5,050 of record NZ_JRGN01000329.1, read on the forward strand.
TCGAAATCAACCCATTGGTAATTACAGGCGACGGGCAAGTGGTAGCTTTGGATGCGAAGTTCAATTTCGACGCCAACGCTCTTGGACGTCATCCTGACATTATGGAAATGCGCGATTACGATGAAGAAGATGCCAAAGAAATTGAAGCTTCCAAGTATGACTTGAGCTATATTTCATTGGACGGAAACATCGGCTGTATGGTTAACGGTGCCGGCCTTGCTATGGCAACAATGGATACGATCAACTATTACGGCGGCTCACCCGCTAACTTCCTTGACGTTGGGGGCGGTGCCACTGCTGAGAAAGTAACGGAAGCTTTCAAGATCATTCTTTCTGACAAGAATGTAAAAGGGATCTTCGTTAACATTTTCGGCGGTATCATGAAGTGTGACATCATTGCGGAAGGCGTAATCCAAGCTGCTAAAGAAGTTAGCCTGGACGTGCCACTTGTTGTCCGTCTTGAAGGAACAAACGTGGAGCTTGGCAAAAAACTGCTGAACGAATCAGGTCTTAACATCGTAGCTGCCGGCACTATGGCTGAAGGCGCGAAACAGATCGTAGAACTTGTAGGCTAAAGAAGGGCAGGGACAAAAATGAGTGTATACATTAACAAAGACACAAAAGTGCTTGTACAGGGAATTACAGGGTCAACTGCCCTTTTCCATACAAAGCAAATGCTTGAATACGGAACGAAAATCGTTGCGGGCGTAACACCAGGCAAAGGCGGAACTGAAGTTGAAGGCGTACCTGTTTTCAACACAGTTGAAGATGCCGTTAAAGCTACAGGTGCCAATGTATCTGTAATTTATGTACCGGCTCCTTTTGCTGCCGATGCAATTCTTGAAGCAGTGGATGCTGATCTAGACATGGCTATCTGCATCACTGAACATATTCCAGTACTGGATATGGTCAAAGTGAAACGCTACATGGAAGGCAAGAAAACACGTCTTGTCGGACCTAACTGCCCGGGTGTCATCACTCCGGACGAATGTAAAATCGGCATCATGCCTGGCTACATTCACAAAAAAGGACATGTCGGTGTTGTATCACGCTCCGGTACGTTGACGTACGAAGCGACTCACCAATTGTCTGAAGAAGGAATCGGCCAGTCTACTGCTGTCGGAATCGGCGGAGACCCTGTAAACGGCACGAACTTTATCGATGTATTGAAAGCATTCAATGAAGATGAAGATACTTATGCTGTTGTTATGATCGGTGAAATCGGCGGAACTGCTGAAGAAGAAGCAGCTGCGTGGGTGAAAGCGAACATGACGAAACCTGTTGTCGGCTTTATCGGCGGACAGACTGCTCCAGAAGGAAAACGCATGGGCCACGCCGGTGCGATCATTTCCGGAGGTAAAGGTACTGCTGCAGACAAGATCAAAGCAATGAACGAAGCTGGAATCGAAGTTGCAGACACTCCATCAGTTATCGGCGAGACTTTGATCAAAGTGATCAGAGAAAAAGGTCTCTATGACGCTTGTAAGACTCATTAATAATTTTCAGCGCGGAACCCTAACCGGTTCCGCGTTTTTTATGCATTATTTGTAACAGCAAAGGCTGTTGAATTGAATTTTCAGATAATGACTATTTACACAATCAGCTGTGCGGGCTACTATTAAGCTTAAGTCGAATTTCATCGCAGTCAGGCATCCAAAAAGATTGGAGGAAAATTATGGATAACATGTTCGAACACCGCTTACTGGCACTGCATTACGTTTTTCCGAAACCGCTCAACCGGATCCAGCTGCTGATGATTGATGATCCGCTGCTTGAAGATCTGGAGAATCGGCCTGCCTGGGAAATTGCCCAATTGCTTGGCGTCAAAGCGGAAGCGGCGGATTACCTGAAGAAAGCCTACAGAAAATCCCTGAATACCCCCTATCCTGAAACTTATGAAAAACATAAGATACTCCCCATATCTTATAACCATCCCAATTATCCACATAGCCTTTTTCATTTGATTGATCCGCCCGCTGTTCTGTATACCAAAGGAAATCCGGATTTTTTGCGGAATGAAGATAGAATAGCTATAATAGGTTCCCGTAAAGCTTCTTCCTACTCGCAGACAGCGATGGATGCGATTATCCCCGATCTGGCAACCGCCGGCTTTATCATCGTCAGCGGACTCGCTAAAGGGGCGGATGCGATGGCACACCGGACAGCAATCGAATGCGGTGGAAAAACGATTGCTGTAACCGGAAGCGGATTTTTGCACCCCTATCCGAAAGAGAACTGCGAATTGAATATTATAATAGAAGAAACTCAACTCGTCATCACCGAATACCCACCTTATATGGAGCCGAAACGCTGGAACTTCCCGATGAGGAACCGCATTATAAGCGGCCTGGTTAAAGGTGTGATTGTAACCGAAGCGGAAGTTAAAAGTGGGACACTAAGTACGATTGAACACGCCCTTGAGCATGGCCGGGAGATTTTTGCCGTTCCGGGTAATATCGGCGCTTCGCTTTCAGGCGGTCCGCATAAATTGATTGCCGAAGGGGCAAAACCGGTCTGGAACGGGCTTCAGGTGCTTGAAGAGTACTGTCAATTACATGCAGGACTGGAGCCGCTAAAATGAAATACCTTGCATTCAATCTGAAACTGTTATACATTTTGCACAGGTATTTCTTATTTATACAAATTGTAAAAGTTTAAGAAACCTCTATGAGGAGGAATTATTATGTCGGATTTTTTGGTGATTGTTGAATCGCCGGCCAAGGCGAAAACAATCGAACGGTATTTGGGAAAAAAGTATAAAGTCCGTGCTTCTTTGGGACATTTACGGGATCTGCCCCGCAGCCAGATGGGCGTGGACGTTGAAAATGATTTTGAACCCCGCTATATTACCATCCGGGGCAAGGGTCCAATATTGCAGGACCTGAAAAAAGAAGCGAAAAAAGCGAAGAAAGTCTTTCTCGCGGCTGACCCTGACAGAGAAGGGGAAGCAATTGCCTGGCATTTGGCGCACGCATTGGGTGTCGATCTGGATTCTGAATGCCGAGTCGTTTTTAATGAAATTACGAAAGACGCCATAAAGGAATCGTTCAAGCAGCCCCGCAAAATCGATCTGGATCTGGTGGATGCCCAGCAGGCACGCCGCATCCTGGACAGGCTTGTCGGCTACAGCATCAGCCCTTTATTATGGAAAAAAGTGAAAAAAGGATTGTCCGCCGGACGCGTGCAGTCAGTAGCGCTGCGGTTGGTCATTGACCGTGAAAATGAAATAAAAGCTTTTGAACCGGAAGAATACTGGTCCATCACCGGGGAATTCGAAAAAGCGAAAAAGAAATTTGAAGCACAGTTTTACGGCAATGCGAACGAAAAAGTGAAATTGGAAAATGAAGATCATGTCAAAACGGTAATGGCAACGATGAAAGGCAAAAATTTCAAAGTCAACCGTATCGTTAAAAAAGAGAGAAAGAGAAATCCCTCCCCCTCTTTTACAACATCCTCACTGCAGCAGGAAGCTGCCCGAAAATTGAACTTCCGTGCAAAAAAGACGATGATGCTCGCTCAGCAGCTGTATGAAGGTATTTCTGTCGGCAAAGAAGGCATAACAGGTTTAATAACGTATATGCGTACGGATTCGACCCGTATTTCCGATACAGCCAAGCAGGACGCGATAAAATTCATTGAAGAAAAGTATGGATCTGATTATGTTACAAAAACGGCTGCGGCAAAACAGTCAACCAAATCACAGGATGCGCACGAAGCGGTGCGGCCAACGAGTGTCCTCAGAACCCCTGATTCAATGAAAAACATCCTGTCCCGTGATTTGCATCGCCTGTACAAATTGATCTGGGACCGTTATGTTGCGAGCCAGATGAGTCCGGCTGTCCTCGATACCGTTATGGCCGAACTTCAAAACGGTGAAGCTGTGTTCCGTGCGAACGGTTCCCAGGTGAAATTTCCGGGATTCATGAAAGTTTATGTGGAAGGTACGGACGATAAAACAGACGATAAAGACAACATCCTGCCGGAAATGGCGGAAGGCGATCTAGTCAAAGCCGTTGCCATTGAACCGAAACAGCATTTCACACAGCCGCCTCCGCGGTATACGGAAGCGCGTCTGGTAAGGACTCTGGAAGAACTGGGAATAGGGCGCCCTTCAACTTATGCACCGACGCTCGACACCATCCAGAAACGCGGTTATGTTACGCTGGATGCAAAACGGTTCATACCAACGGAACTGGGCGAAATCGTCCACAGCCTGGTACTGGAATTCTTCCCGGATATCATCAATATCGAATTCACGGCCAAGATGGAAAACGATCTCGACAGCGTTGAAGACGGCGATGTGGAATGGAAGAAAATCATAGCCGAGTTCTTCGAAGACTTTGAAAAAAATGTCGAAGTAGCGGAAAATGAGATGGAGAAAGTGCAGATCAAAGACGAGCCGGCTGGCGAAGATTGTGAATTATGCGGTTCGCCGATGGTCTTCAAACTGGGCCGCTACGGCAAATTCATGGCCTGCAGCAATTTCCCTGACTGCCGTAACACGAAAGCGATCGTCAAACATACGGGTGTGAAATGTCCAACCTGTAAAGAAGGCGAAATTGTCGAACGCAAGAGCAAGAAAAAACGGATTTTCTACGGGTGTGAACGTTATCCTGAATGTGAATTCGTGTCGTGGGATAAACCGATTGAAAGGCCATGCCCGAAATGCACAAGCCTTCTGGTCGAGAAAAAAGTCAAAAAAGGTGTTCAAATCAATTGTGTTGAATGTGATTATCAGGAAGAAGTACAATAATTAACCGAGGTGTTCAACTATGACAAAAACAGTAAATGTTATCGGAGCAGGACTTGCCGGCAGTGAAGCTGCCTGGCAGATTGCCAAACGCGGAGTAAACGTCCGTTTATACGAAATGCGGCCGGTCAAACAGACGCCGGCCCACCATACGGATAAATTTGCCGAACTTGTATGCAGCAACTCGCTGCGCGCAAATTCATTGACGAATGCGGTCGGTGTCATCAAGGAAGAAATGCGGATGATGGATTCAGTGATCATTGAATCCGCTGACCGCGCGTCCGTTCCGGCCGGCGGCGCACTGGCAGTGGACCGGCATGAATTTGCTGGTGCAGTTACGGAAAAAGTCCGCAATCACCCGCTAGTTGAAGTGATCAACGAAGAGGTCACTGAAATTCCGGAAGGCATTACGATCATTGCAACCGGTCCTTTGACGTCACCGGCACTGGCAGAAAAAGTCCGCGAACTGACAGGGGAGGAATATCTTTATTTCTATGATGCTGCGGCACCAATCATTGAAAAAGACAGCATCGACATGGATAAAGTGTATTTGAAATCACGTTACGATAAAGGGGAAGCCGCTTATCTGAACTGTCCGATGACGGAAGAAGAGTTCAAGCGTTTCCATACAGCTCTGGTCGAGGCTGAAGTTGTGCCTTTGAAGGAATTTGAAAAAGAGATTTATTTTGAAGGCTGTATGCCGGTTGAAGTTATGGCGGCAAGAGGCGAGAAAACCCTGACTTTCGGTCCTATGAAACCTGTCGGGCTGGAAGATCCGAAAACGGGCAAACGTCCTTACGCAGTCGTTCAGCTTCGCCAGGATGATGCTGCCGGCACTCTTTATAATATTGTCGGATTCCAGACACACCTGAAATGGGGCCCTCAAAAGGAAGTGCTGAAGCTGATCCCGGGCCTTGAAAATGTTGAAATCGTCCGCTACGGCGTCATGCACCGCAATACATTCATCAACTCACCGCGCGTGCTGAAGCCAACTTACCAGCTGAAAGCCAATCCGAATATTTTCTTCGCCGGCCAGATGACCGGTGTTGAAGGGTATGTGGAATCAGCGGGCAGCGGCCTGCTTGCAGGCGTCAACGCAGCGAAACTGGCACTTGGTGAAGAACTTGTCATCTTCCCGGCTGAAACTGCACTCGGCAGTATGGCGCGTTATATTACGGAAGCGGACGGCGAGAACTTCCAGCCGATGAACATCAACTTCGGGCTGTTCCCGGATTTGGGTGAACGCATCCGTTCGAAGGCGGAACGTGCAGAGAAACACGCTGACCGTGCCCTCGAATCAATTCGTAATTATATGAATACTGTAACGGTATGATTGATAAAAGCCTCTAAATTTTGCTATAATTTAGAGGCTTTTTATTATTGCGCTGAAGCGATTGCCGTAATGCCGGCATGGATCACAGGATTGGAAAGGCGGGACAATGTGATGACAAAAGAAGAAATGGTCCGGTCTTTTATCAGCTATATCCAATTGGAGAAAAATTATTCCGAACACACCGTCCATCATTATGAATACGATCTGGCCGGTTTTTTTCTGTTTCTTGAAAGTGAAGGAGTCGACGATCTGCAGCAGGTCGAATATCTGCACGCACGCAATTACATGACCAAACTGTACGAAGACCAATTGTCGAGAACGACGGTTTCCCGGAAAATTTCCGCCATCCGTTCGTTTTTCAAATATGGAAACCGTGAATTCGGCCTCAGCGAAGAAGCATTCCGTTCGCTGTATCATCCCAAAAAAGAAGATCGGCTGCCTCAGTTTTTCTATGAGGAAGAACTGATGGCATTATTCGAATCAGTCAAAGGCGAGGATAATTTATCTATCCGCAATACGGCGCTGCTTGAACTCCTGTACGCCACCGGCATGCGTGTCAGTGAATGCGTCTCTATCCGGATGAAAGACCTTGACCGGCATATGCAGATTGTCAAAGTGATGGGCAAAGGCCGCAAAGAGCGTTACATACCCTTTGGCCAGTTCGCTCATAATGCATTGGAACAATATATAGACGAAGTTCGTCCTAAACTGATGAAAAACACGGAGCATGATGCATTATTCGTCAATAACCGGGGTGAAGGGCTTACTGCCCGGGGCATCCGGCACATTCTGACTGAATGCATGAAAACGGCATCCGCCAATTCCAATATTTATCCCCATATGATCCGCCACAGTTTCGCGACGCATCTTTTGAATAACGGAGCGGATCTCCGGACGGTACAGGAATTGCTCGGCCATTCACATCTGGCTTCCACCCAGGTATATACACATGTAACGAAAGAGCATTTAAGAAAAACGTATTTAAACTCGCATCCGCGGGCATAGAGAGAGGGGAATGGAAATGGAACAATTTCATGCCACCACGATATTTGCAGTCCGGCATAAAGGGGAATGCGCAATGTCGGGTGATGGGCAAGTGACATTCGGCAACGCAGTTGTCATGAAGCACACTGCGAGAAAAGTCCGTACATTATATAACGGGAAGGTATTGACAGGCTTTGCCGGGTCAGTAGCTGACGCTTTTACCCTTTTTGAAATGTTTGAAGGCAAACTTACCGAATACAACGGCAATCTTCAGCGCGCGGCTGTTGAACTCGCCAAACAATGGCGCGGGGACAAGATGCTGCGGCAGCTGGAAGCGATGCTCATTGTTATGAATAAAGAAGAATTGCTGCTGGTTTCCGGCACCGGTGAAGTCATTGAACCGGATGACGGCATCCTGGCCATCGGTTCGGGAGGCAATTACGCTTTAGCAGCCGGACGGGCGCTTAAAAAATATGCCGGCGATACTATGACTGCCCGGGAAATCGCGCAGTCGGCACTCGAAACGGCAGCCGATATTTGTGTTTATACAAATCATCAGATCGTAGTGGAGGAGCTGACTAAATGAAAAACCAGATGGACTTGACGCCAAGACAGATAACCGATCATCTTGACCGCTATATCGTCGGCCAGAAAGATGCCAAGCGTTCGATTTCGATTGCGCTCCGCAACCGCTACAGAAGAAGCCGTCTCGATGAAGAGCTGCGCGATGAAGTGATTCCGAAAAATATCCTGATGATCGGGCCGACCGGAGTCGGGAAAACGGAAATCGCGAGGCGCATCGCCAAATTGACCGGGGCACCGTTCATTAAAGTGGAAGCGACAAAATTCACGGAAGTCGGCTATGTGGGCCGCGACGTGGAATCGATGGTCCGCGACCTGGTGGAAGCTGCCGTGCGGATCGTCAAAGAAGAAAAATTCGAAGCTGTCAAAGGCAAAGCCGAGGCAGCTGCAAATGAACGCATCGTTAAATTGCTGGTGCCTTCCATGAAGAAAAAACAGCCGAACCAGAATCCGCTTGAAGTGCTGTTCGGCCAAAAATTCGAACAGGAAGAGGAAGAACCGACTGCTGAAGTGGAAGTGCGCGTCAAGAGACGTGAAATCGCAGAAGATTTAAAAGCCGGGAAACTGGAAAATGAATGGGTGAATGTCGAAGTGCTGGAAAACACGCCTTCCATGTTCGATGCACTGCAGGGATCCGGCATGGAACAGATGGGCGCAAATATGCAGGATGCCCTGTCTTCACTGATGCCGAAGAAAAAGAAAAAGCGCCGGCTGCAGGTGAAGGAAGCGAGACGGATCCTCGCTGCCGAAGAAGCGGCGAAACTGGTCGACAATGAAGAAGTTGCAAGCGAAGCGATCGACCGGGCAGAACAGCACGGCATTATTTTCATCGATGAAATGGACAAGATCGCCAGCAAGAGTAATTCCTCTTCAGCGGATGTATCGCGTGAAGGCGTACAGCGGGATATTTTGCCGATTGTCGAAGGATCGACGGTATCGACGAAATACGGTGCCGTGAAAACGGATTATATGCTGTTTGTGGCAGCGGGCGCATTCCATATGTCAAAACCATCTGATCTGATTCCGGAACTGCAGGGACGTTTCCCGATCCGGGTTGAACTTCAGAAGCTGGAAGTGGAGGATTTTGTAAAAATCCTGACAGAACCAAAGCATTCTTTGCTGAATCAGTATAAAGCGCTTCTCGAAACAGAAGGAGTTGTGGTAAACTTTACTGATGCCTCAATCGTCAGACTTGCGGAAATTGCGTATGAAGTTAATCAGGACACCGATAACATCGGAGCGCGACGATTGCATACCATTTTAGAGCGGCTGCTCGAAGACCTGTCCTTTGAAGCATCGGAAATCAGTCCGGCGCAAATTGATATAACTCCTCAATATGTGAACGAAAAACTCGAGAATGTGGCAAAAAACAAAGATTTGTCACAATTTATACTATAATTGAGTCGAATCAGTTCCCTTAAAGAGTAAAAAGCTTTAGAATATTGAATAAATACGGTACGAATTTTGTAGGAGGTTCATTAAATGACTTTATTGGATAAAACAAGACGCATCAACTCAATGCTGCAGGCAGCAGCAGGAAAACCGGTTAACTTCAAGGACATGGCAGAAACTTTAAGTGAAGTCATCGAGTGCAACGCATTCGTTGTCAGCCGCAAAGGTAAAGTCCTTGGCTATGCCATCAACCAGCAAATCGAAAACGAACGCATGAAAGGGATGCTTGAGGAACGCCAATTCCCGGCTGAGTATACTCAAAACCTTTCAAATATTACTGAAACGACAGAAAATCTGGACGTTAACAGTGAACACACGATCTTCCCGGTGGAAGAACGTGAATTGTTCAAAAACGGCCTGACTACAATCGTGCCGATCATCGGTGGCGGAGAGCGCCTTGGGACACTTCTTCTTGGACGCGTAGACGCTCAGTTTCAGGACGATGACCTGATTCTTGGCGAATACGGCGCTACAGTTGTCGGGATGGAAATCCTGCGCGAAAAAGGCGACCGCATCGAAGAGGAAGCCCGCAGCAAGGCAGTTGTGCAAATGGCGATTTCTTCACTGTCATACAGCGAACTTGAAGCTATCGAGCACATTTTCGAAGAACTTGACGGCAACGAAGGTTTGCTTGTCGCTTCAAAAATTGCTGACCGTGTAGGCATTACACGTTCGGTGATCGTCAACGCACTTCGCAAGCTTGAAAGTGCCGGCGTTATCGAATCACGTTCACTTGGGATGAAAGGAACTTACATCAAAGTTCTTAACACGAAATTCCTTGCTGAACTTGAGCAATTGAAAATGAACTAAGAACGATTCAAAAGGCACCGGATATTTTATCCGGTGTTTTTTTATGCAAAAATTGGTGGTCTCGGGAAAATGATATTCCGTAAAACAGCTTCGCTTTCCAGCGGGCTCCCG
>NZ_JRGN01000211.1 GCF_000775575.1 Planococcus sp. CAU13
TTATACGAGAAAAACAACGGTGCAAAATAGTTTCGGTTCAGTTTTTGTGTTGTATATTTTTCGAATGTAACTATGGATAATTATGCTGCATTCAATATGAGAAGAGGTGAGAGGTTGAAGAACAACGAAGGTTATACTATTTTTCAGCCAGTGGGAATAAAGATTGAATACACTCATGTGGACCTGTCGAAAAAACAAGTGACAGCGACTATTTCCTTTCAGCAGGAAGTAAAAATGACGGTGATTACAAATTTCATTACTGGCCGGATGCACAAAGAAGGTGATCTCACCGAAGTATTGGCAGCCTTGCCTGATAAAGACGAGGAATCCTACTTTGATGAAATTTACGCCTGGTCCAAAACTTTTATCGATAAAGGAATAAGTGATCCCCAAAAATACTTTGATCAATTTGAATAGCCATTTCTTTATTTTGTGAAAAGCTCATCTGCATGGGCTTTTTATTTTAGTTAAAATAGACTTTCTATTTAAAATTATTTGCTAATTATACTTGACATAATGTTAACTAAACATTACATTTAGAATACAATAGTTAACACAATATAATTGGAAGGAGAATAAAATGCTGCGGAATCGTGTCAAAGAGTTGAGAGCCAGGCATGGATTTTCTCAATCTGAATTAGCCAATTATGTGGGAGTGGCAAGACAAACCATTGGTTTTATTGAACGAGGAGAATTTTCACCATCCATTACACTGTCATTGCGGTTAGCGAAACACTTAGAAGTTCGAGTCGATCAACTATTTTGGCTGGAGGGGGAGGACCTAGATGAGGAAAAATGATTTTCGAGTCAAGTTGCCGTTATGGAATATTGCCTTATATACGATATTAATGTTTTGGGCATATAGCGTGGTATATTCATCTGACATGCTTTTTACTGGTTTTGAAGGTGTTTTTAATGAGGGCGGTGAATTCGCTTTAGACCCATTTGCACTTCTGTCATTCTTTGGAGGGCTTGTCTTAATAATAATTTTCTTCTTTGCTTACTTTATTAGATTGAATCGCCATAATAAAAATAATCCAACCAGCAAGATGTCTGCATTTACGATTTTTAAACTGGGAGAATTCATAGAGTTTGATGAATTATTCAGCCAAGTCACTCAAACCGCTACGAAAAAGATCTACGTTTTCTATTCGCAAATTTTACCTTTACTGGTTTTACTGATGTTCTTTCCATTCAATAGATATCTATTTATTATGGTGATCTTTCTTTTATTAATCATCCAAAACCTGATCTACTATCGTCATATCCGGAGTTATATTACCAACTAAATAAAAGAGATTTCTTTGAGTTAACATAGGGGGACATTGGAAGGGAGGAAGCCTTAAAAGCTTCTTCTCTTTTTTTATTGGACATAAATATTTTTCGTAAATTGAGCACTTACAGATTGAAATGGGTATAATGGGAACAAACGTTCTTATTGGAGGGGAATTATATGACAGAAAGAAACAGTGAAAGGGAAAACAATGGAAGAAGGCATACGCAGTGGGAAGGGCTTTTCGTATCGGAGCATGCATGGGATTCGAATGATGATTCCGTAAGCGATCCGCAGCCGATGCTGAGTGCCGATGAACAGCAGGCCATTTTGGATATGCTGATTGTGGCCTATGATCGTAAGACCACCGTTTTTATCCAGTCGTGGCAAGATCGTCACTTCCAATTTCATCGGTGTACAATCCAGGAACTGGACTGTAGTCAACGGGTGCTAACCTATGAGGATCCGTTTGGTAAATGGCGGTTGGCTATCGATTCCATTACATCGGTGCACATGTTGGACTGATTTTGCAGTACTGAAACCAGAGTAGTACATTATTTGTCATTTCTAATAGGGAAGCATACTAAATGTAGCCAACATTTGAGAAATTATCAGAAGATGCTTGAATAAAAAAGAGGGAGAGAAGATGCTGAAAAAACATGAATTATAATAAGAAGAAACGAAGACTGGATGCCTGCAATATGGCATCCAGTCTTTTTTATGTAGGGAGATTATGTTTAAAAAACACCTTTTTTCCATGGAATTATACGATAAATTTCGTGAACCAGGCAATGTAGCGTGCCCCGGGTAAAAAGAATAATTGGGCAAGAATCGTACCCAGTAATCGGGAAGCAATCATCATGACAGCGATGCTTTTCAGATTCAGGTAATTGCCGCGCCGATTGAGGACATCGTCGGCTAACACAGAGATTTTCGGATCGACAAAAACAATGAGCAGGATGGTAGCCAATCCATTGATCAGGCCAGAAGCCATGATTGCTGTAGCAGCTCTTTCTGGAACAATTATCGCTGCATATAGCGCAGAGAGGACACCTATTGTGTAAACAGCGGTAATGATCATATTAATAAAAAATAACTGGACCGGAATGTCTTTTAAACGGACGCCCTTTATGTAAGAGAGTTTTGGCAGATGAATGTGCCCGATTCCTCTTCTGATATAGCCAATATTCATCCCTTTTTTGACCAGCCCGGGTATAGATCCTCTTTCGGCTGAGAGATGAATGATTGCCCGCGAAAAGATAGAGATGAAAGTCGGCAGCAAAAGAATTCCTAAAATCGTTCCCATTGTAGAAGAACCGATGATGATCCGGTATTGTGCCTCGACAAATTCAAACGTATTGGTTTCCGGTGCAGAATCAATCAAACTCCCGGTAAAGGGCTGCTGCATCATATTTGCCAAACGGGAAACCATGACCATGACATTGAATAAAGAAAGAGCAGATGCCAGCAGGCGCACTCTTACTCCAGATAAGCGAACGGCATAAGCCAATGTTTCAATGGAGTGGATAATTAAAACGAATAGAGCAATCAGAATTAATTTCTCTGTGAAAAGTTCCAAAAGAAAACCTACTTTTGTTTTTATCCTTATATTACCATGGACTTTTAGACAAATATGAAAAATGAAAATATTGATTATTGTTTCTATATTTTATTTGTGTTTACATTTTCCAGAAATCACAAATCACTGTCATTATATTCTGAATAATAAGGTACAATGGTAAAAAAGAGGAAAAAGAAGGAAAAACGAAAATCGAACGGAGGCTGGTACGCTTGAAAAAAATAATTCCGTTTTTCATTATGGCAATCATTTTAAGCGGTTGTGTTGATGGTGACAGATACAATTTCTCTGGAAGCAGCGAAAATTGGGAGGCGCTTTATGTTGTGGATGTCTCGGGTGGGACTCATCAAGTTGAAGAAGGATCAGTAAGATATACGGGCGAAGGTGAAGTTCCGGATACGATAAATTACAAGGTTGATACCAAACCGGGCAGTTCTGAAGGCAATGGAGCAGGCGTGACTGATGGTGTTGTGAATATTGGGGGCGGGGCTTGCAGTGGTTGTGGTGTTGTTCAAGAAGATCAGGAAATTGAAATAGAGATTACGTGGAATGGCCAGACCGAAAATTTGGTATTAACAACAGATAAATGATATTGCCTCCAAATACAATCGATTATGAAATCAAGGGGAAATTCAGACCCTTGAAATTTACCGGGAAGATCAGGAAGTAGAGATAAGTATCAATTGGGAGGGGACTGCTCTGAAGAGGTTTCTGTATTATTTCATCTGGACAGTAGTGATTGGAATTATCGTTTATTTTGGGATGCAGCTGCAGGAACTGGCAATCGAAAAGTCCCGGATGACGTTTACTGTTTTTCCGCGTCAATTATTTTACGCACTGTTTCCTGTGATTATCGGCTTATTGATTCGGACGCCAAAATTTATTCTGCAACGGAAAAGCAACGGGCCTTTGAAGTTTGACTGGATTCTTTTCGCGGCTGTTGGACTGCCGACTTTATATGTTGTAGTGATGACGTTCCTGCCTTTTTCTCCATTAGGTGCAGGCTGGCTTCGTATACCTGAAATAATTTCCATTGGCGGAGCGACCGTTCCTGCCATCGCCGGATTGGTTTTTGGGTATGTGCTGCTGGATAGTTTCAAGATTAGGAACAATGCAGAATCGTAAGATGGCTCTTCGGGCATCTGATTAATAAAAACGAAGAGATTGAAACTGTAATTCAACGTGAGGGTTCAAAATGGGTGAACTTTTTGATGATCTCTATCTGCATGAGAAAGGAGGAGCGTTGGTATGTCGAGACTGGATAATTCCCGATGGAAACTTGGTTTGGCTGGCTTTACCGCGTTTGTTTTAGCTACTATTTTCTTCTTAATAACCGATCTTAATTCAGCAACAGCTGGAATACTCGGCTTTTTAACAGCCGCAATCGTATTGTTCGTCATAAATGTTGTTTATGTTCTTTACACAAACAAGAAATCAGGGAACACAAAAAAACAGATATAGACTAATTGCCAGACGTCTGCATATGAACATTCGTCTTGAATAAAAATACGATGGAGGTAACTATGTGGATACTATTTGGACTGATTGCTGTAATAGCAACTTTCATAAATATTTATATGTATGGGACGGGCAAAGATTATAAATTGGCGATGGCAATGGGATTATCATTTACAGCACTGACACTTGTTGCAGAATACAGTATGGTGTCCGAATGGGTAGAAGCCGAAGACTGGTCTGCTTTACTGGATGTAGTGCCTGCGATGGAAACAACAATATGGGGATGGACAATTATATTGATTTTATTAAATATAACTCCGATACTTTTGGAGTTAAAAAACAAAAAATAATTTCTTATTTTCACATTACTAATAAAACGTGCGCTATTGTATGAATCTTTATGTATTACTATGGTTTCTTAATAAAGGGGGCATAAACTTGAAGAAGATCTTTTTGATAGTTGGTTTATTGCTGGTATCTGCTTTTATATTGGGTGCATGCGGTAATGTGGAGAATATTCAACATGTTGAGGTGTTCGTTATTGAAACATTGGAGGAAAACGATGAAGGTATTTCCGAGATAACGGGTTACAAGAAAGTAAACGCTATTACCTATACCGAAACAAGTGAAAATCATGTGGAAACAGATATTAAAGCAATCGAGGACTTTTATGATACAGAAGGAAATTATATACGAACAGAAATCATTCATTCAACATTTGATAAATCTCACATTACCAAAGCCGAAGATGGAGAAGATCGTAAGGAAGAAATTCAGGAACCATCAACAATCCTGATTCCGGATGAAAGTATGGAACAATTTAAATTTTATGATATGACGAAGGAAGAGGAAGAAAAAGTAAAAGAACATGTACTGTCTTTTATGGATATACTATAAGCCATATTTGGCTAACGGGTGCTTTAGTGGAATTTAATCGGGGGTGTAGAAAAGTTGAAAAGAATCATAGTATGCTTAACCCTTATGTTTATGCTCGTTGCTTGCTCCAATAAGAACGAGGATAGCTCTGCAAACAGTGACAAAGCAGAAGAAGTAAATGCTTCAACACAGCTGTTGAAAGATAAAACGGCTCAAATCAATAAATTAGAAAAGCAAAATGAGGAATTGCAAACAGCAGTGGATAATCTTCAACTGGATTTTAACTACAAACAAGAAGAAGCTGTCTATTATAAAAAATGGATCGATGAGCTGATTAAAGATTATAATGACACTCAATTAAAAGATTTGGCAACAAAATTATGGGAGTATGACTTGGCAATTAACGGGCTCACTATTCCTGCAAACGGCATAATGGAACTGCAGGAAGACACAATTGAAATTTCTTTAGGGCAACGTCAATCGGCCTACCCTATTTTACCAAATGAAATTTTTATGCTCGGGCAAATAAGCGGAAATTATAGCGACCATTTGACAGTCAATTCAACCCCTTCTGAAACTTATGGCTCTGATGGCACAGTTGTTACTGCTGTACAGCATAAATTCACAGATGTAGAAAACGGTTCAACTATTTCGCTTACTGTATCCGAAGAATTAAAACAGCGATTAGGACTGGAAACTACTCAAATAACAATTAAGAAAAAATGAAATTTTAATGCCTTTTACTTTGAAATGATCAAAATGAAAATTAAGCATGAATCCAGTTAACCGGCACTATGGCTAATTAAGTGTAAAGGGGAGTGAAATTTTGGATGATTTGCTGGGTTACGCGGTTGCTGCATTGTTCGCTATTGGATTTTTCTATACTTTTATCAAGCAAGTGAAACAAACAGTCATTATACGAAATGAGAACAAAGTAAAAGATTATAAGAGATTATTGGTTGGAAACTATATAACGTCTATCGCCTTAGGTGGATTTTTGCTTTCGTATCTAGTCAATTTGTTTATTGGAATTCAGTTGATAGCGCCAAACATAATAGCAAGTGGAGATGCTGTTTTAAGCTGTTTTATCTTCCTTGTGGTTCTTGTTGTTGGCAGATTTGTGATCATTTCTGAAGAAAACAACCAGAAAAAAGAGCTGGTTTGAAAATTTATATCCAATAAAACTTAATGTGTTGTTAATTAAGGAATAGTTTTAAATATTCTTATCTGGAACTGTTTTTATATTCTAAAATGTAAATTTAATATCAAAGGGGCAAGGTAAATGTCGATTCGAAATTCTGCTAAGGCAATTATTATTGAGGACTCCAAGGTCATGCTAACAAAAAATATAGATGAAGAAGGCTACTTTTATCTTTTTCCAGGCGGGGGACAAGATCATGGAGAAGCCTTGTCGGATACTGTAAGAAGAGAGTGCATTGAAGAAGTTGGCAAAGAGGTGGAAGTGAAAGATCTTCTCCATATTCGGGAATATATAGGTAAAAATCATGAGTATGCCTACTTCGACAGTCATGTTCATCAAATCGAATATTATTTTGTGTGCCACGTCAGCAAGGAACAAACTATTTCTTCTGTTCCTTCCAATCCAGACTCCCATCAAGTAGGCATTGAATGGGTACCGGTTAAAGATTTGATGGACTACCGCATTTACCCAAAAGGGATTCGCAAATACATACAGGAGTATGAGAACAATAAAAGAAATATAGTTTATTTAGGGGATATTAATTGAGCCAGACTGTCATAAGGCGGGTGATTAAGTAATGGAACAAGTCAAAAAAGAGAAAAATGAAGTTTGGGAGTGGGGAAAAGCAATTTTCATCGCTGTTGCAGTGGCGGGCATTCTGCGCGTTTTTCTGTTTGCACCGATTGTAGTGGATGGGGAATCGATGATGCCGACACTTGAAAATGGCGATCGCATGCTGGTGAATAAAATCGGCTATTCCATCGGAAAGCCGGACCGATACGATATTGTGGTGTTTCATGCTCCGGATGACAAAGACTATATCAAACGGGTAATCGGAATTCCTGGTGATCATATAGCATACGAAGATGATCAGCTCTACATAAACGGAAAAGCTCAAGATGAACCTTATTTAACTTCCCTTAAGGAGCAGCAGAATGCTGGAAGCGGCAATCTAACTACCGATTTCACCCTTGAACAACTGACTGAACTGAAAGTGATTCCAGATGGTTACGTCTTTGTTTTGGGAGACAACCGTAAAAAAAGCACAGATAGCCGGATTATTGGTCTTGTACCGATACAAGATATAGTCGGTAACACCAAGTATGTCTTTTGGCCATTGAGTGATATGGGCTTCGTGGAATAATTTATATGAATCTGAAAGCTCACTTGTCAGGAAGTGTGAGTTGCTTTTAGAATCTTACTTCAACGATTGAACAGATGCGTATTTGCATATTGAATTCTATAGAAAGGAAGGAAGCGAAAGTCAGAGCTTCCTTCTTTTTTGTGAGTGAAATTATATTTTACGAAAGCTATAAGTATGAGATGAAATTTTAATAGTTGCATAATTACGTATTAAGTGTAAAATTACACTTAATACGTAATATGAAACTGACTGAGTGTACAAAGGAATAAGCATCTACACTAAACAAGAGACCATCATTAATTCAGAAAAGAGGGGCTGAAATGGAGAGAAAAGTTGGTTTATCATTTTTCTTAATCAGCATTACATTTGTTGTCTGTCTCGTCCTGAACTTCCCAGACTCATTAATGGGAAATCCGGCAACATTTAAAAATGCAGTTGTTACCATTTTGTATATTGCAATTTGGATTTTCGTCCTGTCATTGGCTTCACGGTATAGAAGTCGATTACTGCTGAAATATTATTCAGTGTTTTGGCTGATGACTCTCTTTTTTGCTGTTTTAACCGTTTTGGTCAATCTAGAAATCTTTAATGCCATCTGGGCAACACTATTTGTAGCATTGCTAATAACACAATGGTATGGCATCGAATTATTTGTGAACGATTTTCTAATCACGGCTATTATCATTTCATCAATATCGTTACTGTTCCTTTTTGCTTCTTTATTGTCCCTTAGGAAAGCCCGAAGTATATAAATGCGTTATTCCAGAATTTTTATTGAATCAACCACTTACAAAAAAAGAACTGAGGCGTTGAAATGAACCAGGAAGAACTGATCGACATTGTGTCGCAAAAAATAAGATTAATCCGTTTGGAGAAAGAATTATCGCAGGAAGAAATGTCGAAGATTCTGGGCATCTCCAAAAAAACATTGATTCAAATTGAAAAAGGGAGAGTGGCGGCAAGTTGGAACGTGGTGGTTACGTGTGTTGCGTTATTTGAGCAGAGTGAAATCCTGCGCAACGGACTGGGAGATGATGGCCTCGAAGTCGTGAGATTGGTTACTTTCAATAATATCGAGCAGCCTGTGATGAAAACGATGGGCGGGAAGATCTGGTGGAAAGAGGTTGAAAAGCGAGGAGAGTTTAAACTTCAGCAGAATGTCGTCAGTCAGCATTTTCGAATCATTGACGAGTCGAATTATCGCTGGTTCAGTTCCTTTGAGCAGGAAGAGGCAATGCTGCATCTGAAGTATCTGGAAAAGAAAGTGCAGAAATGATGCGATACTGTTTTGGTTTGTCTTTATCCAACGAATAAAAGAGGTGAGTGGATGAAAAAGTTTTACGGAGTTCTAATCGGCAGCTTTTTGCTGGCAACCATTTTCTCTGTGTTTGGACAGGGGATTGCCTATTTTCTAAACGAACACTTTATACCGATTTCGCCGGTTTATTACCTGACGGGATTAACCACTATGGGATTCCTGCTCTATTTACTGACCGCTGTTTTGATCTTCCGTTCGCACAGGAAACAGGACTCGGCATATAAATACTTGGAGCCCATCGGCGTGCTGCTGTTCATCACAGCATTCTGTGCTTCTGTTTGGTCACTTATCGTGACGGCTATGTGGTGGGGCTAGATTTTATTAAGCACTCTCCAGGAAAAGAGATTCACTGAATAATTCCCGAAACACCATCAAAATTTCACTTCTGATATTGTGAAAATTTAGGGCAAGAGCTATACTAATCAAAACAAATAGTTAAGCGTTGATGAGAAAAGTAGATTGACTGCATTTTTCCAAGAGAGCTTCGGCAGCTGAAAAGAAGCAAAAATGCGCAATTGAAAAATGGTCTCGGAGCTTCGGTTTGAACGTTCCTTTTGGAATCAGTAGAATGCGACAAGTGTTGGTACTTGTTATCAAAACCACAGTATAAAAGCAGCGGCTTTGTACTTGTTGAGGCTGTCAATGTGAATTGGCAGCGAATTAAAGTGGAACCACGGGTGAAACCTCGTCTTTATCGATTTCGGATAAAGGCGGGGTTTTTTATATTTTAAGGAGGAATGGAAAAGATGAGTGTATTTATTGGAGGGGCATGGCCCTATGCGAATGGCTCTTTGCATTTGGGGCATATTGCGGCATTATTGCCAGGGGATATACTGGCCAGGTATTACCGGCTGAAAGGGGAGAAGGTGCTGTATGTGTCCGGCAGCGACTGCAACGGGACGCCGATTTCCATCCGGGCGAATCAGGAAGGCAAGACCATCAAGGAAATTGCGGATCTTTACCATCAGGAGTTCGTGAATAACTTTTCGCGTATGGGCTTCACGTACGACCTTTACACGAGGACGGACGGCGCTTTTCACCATGAAACGGTCCAGCGCATATTTTTAACTTTAATGGAGAATGGCCATATCTATAAGAAAGAGATCGATCAGATGTATTGTGAACATGACCGGCAGTTTCTTCCGGACCGGTATGTGGAAGGGATCTGTCCCGTCTGTTCCCACCCTTCCCGCGGAGACCAGTGCGATAATTGTTCCACCATTCTGGACCCGCTGGATTTATTGGAACCGACATGCAAGATCTGCGGGAACCGTCCGGCCGTCAAGAAAACGGAGCATTTCTATTTCGAGCTGAGTGCTTTCCAGGAAGCGCTGCAGGCCTATGTCAATAAAGCAAAACAAAAGGATGCCTGGCGTGAAAATGCCATCCATTTATCTGAACGGTATCTGAAAGAAGGACTGCTGGACCGGGCGGTGTCACGGGATTTGCCGAATGGAGTCCCATTGCCGGTGAAAGGATACGAAGATAAGAAAGTGTACGTGTGGATTGAAGCGGTTTCGGGCTATTATTCGGCGAGCCGTGAGTGGGCAGAAGAAAATCAGCAGGATGACCGTGCGTTCTGGCAGGAAGATACGACCGCCTATTATGTGCACGGCAAAGACAATATTCCGTTTCACACCATCATCTGGCCGGCGATTTTAAAAGGAATCGGAGTTGCAGGCTTGCCGACTCACATCGTTTCCAATGAATACTTGACGCTCGAAAAGCGGAAGATATCGACGAGCAAAAACTGGGCGGTGTGGTTGCCGGATATTCTGGAGCGGTACGACCCGGATTCGATCCGTTATTTCCTGTCCATCAATGCGCCGGAAAATCGTGATACGGATTTTTCGTGGAGAGAATTCATCTACAGCCACAACGGTGAACTGTTGGGTGCATACGGCAACTTCATTAACCGGACGCTCAAGTTTATTGAGAAAAGCTATGCAGGAATCATTCCGAAGGCGGAAATTGATTCGGAAATTAAAAGCAGGATCGAAGCCCTTTATGCGGACGTTGGCCAGAAGATAGAAGAAGGCCATCTGAAACTGGCGATCGAAGAGATTTTCGCTTTCATTCGCTATGCCAATAAATATTTTGATGAAAAAGAACCATGGAAGGAATTAAAAGAAAATCGGGCTTCATGTGATCAGACCATCGCCAATTGCATGGTGATCATCACCAATGTCATCCAGTTATTGAATCCGTTCCTGCCGTTTTCAACGGAGAAAGTAAAAGGGATTTTAGAGATGGAGAAATTGGAATGGCATTATGTGACTTGTGAAACTGAAAAGATAGCGGACATCAAGCCGCTGTTTGAACGGTATGATGTGAAACGGATTGAGGAAGAGCTTGAGAAGTTGATCAGTGAATCTGAATAATTCGAAGTGAGAACTGGCCGCTTAAAAATAGGGGAGATGGGATTGTTCGACAAATTAAGATGAAACTTTCTTTAAAGGGTTTCGTATGAAAGGAAAAGGGGTGAAAATTTTTGAAAAAATATATTGTCTTTATTTTAAGCTTAATATTGCTGTACACAGGAGTTCAACTTTTATCGGGCTGGGTGCTGACAACTCTTTATGCTCCCGATATATCTGCAGTAAATACTCGTTCAGGCGAGGAATCCGTATTTGAACTATCCCCGACGATTCAGTTGCTGGGTGTTGTGTTGGTCGCGACACTGGCTTACTTTATTTCTCAAAGATCAATCGTGGTCATCAGTAATCGGGGGCCGAGGACATGAAGAAAATGGCTTTGACTATATTCGTTTTACTGGCTTTTGTTGTTAGTGGATGCAGCAATGACGATTTAAAAGTGTCAGAAGAACAGGCAAAGTCCATTGTAATTGAACATCATGCTGGAAACATCGGCAAGGTCGAAATACTCTCAATCGAATTAGAAAAGAATGACTATATAATCGAGTGGGAAAATGAAGGAAATTGTGAGCAGGGAACGGATTCTGTTGACGGAGAAAATGGGGAAGTCGAAATGATTGAGGCTACGATCTGCTGATAAAATTTTTTCTATGATAAAACCAAAAATCCGAAGACCGGCTGCTGTTCAATAGAGCCGGTCTTCGGGTTTCTACTATATAAAGATCTTTTATTCCATCATCCATTCACTTTCAACTTTACCAGGTAGGACAAAGCTTCGTGCAACGGAGCCTCCTCCGTATAGACGCCGCTTTCGTAGTCCATCGCCCCTCCAGGCTCACAGTGGACAATAGTCAAATCGAGATTGCGGATCAGCAGGGAGAAATCAGCCGGTGAATAACACCTCAAGGATTGTGTAGCCTGCTCTGCTGCATCTTCCTCGTTCCGCCACGTATCAAGCATACGGCACCCCATTGCGTCAAAACCGTATTTTCTCACGACATTCTCCGCTATACGCATTTCCCGTCCTGCAGCCTTCGCCCAAAACCAGGGCGTATACACATCGATCAGCGCAATGCCGCCTGGCTTCAGCCAGTCTTGTATCCGGTTCAGTAATTTCTGCTGGTCGGCATCCGAACCGATGCCAAACCCGTCCCAGTAGCAGACGATATCAAACACATCCGGTATTTCTGCAGTATAGAAATCGCCGCTTATGACGGTTAATCGTTCACTGACATTTTGCTCTTCAGCCAGCTGTCGGATGTAGCGCGCGGCCTCGTCCACCAGTTCGATTACTGTAACCTTGTAGCCTTGTTTAGCAGCGGCGACTGCAAAATAGCCTTTTCCTCCGCCGAGTTCAAGTATTTTCTTGCCGGGCTGATCGGCCAGACGCTCAAGCTTTTGCAGCAGCTCCTGCTGCATATTCAGCATCTCTTCATCATTCAAGTCCATCCATTTATATTGCTGATCGTAAAATTTTTCGACCCATTCCATGTAGAACAACTCCTTCAGGTTAGTTTATTCCTAATAAGAGCCTTCTGATTTCAAGTTTCTTATCCCCATTGGTTATGTCTCCTTATAAATTTTATCAGGAAGTAATTTCCTCGTAGGCTTCAATCAAATCCTGGTGTTTCAATGAATACAGCTCTTCAAAATTACTTAATGGATATTTTTCAGCATAGCTTTTTACCATTTCATAGGCAAAGG
>NZ_JRGN01000064.1 GCF_000775575.1 Planococcus sp. CAU13
GAAGAGCTGGGCCGCCGGAGTCTGGACAATGAAACACTCTTTTTAAAGTCCTATTATACTGGAAAAGTTATGCTTCTATTAACATCAAAAAATCATTGCATCATGCTTCATCACAAAGCAGGGCAATTTTAGGAGGAAAAAGAATGTTGGAATTTGATACAACAGTTGATGCTATGGCAGTTATAAAAGTTATCGGTGTCGGCGGCGGCGGAAACAACGCTGTAAACCGTATGATCGAACATGGGGTGCAGGGCGTCGAGTTTATCGCGGTAAACACGGATGCACAGGCATTGAACCTTTCAAAAGCTGAAATCCGCCTTCAAATCGGAAGCAAGCTGACACGCGGACTGGGCGCTGGCGCCAATCCGGAAGTCGGCAAAAAAGCCGCGGAAGAAAGCAAGGAACAAATTGAAGAAGCATTGCGTGGAGCTGATATGGTATTCGTAACAGCGGGTATGGGCGGCGGTACCGGAACCGGTGCTGCGCCAGTCATCGCAGGAATTGCCAAAGAGCTTGGTGCATTGACGGTAGGCGTCGTGACGCGTCCATTCACATTCGAAGGCCGCAAGCGTTCAACGCAGGCAATCGGAGGAATCGGCCAGATGAAAGAATCAGTGGATACGCTGATTGTCATCCCTAATGACCGTTTGCTTGAAATCGTAGACAAGAATACTCCGATGCTTGAAGCGTTCCGCGAAGCGGATAACGTTCTGCGTCAGGGTGTGCAGGGTATTTCCGATCTGATTGCGGTACCTGGTCTTATAAACCTTGACTTCGCGGACGTAAAAACGATCATGTCCAATAAAGGATCAGCTTTGATGGGGATCGGTGTCTCTTCTGGTGAAAACCGTGCTTCCGAAGCCGCCAAAAAAGCGGTTTCAAGTCCATTGCTGGAAGTTTCAGTTGACGGAGCGAAAGGTGTTCTCATGAACATCACCGGCGGATCCAATCTAAGCCTTTATGAAGTTCAGGAAGCCGCAGATATTGTTGCATCCGCTTCTGATGAAGACGTAAACATGATTTTCGGCTCGGTTATCAATGATAATTTGAAAGACGAAATCATTGTTACAGTTATTGCGACTGGTTTCAACGAAGAACAGCTTCAGCCGAGAACGCCAAGAGGATCTGGCCTGAACTCCAGCCGCGTGCAGTCAATTCAGCAGCAGCCGGTTCCTCAGCCGACACTCCGCGAAGCACGCCGTGAAGAACAGCGGCGGGAAGAACAGGTTCCGGTTTATCAGCAGGAGCCTGTCCGCCAGGAAAAACCGCAGGATGACGCGCTGGATATTCCGACCTTCCTGCGCAACAGACAAAAAAGACGTTAAGCCAAACAGCTGCCGCGATGGCAGCTGTTTTTTCGATGTCCAGACTCCAGCGCTTTTCTTATTAATATGACGTAATTGATAAATAGCACTAAACTTGGTACAATAAACTGAACATCTGAGGAAAAGTTGTGAATTTATGAAATCCATTGCACCAGTATATAAAAAGATGAGAAATGAACTGGACGAAATACGGGAAGGCATCGAGATTATCGCTGTTACTAAACAAGTCGGGGTTCCGCGGACGAAAGAAGCGATTGATGCCGGCATCAGCCATCTGGGAGAAAACCGGCCGGAAGGCTTCCTCGAAAAGTATGATGCCATCAAAGACGGCGCCATCTGGCATTACATCGGAAATCTGCAGAGCCGAAAAGTGAAGGACATCATCAACCAGATCGATTATCTGCATTCTTTGGACCGTCTAAGCCTTGCAAAGGAAATTCAGAAGCGGGCAGAACATCCCGTTAATTGTTTTGTGCAGGTCAATGTTTCGAAAGAAGACAGCAAGAGCGGCATTCTTCCGGAAGAAACACTGGATTTCATCAAGACGCTTGAAAAATATGATAAAATCAATATTATCGGTTTAATGACCATGGCCCCGAATACTGAAGATAAAGACTTGTTGCGTAGTGTTTTCCGTGGACTCAAGGCTCTCCAGCTGGAAGTGGCTGAACAAGAGTGGCCGCATGCCCCCTGCACGGAATGTTCCATGGGCATGTCAAACGATTATTTGATAGCAGCGCAGGAAGGGGCGACTTTTGTTCGCATCGGGACTGCATTAATAGGTTCAGAAAGTGAGGCAGAGGGATGAGCATTAAAAATTCATTCAAGAATTTCTTTTATTTAGAGGAATACGAAGAAGATCAGCCACAGCAGCAAAACCAGCAGGCCCCCCGCTACGAAAAGCAGCCTGTCAGCCAGGATATCCGGAAATCACCGAAAGAACGCCGGCAGAAAGCCGCTGAAACAACAACTGTGCCAAATCTTGTAAGCATTCAGACTGCCGCTTCCAAATCTTCCAAAGTGCATTTGGCGGAGCCGCGTGTATATGCGGAAGCACAGGATATAGCTGAACAGCTAAAAAACAAACGCGCAGTGGTTGTGAACCTCCAGCGCATTGAAAAGAGCCAGGGACTTCGAATCATCGATTTTCTGAGCGGTACTGTTTATGCACTCGGCGGAGATATTCAGCGCATCGGCACGGATATTTTCCTGTGCGTACCTGACACTGTTGAAGTGGATGGCGCAATTTCTGATTTCTATTACGATGAAGACTAATAAAAGAGGTGCATAATTAACTGATGATCTTTTTATTGAGTTTAATTTTAAATGCCATTCAAATATATACCTACGTACTGATTGCCAGCGTCCTGATGAGCTGGATACCAAGCATTAAGGAATCCAGCATTGGACAGATGATTTCAAGAGTGACAGATCCTTACCTTGATTTGTTCCGCAGATTTATTCCGCCAATCGGCATGATCGATATTTCACCGATTGTAGCGATCATTACACTGAGTCTTGCTTCCAATGGCATCATTGTACTTTTCAACATGCTTTATTAATAACCTCACTCCAAGTGGGGTTTTTTATTTGAAATGAGACTACTCCAGAAAGGAACTGATACTGTGGATTCCATTTTTCAGCATTTTCGTAAAGAAGAACAGCAATTCATAGAACAGGTTTCAGGCTGGATGAATGAAGTCGAAAACCGGTATACGCCAAAGCTCACAGATTTTCTGGATCCGCGTGAACGGTTTATTGTGCAGTCGGTGCTCGGCTCCAATGACATCCTGATGCAGTCGATGGGGGTCTTTCCGGATGCTGAACGGCAGCGGGTTTTATTGTATCCTTCCTATTATGAACCTGAAGCGGATGATTTCAATATTACCGTCTATGAATTGAAATACCCAGTGAAATTCGTCACGCTGCGGCATCCTGATATTTTGGGCTCGCTGATGAGCGTCGGTCTGGACCGCAGCAAATTCGGTGATATCCGGATCGAAGGGGAACGGATCCAATTTGCCGTGGCGGATGAAGTGAGTTTGTATCTGAAAACCAATTTCGTCTCTGCGGCTAAAGTGAAAGTGCAGCTGCTGGAAGTTGAAGATATGGCCGAGATGATCGTGGCGACGGAAGAATGGCACGAGGAATCCCATACAGTCAGCTCAATGCGCCTGGATACCGTGATCAGTTCCATCTACAATATCTCTCGCCAGAAAGCAGCGGCTCTGATTCACGGAAGCAAGGTTAAAGTGAACTGGACGGTGCAGGAACAGCCGTCGTTCGAATTGCATGAATCGGATATGATTTCTTCGAGAGGCTTCGGACGCGTCAAAGTACTGATGGTTGAAGGAAGAACGAAAAAAGATAAAATACGTCTGCAGATCGGCCGTCTGGAACAGCGGAAATAGCCCTTGCATGGAATGTGAAAAATTATACTGATATTTCATGCAATGGGCGTTATACTGTTACTAAGAAACTTAATATAAGGAGAGTGCACTGAATGCCATTGTCCCCGTTGGATATACATAATAAAGAATTCAGCAAAGCGTTTCGCGGATACCAGGAAGATGAAGTGAACGAATTCCTGGATCAGATCATCAAAGATTACGAAATTCTGCTGAAAGAAAAGAAAGAGCTGGAAGAGCGCCTGAAGCAGACGGACGAGCGCATCGGCCATTTCACGACGATTGAAGGGACATTGCAAAAGTCGATTGTCGTCGCCCAGGAAGCCGCTGAAGAAGTCCGCCGCAACGCACAGAAAGAAGCGAAGCTCATAGTCCGTGAAGCAGAGAAAAACGGTGACCGCATCGTCAATGAATCACTGACAAAGGCTCGCCGCATTGCAATGGAAATCGAAGAATTGAAAAAGCAGTCAAAAGTATTCCGCAACCGCTTCAAAATGATTGTTGAAGCGCAGCTTGACCTGATCGATACAGATGACTGGGAAGCTTTGATGGAATATGATGTCGATACGACTACACTTGATAAACTGGAAGACTCCAACGAAGACTACCGCCCTTGACTATAAAAGAAACACTCTTTATAATTACGGCATACTGGAATTAGCAATTATCATATAGAAT
Organism: Planococcus sp. CAU13; assembly: GCF_000775575.1. GTDB lineage: Bacteria > Bacillota > Bacilli > Bacillales_A > Planococcaceae > Planococcus. The sequence goes on from NZ_JRGN01000064.1 coordinate 4,412, forward strand.
GCGTTGATGGAGACAGTACTCACAGCCAGGCAGGAAAGCGAACCGGGGACAGTGGAAGCCCGGTGCTGACAGCTTTGAGGAAAATCACTCCTGAGCAGAACCGGTGAAATCGAGTAACCGGCTCCGTCCCGCCACGATACGGCGTTCGAGTGGCAGCGTACAGCTGCAACAAGGGTGGTACCGCGAGCAGGCTTCTCGTCCCTTTCCAGGGATGAGGGGCTTTTTATTATGTTTACAGGAGGAATATTGATGGATTACAAAGACACATTATTGATGCCAAAAACGGATTTTCCGATGCGCGGCAATTTGCCGAACCGGGAACCGGAAATGCAAACGAAATGGGAAGAAATGGATATTTATAAAAAGGTTCAGGAACGCACTAAAGGGCTTCCGTTTTTCGTGCTTCATGACGGACCGCCATACGCAAACGGCGATTTGCATATGGGCCATGCACTGAACAAAGTATTGAAGGACATGATCGTTCGTTCACGTTCGATGATGGGATTCCATGCGCCGTATGTTCCGGGCTGGGACACGCACGGTCTGCCGATCGAACAGGCTTTGACTAATAAAGGCGTCAACCGCAAAGAAATGACACTGGCTGAATTCCGCAAACTCTGTGAAGAGTATGCCTATGAGCAGATCGACAGCCAGCGCACTCAGTTTAAACGCATCGGTGTCCGCGGCGACTGGGAAAATCCGTATGTTACATTAAAACCTTCCTATGAAGCCCGCCAAATCGAAGTATTTGGTGCGATGGCGAGTAAAGGCTATATCTATAAAGGTCTGAAGCCGGTTTACTGGTCTCCTTCAAGTGAATCTTCGCTTGCTGAAGCAGAAATCGAATACCACGACAAGAAATCACCGTCCATCTATGTTTCATTCCCGGTAACGGATGGCAGAGGCGTTCTGGCAGAAGGAACAAAATTCATCATCTGGACGACGACGCCATGGACGATTCCGGCAAACCTTGGAATTACCGTTCATGAAAAACTTGACTATATCGAAGTTGAAGTGAATGGGTCTCTTTACATCATCGCCCGCGAATTGCTGGATGATGTCACTTCTGAACTGAAATGGGAAGATCCTAGAGTCGTACGGGAAATGAAAGGTGCAGAACTGGAAAATATTCTGACGAAGCATCCTTTATATGACCGGACATCTCTTGTTATGCTCGGAGACCATGTTACAGTCGATTCAGGAACAGGCTGCGTTCATACAGCACCTGGCCACGGGGAAGATGACTTTTTGGTCAGTAAAAAATATGGCCTTGACGTTCTTTGCCCGGTCGATGAAAAGGGTGTCTTTACAGAAGAAGCTCCAGGATTCGAAGGCCAGTTCTACGATAAAGCCAATAAATCGATAACGGAAGCATTGGACGCTGTGGGCGCTTTGGAAGCCCTGACGTTCATCACCCACTCCTATCCGCATGACTGGCGCACGAAAAAGCCGGTTATCTACCGGGCGACTGCACAATGGTTCGTATCCATCGAAGCTTTCCGCGACAATATTTTGAAGGCAATCAATGAAACAACATTTACACCGGCATGGGGCGAAACCCGCCTGTTCAATATGCTGCGCGACCGCGGCGACTGGAATATTTCCCGTCAGCGTGTCTGGGGCGTGCCGATTCCGGTATTTTATGCTGAAAACGGGGACCCGATCATCACTGAAGAAACGATTGCCCACATTGCCGACCTGTTCCGCAAACACGGCTCAAACGTTTGGTTCGAACGTCCGGCTGCAGAACTATTGCCGCCTGGATTTGTACATCCGAGCAGCCCGAACGGCATTTTTACAAAAGAGCTTGATATTATGGATGTCTGGTTCGATTCAGGATCGTCACATCAGGCAGTGCTCGATGAGCGCGAAGATCTTCAGTATCCGGCTGACCTGTATCTGGAAGGTTCTGACCAATACCGCGGCTGGTTCAACTCATCGCTTACTACAAGTGTTGCCATTAACGGAATCGCTCCTTATAAAGGCATTCTGAGCCATGGCTTTACGCTTGACGGCAATGGCCGCAAAATGAGCAAATCACTCGGCAACGTAATCGTGCCGGCGAAAGTGATGAATCAGATGGGCGCTGATATTCTGCGCATGTGGGTTGCTTCAGTCGACTACACGGCAGATGTCCGAGTGTCGGATGAAAACTTTAAACAAGTTTCTGAAGTTTACCGCAAAATCCGCAACACGCTGAAATACCTTCACGGAAACCTGGCCGACTTCAATGAAAAAGAAAACCGAGTTGCTTTTGAAGATATGCGTGAAATGGATCAGTATATGGCGATGAAGCTGCAGAAAATGATCGACACAGCCCGCAAAGGCTACGAAACTTATGAATTCGCGACGATTTACAACGCGTTGAATAATTATTGCGCGAACGATTTAAGCTCATTCTATCTGGATGTGGCAAAAGACGTTGTCTATATTGAAGCGGCCGACCATCCGCACCGCCGCGCCATGCAGACGGTCATGTTCGATTCATTGATGGCCATTTTGAAATTGGCTGCACCGATCATTCCGCATACGGCTGATGAAATGTGGTCTTATCTTGGATTTGTCGAAGAAGACAGCGTCCAGCTGACTGATTTCCCCGAAGTTGAAGAACTCAGCAGCTTCAAGGATCTTGAAGAAAAATGGACACAATTTATGGCGGTTCGCGATGACGTCCTGAAAGCGCTGGAAGAAGCACGTGCAGCGAAGACGATCGGAAAATCCCTTGAAGCGAAAGTCACCCTTTACGGCTCAGAAGAAATTAAAAACCTGCTGGCATCTGTAGATGATAATGTTGCACAGATGCTGATCGTATCGAATTACGAATTCGGCGGTTCGCCTGAAAATGCGCTTGCTGAAGCACTGGTATTAAATCATGTAACTGTTGCAGTCCAAAAAAATGAAGGCGAAAAATGTGAGCGCTGCTGGACGATTTCTGACAAAATCGGGGAAAGCGAAACTCACCCGACACTTTGCCCGAGATGTGCAGACGTTGTGGAGAATCATTACGCATAAGAAAAGCGCAAAAGCATTTTGATTCAGAAGGTCTGGAGAACTGGAAAGCCGGTTCTCCGGGCCTTCCCTTTTTTGCCGCGGATTGTGGTAAAATGGAAAGACAGATGATTTGACGGGGGAAACGTATGTTAATTTATTATGCAATTGCAGCAGTGATTGTTGCTGCAGATCAATTTACAAAATGGCTTGTCCTTGAAAATATGGAGCTCGGGGAACGGATTCCTGTGTTTGAACCGTATCTTGCCTGGCTGTCGCACCGCAACAGAGGGGCGGCGTGGGGCATGCTGGAAGGGCAGATGTGGCTGTTCGGCATCATCACGGTTGCTGTCATTATCGGCATCCTGTATTATTTCCATAAATACGCCAAAGGGCAGCAGCTGCTGCAGCTCAGCCTGATGGTGATTCTCGGCGGAGCGATCGGGAACTTCATTGACCGCATGCTGCGGGGGGAAGTCGTCGATTTTGTCGATGTGCTGATTCCTGTCGTCAATTACCACTTTCCGATATTCAATATCGCCGATGCCGCTCTGACAATCGGGGTCATCCTGATGATCATATTCGTGATCTATGACGAAAAACAACAAAAGAAAAAGGTGTCTTAATGGAAGAACTTACAATACAAATTGAAGATTTAACAATTGAAGTTACAGATGAAATGGCCGGGGAGCGAATCGATAAGGCGGTTTCTTCAATCGATGAAGACTGGTCTCGTTCGCAGATTGCCAATTGGGTCAAAGAAGGGGCGGTCCGTGTCAACGGCGAAATCGTCAAGCCGAACTATAAAGTTCGTCTCGATGACGTGATCATCGTTACGCCGCCTGTGCTTGAAGAGCTGGACGTTGTTCCGGAAGATCTTGATCTGGAAATCGTCTACGAAGACGCCGATGTTCTGGTCGTCAATAAACCCAAAGGCATGGTTGTGCATCCGGCTCCGGGCCATGCATACGGTACACTGGTCAACGGATTGATGCATCACTGCACGGATTTATCGGGCATAAACGGTGTCGTTCGTCCCGGAATTGTTCACCGCATCGATAAAGACACATCAGGTCTTTTGATGGTCGCCAAAAACGATGCGGCACACACATCTCTCGTCAACCAATTGGTCAGAAAAAGCGTGACCCGTAAATATATTGCTTTGGTGCACGGCCACATCCCGCATGATAAAGGAACAATTGAAGCGCCCATTGCACGCGATCCACGGGAAAGGCAAAATATGGCAGTTGTCGATAAAGGCAAGCATGCCGTGACCCATTTCCGAGTGCTTGAGCGTTTCGGCGATTTTACATTAGTGGAATGCCGTCTTGAAACGGGCCGTACACACCAGATCCGTGTCCATATGAAATATATCGGCTTTCCGCTGGTAGGCGATCCGAAATACGGACCGAGAAAAACAATGGATATCGGCGGCCAGGCGCTGCACGCGGAAGTGATCGGTTTCGACCATCCGAAAACCGGGGAATATATGGAGTTTTCAGCTGAAATGCCCGAGTATTTTGCGGAACTACTGGAATCTCTTCGCAAGAAGGATTGACAAAACCGCAGGATGTTCTTTATACTTGAAAAAACCAATCGAATAACAACACCTTTAAAAACAGTCCAGAGAGGCTGAGAAGGTATTTACGCAAGCCGGAAGCCCCACTTCCGTGCTGGATTTTTCTGCGCATCTATCCTCCTGCCCTCCGGCAGGAGGTTTTTTATTTGTCTGAAGGAGTGAAAAAAATGGTGGAAAAAGCGGATATTTTGGACGAGCAGGCAATGGCCAGGGCCATTACACGGATCGCCCATGAAATTATCGAACGAAATAAAGGCATTGATGATATCATACTTGTCGGCATCAAGACGAGAGGGGCATTCATCGCGAAGCGTATGGCTGAAAAAATCGGGAAAATCGAAGGCAAGGCGGTCAAAACCGGAGAGCTGGACATCACGCTTTACCGCGATGACCTCAGCACCAAACACAAAAACAATGAGCCGCTGGTGCAGCTAGTGGACATTGAACATTCAATCGAAGGTCATAAAGTGGTGCTGGTTGATGATGTGCTTTATACGGGACGCACGGTGAGAGCCGCGATGGATGCGGTAATGGATCTCGGCCGCCCGGCGCAGATTCAGCTTGCAGTGCTGATCGACCGCGGGCACCGCGAACTGCCGATCCGCTCGGATTATGTTGGAAAGAACATACCGACATCAAGCAATGAACGCATCGTCGTACAGATGAAAGAAAGTGACGGCAAAGACCGCGTCGCCATACACGAATAACACAGAGAGATATGGGGGAGAAAGTTTTGAGTGACGCAATATTGGATGTACAGGATAAACCGAAAACCGGCCAGTGGATTTCACTGAGCCTGCAGCACATGTTCGCCATGTTCGGCGCAACAATTCTTGTTCCGCAGCTGGTGGGCTTAAGTCCGGCCATCGCATTATTGACAAGCGGAATTGCTACAATCATTTTTGTTCTGATCACACAATTTAAAGTGCCTGCTTATCTGGGCTCGTCGTTCGCATTTATCACACCCATCATAATCGCCACAGAATCAGGCGGCATTGGCTCAGCCATGATCGGCGCCATGTTCGTCTCCGCCGTTTATGCCATCGTTTCACTGATCATCTGGAAAACCGGCTATATCTGGCTTATGAAAATTTTGCCGCCGATCGTGGTTGGCCCAGTCATCATCGTCATCGGCCTGGCCCTGTCGGGGATAGCAGTCAGTAATGCCATGACAATACCAACTGCTGATGGCGGTTCGGAATACAGCCTGCTTCATTTCTCTGCAGCGCTCGTTACCTTACTGACGGCAATCGTCTGTACGATTTACTTTAAAAACATCATTTCGCTGATGCCGATCCTGATCGGCCTGATTGTCGGTTATGCCTATTCAGCGGCAATCGGAATCATCGATTTTACGGCAATCGGCGAAGCAAAATGGTTCGCAGTACCGGATTTTCTTATTCCGGGAGTGGATTACACTTTCACGGTAACCGGAACGCTGCTAATGGCCATGGTGCCGATAGCAATCGTAACAATTTCTGAACATATCGGTCATCAGCTTGTGCTCGGCAAAATAGTTGACCGTAATTACATAAAAGATCCCGGGCTTCACCGCTCGATTCTCGGCGATGGCCTTGGAACTTTCATTTCTTCACTTATCGGGGGTCCCCCGAAAACGACATACGGTGAAAACATCGGCGTACTTGCCATTACACGCGTATACAGCGTATACGTCATCGTGGGTGCTGCAGTATTCGCCATCTTCTTCTCTTTCGCAGGCAAATTGATGGCGGCGATCGACACGATTCCGACCGCAGTGCTTGGCGGAATTTCAATCCTGCTGTTCGGCATCATCGCATCATCCGGCCTGCGCATGCTGGTCGACAACAACATCGACTTCGGCGATAAGCGGAACCTCGTCATTTCATCAGTCATCCTGGTGATCGGCATTGGGGGGGCGCGAATCGAGTTTACGCCTACCTTCGTCATTGAAGGAATGGCACTCGCAGCAATCATCGGCGTCATTCTTAACCTGGTGCTGCCGGGAAGAAATAAAGAAGAAATTGACGACGGAACTTTATAATCACCTTTTAATGAATGTCCAGAGAGGCATGGAAAGGGATGAAGAACAAGGGATACGTATATCCTGTTGTTTCCTCACACCTTCCTGCTCCTGGGAAGGTGTTTTCTTATGGAAAGGGGACTTTTTGAATGCCGAATATACTGACGATGAACGAATTGCCGAATGCAACGATCATGCACTTGATCGAGCGTGCCACTGCTTTTGAACAAGGAGAGCAGTTAACGCTCAGCGGCACAGTTGCAAATCTTTTTTTTGAACCGAGCACACGCACCAAGATGAGCTTTGAAATGGCGGAACATAAATTGGGCATTGCATCATTACCGTTTGAAACCGGCTTTTCCAGCGTGCTGAAAGGTGAAACGCTTTACGATACCGTGAAAACACTGGAAGCGATCGGGGTCGATGCAGTGGTCATCCGCCACAGCGAAGAGCAATACTACGAGCAGCTTGCAGGAGTGAAGCTTGCAGTCATCAACGGCGGCGACGGTTCCGGGCAGCATCCGACGCAATCGCTTCTTGACCTTTACACCATCTGGCAGGAGTTCGGCCGCTTTGACAACATCCACGTGACGATTGCCGGAGACATCGCCCACAGCAGAGTGGCAAAATCGAATGCCAAAGCGCTCCGGAATTTAGGAGCGGATGTCACATTCGTGTGTCCGGCGGAATGGAGCGGCGACTTTGAAACCTCTGACCGGCTCGATGATTCCCTGGCAGAAACCGACGTGGTCATGCTGCTGCGAGTCCAGCACGAACGCCATGAAAGCGGAGTGCTGCTGACAGAAGAGCAGTACCACGAGCAGTATGGGCTGACGATCGAACGCGAAAAGCGGATGAAGGATTCGGCCATCGTTATGCATCCGGCACCAATCAACAGAGGCGTTGAAATTGCCGACAGCCTTATCGAATGCGAGCGCTCACGAATTTTTAAACAAATGGCAAACGGAGTTTACATCCGGATGGCAGTTCTTGAATATGCGATGAAAGGGAGAGATTGAAAAATGAACTTATTCATTAAAAATGTAAATATGCTGCAGGACGGGGAATTGTCTCCGGTAAATATACGCATCGCTGAAGGAAAGATTCAGGAAATCGGAAAAGAACTTAAAGCACAGGGAGAACAGGAAATTGACGGAAAAGGCCGAATGGTCGCACCAGGATTTGTCGACGTCCACGTGCATTTGCGCGAACCCGGAGGGGAACAGAAAGAGACGATTGAAAGCGGGACGAAATCAGCGGCACGCGGCGGCTACACGACAATCTGCGCGATGCCGAATACCCGTCCGGTGCCGGATACGACAGAGAACCTGCAGAAGGTCAATGCATTGATTGAGAAGAATGCGCTCATCCGGGTTTTGCCGTATGCTTCCATCACCATCCGGGAAGCGGGAAAAGAACGTACGAATTTACAGGAATTAAAAGAGAACGGTGCGTTTGCGTTCACTGATGACGGAGTCGGTATCCAGGAAGCGGGCATGATGTATGAAGCGATGAAAGATGCGGCAGCCATCGACATGCCTATTGTCGCGCATTGTGAAGATAACAGCCTGATTTACGACGGCGTGATGCATGACGGCAAACGCAGCCGTGAGCTTGGCTTGAAAGGCATTCCTGCCATCGCGGAATCGGTGCACATCGCGCGTGACATTCTGCTGGCTGAAGCAGCAGGTGCACATTACCATGTCTGCCACGTGTCGACAAAAGAATCGGTGCGCGTCATACGAGACGCGAAACGCGCGGGTGTGAAAGTGACAGCGGAAGTGACGCCGCATCATTTGCTCCTGACAGAAGATGATATTCCGGGAGACGACGCCAATTACAAGATGAATCCGCCGCTTCGGGCGAAAGAAGATTACGAGGCGCTTCACGAAGGTCTGCTTGACGGCACGCTCGATTTTATTGCAACGGATCATGCACCTCACACAGAAGACGAAAAAGCGCATGGCATGGATAAGGCGCCGTTCGGCATCGTCGGATTTGAAACAGCGTTTCCGCTGCTTTACACAAATTTTGTGGAGACCGGAAAATGGACGCTCGAGCAATTGATCGACTGGATGACGCGGAAACCGGCGGAAGTTTTCGGAATGCCATACGGTACGATTGAAACAGGACAGGCAGCTGACCTGGTGCTGATCGATCTCGAAAAAGAGAAGGAAATCGACGTGGAGCAATTTTTATCAAAAGGAAAGAATACACCATTTGGCGGCTGGCAGTGCAAGGCCTGGCCGGCAATGACCATATTCGGCGGTAAAATCGTCTGGCAGGAGGAGGCACATCAATGAAACGTTATTTGATCTTGGAAGATGGCACAGTATTTGTAGGTACAGCATTCGGAAGCGACGATGCATCTATTGGCGAAATCGTCTTTAACACCAGCATGACAGGCTATCAGGAAATCTTGTCGGACCCTTCCTACTGCGGACAGATTGTCACGATGACTTATCCGCTGATCGGCAATTACGGCATCAACAGCGACGACTTCGAATCGATCGAACCGGCAGTGAAAGGAATGGTCGTGCGTGAACTGGCGGAGTTTCCATCGAATTTCAGAAGCAAATCGACACTTTGTGAGCTGTTCAAAATGAAAGGCATCCCAGGAATTTCGGGAATCGATACACGTAGACTGACGCGCCTCATCCGCTCTAAAGGATCCATCAAAGGCATCCTGACGGCAGCGGGAGAAGAAGTGGATGTCGATGAAGTCGTAAGCAAGCTGAAAGTGGCGCCACTCCAGACGGATCAGGTTGCTCAAGTGTCGACAGCCCGCCCTTATCCGAGTCCTGGCCGCGGCAAACGCGTCGTACTTATCGATTACGGAATGAAACACGGCATCCTGCGCGAACTCAATAACCGCGATTGTGATGTCATCGTTGTTCCATATAATACAAGCTCGCAGGAAATTTTAGCCTGGGGACCGGATGGCGTCATGCTGTCGAATGGCCCGGGAGACCCGAAAGACGTCGAAGAATGCGTCCAAGTGGTCGGGGAATTGATCGGCCAGGTGCCGCTATTCGGAATCTGTCTGGGCCACCAATTGTTTGCGCGTGCGTGCGGAGCGGATACATTTAAACTGAAATTCGGCCACCGCGGCGGCAACCACCCCGTCCGAAATCTGGCGACAGGGAAAATTGAAATCACTTCGCAAAACCACGGTTACGCAGTAGATGAAGAAACATTGCAGGGAACACGTCTGAAAGTGACGCACCAGGCATTGAACGATGGCACGAATGAAGGGCTCGAACATTTGGATTATCCCGCTTTCACCGTGCAATATCATCCGGAATCATCACCGGGACCGGAAGATTCGAATTACCTGTTTGACCGTTTTATCGAAATGATGAGTGCAAATCGAAAGGAGCAGCAATATGCCTAAAAGACAGGACATCCAAAGTATACTCGTGATCGGGTCCGGCCCGATCGTCATCGGACAAGCTGCAGAATTCGACTATGCCGGCACACAGGCCTGCCTGGCGCTAAAAGAGGAAGGCTACCGTGTCATCCTGATCAACTCGAATCCGGCGACCATTATGACGGATACTGAAATTGCAGATAAAGTCTACATCGAACCGATTACGCTTGAATTCGTCAGCCGAATTCTCCGCAAAGAACGTCCGGATGCACTTCTCGCGACGCTCGGCGGCCAAACGGGATTGAACATGGCGATTGAACTCGATGAATCGGGCATCCTCGATGAACTCGGAATTGAAATCCTCGGTACAAAACTGGAAGCGATCCACAAAGCGGAAGACCGGGATCTTTTCCGGACGCTCATGAATGAACTCGGGGAACCGGTTCCTGATTCGGATATCATTCACAACCTGGACGAAGCGAAGGCGTTTGTTGACCGCATCGGTTATCCAGTGATTGTGCGGCCGGCTTTTACACTCGGTGGAACAGGCGGAGGCATTTGCCATAACGACGAGCAATTGCAGGAAATCGTATCCAGTGGCTTGAAATACAGCCCGGTTACACAGTGTTTATTGGAAAAATCAATTGCCGGCTTCAAGGAAATCGAATACGAAGTGATGCGGGATGCCAATGATACGGCGATTGTCGTATGCAACATGGAAAACATCGACCCGGTTGGTATTCATACGGGCGATTCGATTGTAGTGGCTCCGAGCCAGACGCTTTCTGACCGTGAATACCAGATGCTGCGCAACGTGTCGCTGAAAATCATACGGGCCCTGAAAATCGAAGGCGGCTGCAACGTGCAGCTGGCGCTCGATCCCGACAGTTTTGATTACTTCATCATTGAAGTGAATCCTCGTGTCAGCCGTTCATCGGCGCTTGCTTCCAAAGCGACGGGTTACCCGATTGCGAAACTGGCAGCGAAAATTGCCGTCGGTCTGACGCTCGATGAAATGATGAATCCGGTGACGGGCCGCACTTATGCCGCGTTTGAACCGGCGCTCGACTACGTCGTGACGAAAATACCGCGCTGGCCGTTCGATAAATTCGAAGCCGCAAAACGCAATCTCGGAACGCAAATGAAAGCGACCGGGGAAGTCATGGCGATGGGCCGCACATTTGAAGAGTCTATTCTGAAAGCGGTGCGTTCACTCGAAACCGGTCAATTCCACCTGGAACTGAAAAATGCGGATGCCATGAGCGACGAATGGATTGAAAAACGGATCCGCCGGGCAGGTGATGAGCGCCTGTTCTTTATTGGCGAAGCCTTGCGCCGCGGTGTGACAATCGAAACGATTCACGAATGGAGTCAGATCGACTTGTTCTTCCTGAAGAAATTTGATAATATCGTCGGCTATGAAACGGTGCTTGCAGCAAACCCATTCGATTTTGATGCGGCGAAACGGGCAAAGCGTCTGGGCTTTGCAGATTGCACCATCGCCAAACTGTGGAATACGACAGAACAAGAAGTATACAACTGGCGCAAAGAACAGAAATTGATGCCGGTCTATAAAATGGTTGATACGTGTGCGGCGGAATTCGAATCGGAAACACCGTATTTCTACGGCACATATGAAGATGAAAATGAATCGATCCGCACCGAAAAGGAAAGCGTCATCGTTCTTGGATCCGGTCCGATCCGCATCGGACAGGGTGTCGAATTCGATTACGCGACGGTCCATTCGGTCTGGGCCATCAAAGAAGCGGGTTATGAAGCAATTATCATCAACAACAATCCCGAAACGGTAAGCACCGATTTCTCGATTTCGGACAAACTGTATTTTGAGCCGCTGACGATCGAAGATGTCATGCATGTCGTCGACCTGGAACAGCCAAAAGGCGTCGTGGTGCAGTTCGGCGGGCAGACGGCCATCAACCTGGCAGATAAACTCGAACAAAACGGCGTGAAAATTCTCGGGACGACGCTTGAAGACACGGACCGGGCTGAGAACCGCAATAAATTCGAAGCGACACTCCGTGAAATCAACATCCCGCAGCCGCTCGGCAAAACGGCGGTATCAAAAGAAGAAGCCGTGGTGATCGCAAATAATATCGGTTATCCGGTTCTGGTGCGGCCATCTTATGTGCTCGGCGGACGGGCGATGGAAATCGTCTACAACGAAGAAGACCTGAACTATTATATGGAACACGCAGTAGAAGCGAGCCCCGAACATCCGGTGCTGGTTGACCGCTACCTGACAGGGATCGAAGTGGAAGTGGATGCCATTTCCGACGGCGATAACGTATTGATTCCGGGAATTATGGAACATATCGAACGGGCAGGCGTACATTCCGGTGACTCGATTGCGGTCTATCCGACACAAAATATTTCACAGGAATTGATCGATACGCTGGTGGACTATACGACGCGTCTTGCAAAAGGTTTTAATATCGTGGGATTATTGAATATCCAGTATGTCATTTCAAACGGTGAAGTGTTCGTCATCGAAGTGAATCCGCGTTCCAGCCGGACGGTGCCGTTCATGAGCAAGATCATGTCAATTCCGATGGCCAATATCGCAACGAAAGCGATTCTCGGGCACAGCATCATCGAACAGGGCTATACACCGGGGCTGGCGCCGCTGGTTAACGGTGTTTACGTGAAAGTGCCAGTGTTTTCATTCGCGAAGCTGCGCCGGGTCGACATTACGCTCGGACCTGAAATGAAATCGACCGGAGAAGTGATGGGCAAAGATACGACACTGGAAAAAGCGCTGTATAAAGGATTAGCTGCTGCCGGCATGGAAGTGAAAGACCACGGCACTGTGCTCTTGACGGTAGCGGATAAAGATAAAGCGGAAGCGGTCAGACTGGCGAGACGCTTCAAGTCGATCGGTTATCAGATCATGGCGACAGGCGGAACAGCCGCTGCATTCGAAGAAGCGGGAATCGCGGTAGCGCCAATCGGCAAAATCGGATCAGAAGGCAGAACCTTGCTTGATGTGATTCAAAGCGGTGATGCGCAGATCGTCATTAATACCCTGACGAAAGGCAAACAGCCTGAGCGCGACGGTTTCAGAATTCGCCGGGAATCGGTGGAAAACGGCATTGCCTGCCTGACTTCTCTTGATACGGCTGAAGCGATGCTGCGCGTCATCGAATCGCTGACATTTTCTGCAGAGGAAATGGGGGCAGTCAGGTGATCAAACAAGAGCGGATGACAGTGGTCGCCCAACAACAGATCGCTAAGAATATTTTTGAATTGACAGCGGAAGGCAGCCTGACCGGCGAAATGGCGGAGCCCGGCCAATTCGTCCACATCCGTGTGGCTGACAGTTTTGAGCCGTTGCTGCGCCGTCCGATTTCAATTGCTTCCATTAATAAAGAAAAAAATCAGTTTACGATGATATACCGGGCTGAAGGACGGGGCACACAAATTTTGGCTGATAAGAGAGCAGGAGATGAAATTGATGTCCTCGGCCCGCTTGGCCACGGGTTTTCAGTTGAAGAGGCTGAGAAAAAAGCTTATTTGATCGGCGGCGGAATCGGAGTGCCTCCTCTTTATGAACTGGCAAAGCAATTGAACAGCCGGGGAATCAAAACGGTGCATATTTTGGGATTTGAAAGCAAGGAAGCGATTTTTTACGAAGAGGAATTCAAGGCACTGGGCGACACCCATATTGCAACGGTAGACGGCTCACACGGCACCGAAGGTTTTGTCACGCATATTTTAGGCGAATTGCCTTCTGATTTTGACACGTACTACAGCTGTGGGCCGACGGCGATGCTGGAAGCGGTGCAATGGGCATATCCGCAAAAACGGGGTTTCCTGTCCTATGAACAGCGGATGGGCTGCGGCATAGGTGCCTGCTTTGCCTGCGTCTGCCGCACAACAAAATCAGAAACGGATTACATCAAAGTCTGTTCTGATGGACCTGTATTTCCAGCGGGAGTGGTGATTTCATGATCGATTTGACAGTAAATATTCCAGGACTCGAATTAAAAAATCCAATCATGCCGGCATCCGGCTGTTTCGGTTTCGGCAAAGAGTATGCGCAGCTGTATGATCTTTCGCAGCTTGGTGCCATCATGATCAAAGCGACGACGGTTGAAACTCGTCTCGGCAATCCGACGCCGCGTGTCGCCGAAACGTCATCAGGCATGCTGAATGCCATTGGCCTTCAAAATCCGGGACTCCAGGGAGTATTCGGAAATGAACTGCCGTGGCTCGAACAATTTGATGTACCGATCATCGCCAATGTCGCCGGCACGACAACGGAAGATTACGTCGAAGTGGCGCGGGAAATATCGAAAGCACCGAATGTACAAGCGCTGGAAATCAATATCTCCTGCCCGAACGTCAAAAAAGGGGGCATCACGTTCGGAACCGATCCGGCAGTAGCGCGAGAACTGACGCGGGCGGTGAAAGACGTTTCATCCGTGCCCGTCTACATCAAATTGTCTCCGAATGTAACGGACATTGCAGCAATTGCAAAAGCGGTCGAAGAAGGCGGAGCGGACGGCATCACGATGATCAATACGCTGCTCGGCATGCGCCTTGACCCGAAAACGGGACGGCCGGTCATCGCCAATATCACCGGCGGCTTGTCGGGACCTGCCATCAAGCCGGTTGCACTCCGAATGGTCTATGAAGTCAGCAAACAAACCCGGTTGCCTATCATCGGCATGGGAGGCGTAACGGACGTTGATGACGTCATCGATTTTATGTCCGCCGGAGCAAGCGCGGTAGCAGTCGGCACCGCCAATTTCGTCAATCCGTTCGTGTGTCCGGAAATCATCGGCAAGTTGCCGGAACGGCTGCATGAACTTGGATTTGATTCAGTACAGGAACTTATCGGAAGGAGCCACCGCCTATGAGAAATGTCAGGCCGATTATTGCACTCGATTTTGCAACGAAGGAAGAGACGATGGATTTTCTTTCAAAGTTTGAGGAAAATTTATTCGTGAAGATAGGAATGGAATTATTTTATCAGGAAGGTCCGGAGCTCGTGCGTGCTGTCAGCGAACTTGGGCATGACGTATTCCTGGATTTGAAGCTCCATGATATCCCGAATACTGTCGAATCCGCCATGCAGGGAATTTCCAAAATGGATGTGGCCATGGTCAATGTCCATGCAGCGGGCGGGCTCAAAATGATGAAGGCTGCCAAACGCGGTCTGGGAGGCAGCCGAACGCAATTAATTGCGGTGACGCAATTGACTTCGACAAGTGAAGAAGAGATGCACAGCGACCAATTGATCCCGGTGAGCCTGGAAGAATCCGTTGTCCATTATGCAAGATTGGCGGATGAAGCGGGACTTGACGGTGTCGTTTGTTCCGTTCTTGAAGCGGAGGCAATAAGTGACGCGTGCGGAGAAGAATTTTTGAAAGTAACACCCGGCATCCGGCCGGAACAGGTTTCAGCTGATGATCAAAAAAGAATTGCAACTCCAGCCGAAGCGCGTGTGCAGGGTTCAACGCATATCGTCGTGGGACGCGCCATTACGAAATCGGAGGATCCAATCGAAAGTTATCGTCAAATTTCTGCGGAATGGAGTGGCCAATGATGAAAAGAGAAACAGCAAAACATTTACTGGATATCGGGGCGGTGGAACTGCGCCCGCAGGATCCATTCACCTGGGCATCGGGAGTAAAATCCCCGATCTATTGTGATAACCGGCTGACAATGTCCTATCCGACAGTGCGAAAGGCAATTGCTAAAGGCCTGGCAGACACCATCAAAGAATTTTACCCGCATTGCGAAGTTGTGGCAGGTACGGCAACTGCCGGTATTCCGCACGCTGCATGGGTGAGTGATCTGTTGGAGTTGCCGATGGTCTATGTAAGATCCAAACCGAAAGAGCATGGTCAGGGCAATATGGTCGAAGGAAAAGTCGAGCCCGGCAAAAAAGTTGTTGTTGTGGAAGATCTGATTTCAAAAGGCGGATCTGTAATTCAGGCAGCGAAAGGTTTGCGGCAGGCCGGATTTGAAGTGCTGGGCATCGTCGCCATCTTTACATACGATTTGCCGCAATCGGTCGAAGCGATTGAAGAGGCGGGCTTCACATTCCACACACTTACCGACTTCCCGGCGTTAGTTGAGGAAGCGGCGAGTTCAGGAGCCATTGAGCAGGGAGACCTGCCGATGCTGAAAGAATGGCACGAGGGATTAAAGGCAGGAACATTAAAGAGCTGACCTATGAGTCGGCTTTTTTTGTTTGAATTACCTCTTGACAATAAATTCAGATAATTTTATACTGTGTACAACTACTTGGTAAGACAAGGTAGTTGTTTTTTAACACGCTATCTTGTTTGACCAAGTACTGGAAGAGGTGAAAGCAATGGCGCTTAGAAGCCAGTTATTAAAGGGAGTGCTGGATGCCTGTGTCATGGCGGTTGTGGAGGAAGAGGCAGTTTACGGCTATGAGCTTTCGCAGAAACTGCAGAAGATCGGATTGCCGGACATCAGCGATGGAACCATTTATCCTGTTTTATTGCGGTTGCAGAAGAATGGTTTTATTCGCGGGGAAATGCGGCCCTCTGCATCCGGGCCAAACAGAAAGTATTATTTCTTAACGGACAGCGGCAGGGACGAGCTGCGGAAAATTGCAGGTGAATGGGAAGAAATTGCAATGCCGGTAAGCAAATTATTGAAGAGGAGTGATGAGGCATGAGGACAGCAGCATCGTTGATCGCAGAAAATAATGAAAAGCGGGAAATGCTGAATAATGAGAATCTGGCATTGTATGAAGAGTTCCTGCTTTATATCCGGACGGATCTGCGGGTCGCTGAACAGGCAGGGGAAGAGGTATTGATGGATTTACTGGATCATCTGCTGGAAGCGCAGGAAGAAGGAAGAACGGGGAGCAATTTGTTTGGCGACAACCCGCAGGAATATGCGGACGAGGTGATAGAAGCCTTACCGAGGGAGAAAAAGCGTAATGCAGCTGTCTTCATCTTTTCACAGCTCCTGTCTCTCGCCGGCTGGTTCAGCATCGCATACGGTGCAGTCTATATTCTGCTGTCATTTTTCACTGAAGTGGACACAGCGATCTCGCTTGGCAACATCCTGATTCTTCTTACGACCGGTGCCTTTGTCGCGTTTTTCGCAGTCTGGCTGATTTTCAAAATGTTGCGTTCATCTCTGTTCCGTCCGAAAAAAAGCCAGACTATGGAATATGTCAAAGCAGGATTATTGGGCGCAACCGCTTTCGGTATCATCATGCTGCTGGCGTGGCTGATTCCTGAATTTGGTCCGGTTATACGGCTTAATTGGTGGGTGTATGTGTTAATCGGTCTCGCGCTGATGGGTGCTGCTAAAGTTATTGAACGAGTGAAATAATGTATAGAAGCAAATGATCCGGCTAACGTAATTCTGGTTGGGTCATTTTATATGTGTGAAGTGGCCAACTTGCCATTTAAAAATGTTAGACTTAATCTTAGCAATCCTATTTATTTCCCTATTATTCGGGTTTTTCATTTTAAACAATCGAAAAATTTTCTGGAAAAATCCTATAGGATTTTTTTAGACAGCTAAAGGAGGGTTCTGATGGATCGCATAAAAGGAATTGCCATGATCATAACCGGCGCGGCTCTCTGGGGGGCATCGGGACCGATGATGGAATGGGTTATGGACGTTTACGGGATCTCGGTCTCGTTTCTGCTGACGCTGCGGCTTATCATCGCCGGTGTTTTGCTGCTTATTTTTCTGAAACTCAGGAATGTGAAAATCCTCTCTGTTTTCCATGGGGGCATCTGGGTGCGCCAGCTGCTGGTTTTTTCCGTTCTCGGCATGCTCGGTGTCCAGTTCAGTTTTGTTTCAGCAATTGAATCAAGCAACGCCGTGGTCGCCACATTGTTTCAGTTTTTGGCCCCGCTCTATATCATTCTTTTTATATCAACGAAACATAAAAAAATGCCGCCTGCCTACCAAATAATTGGAATGGGTGGAACATTGGCAGGGCTCTTCCTGTTATTGACAAACGGCCGCTTTGATGAACTTACTGTCAGCGGAACGGCTCTTTTCTGGGGTGTCATGGTGGGTCTTACATTTGCTTTTTATACCCTTTATCCCAGCCGGCTCATGGCAGAATGGGGTGTGCTTCTCATTGTCGGCTGGTCCATGCTGTTCGGCGGAATTTTTCTTGGGGTCGTCAATCCTGTTTTCCTGTCGGACGATTGGCCGCTCCTGGCAGAACCCGGAGTGTCATTCGGGATTATCGCGATCATTATTGTCGGGACACTGGCGTTTATCCTGTTCCTGAGCAGCATGCGTTTCATCTCGCCGGTGGAAACGAGTATTCTGTCCGCATTCGAACCCCTCACGGCTATGGTCATAACAGCTGTCTGGTTTGGCCAGTTTCTGGCTCCGGTCCAGATCATCGGCACATTCATCATGCTTGTCTTTGTCACCTGGCTGTCTTTTGCAGGGACACGTAAAACAGGGGAACTGGCGGAAGAAAATTGAAAAGAAATGTACATCCTGAAAGCTGGCCCATGGGCCGGTTTTTTTTCTTCGGATAAATCGGGTGTATAAACCTGAAATTTACTAATCTGTTTGTATTGGCAAAAAATATAATTTAAATTTGCGCAGAAATCTGAAAAGTTGTAAAATTGTGATAATAAAGAAAACTTCATTGCTTTGGAAATGGTGAAAAATCATAACAGGGAGGTTAGACAAATGAATAAGAGGCTCATATTTCTGGGGATGGCTGGAACATTGATTCTGGCGGGCTGTGGCGGCGGAGGGGCAGCTGATCAGACGGAAGACGGCAAAACCATAATAACCTTTATCAATGGATTCACTGGCGGAGACGGAGAGTATATGAAGAAAATCACCAACGGTTTCAATGAATCGCAGGATCAGTACTTTGTAGAAGAATCTCAGGAAAAAGACCATTATACGAAATTTAAAACGGGCGATTATGACTTGCTTCTGATGCACACCGATAACATTGAAACCTATAAACAGGACGGCATGATTCAGGATATGAGCGCAGTAATGGAGGAAGCGGGAATCAGCGTGGAGGACTTTCATCCGGTTGCTGCAGAACAGGTCACGCTGGAAGATGGAGTCTACGCGATTCCTCTCGATATTCATCCAATGACCATGTTCTACAATAAAAAATTGTCACCTGAAGCACCCGAAACTTACGAAGCACTCCTGGAATTGACGAACACTCTTCAGGAACAGGATCCGAATCTCTATGCCACAGGCATCCCAAGCGGCGGATTGCCTGAATGGTACATGATGACGCTGGTGGCGCAAAATGGGATTGAGCTTGTTGAAGGCAATCATTTGAATTTTGCCCAGGATGAATTTGCAGATGCTCTGATGGTCTATCATGACATGATTTTCAAGGATAAGATATCTCCTCCGGGACTTGGACTGGACGGTGAATTTCAGGCATTCATGAAGCAGGTAGAGGAAGGCAACAGTGCTGTACAGACGGCCACTGCTTTGACAGGGCCCTGGTATTATCAGGCTGTGAAAGAAGCTTATGGAGATGATCTCGGAATCGCTTCCGCCCCCGAACTGGGGGATAATCCAGGTGTTTACGGCGGAGGACATACCATTTCACTGCCGGCATCTGTGGAAGATGAAGAAACAATGGCGGGAATTGCTGAGTTCATCAGTTATATGTATCAGCCGGAAAATCTGATCAACTGGGCAGAAAGCGGGCAAGCGCCGACACACTTAGCCACTATGGAGATGGTTGAAGCTGATCCGGAAAAATATCCTCTCGCTGCTCAAAACATCCAGCAGTTCGATTCGTTTGTCGGAGCTCCAAAAGTTTATCAATTCCGGGAGCAGAAAAAGTACATGGTTGAAAATGTGTTTCCACAAGTGGTGGGAGAAGAAGGAATGACAAAAGAACAGCTGATGGGCGAATTGGAAAAAGCGACAGAAGAAGCCAGACAGATTGCGGAAACAGCGCCTCAATAACTTGAAAAATAAATAATAGGGCGGCATTTCATTGAAACCTCTGATGAAATGCCGTTCTATTTAAAGGAGAGGTGGAATAGGCATTATGCGAATATCAAAAACCTGGTCCGTACTCATGTATCTGCCTTTTCTTCTTTGTTTTATCCTGTTTTTGGTTGTGCCTTTCTTCTACGGGATATACATCAGCCTCCACCAATGGTCCGTTTTTGGAGGCAATGGAGGATTTGTCGGACTGGACAATTATACCGCCATTCTGACACCCGGCAACATTTACAGCAATGCCTTCTATAATGGACTGAAAAACACGCTCGTATTTGTGGCGATCAGCGTCGTTCCTTTAGTCATTATCAGCCTGGCTCTTGCACTTCTTGTCGACAGCATCCCCAGCAACTTAAAAGTCTTTTTCCGGACCGTGTTCTTTATATCTTATGCAGTTTCAGTAACCGCTGTGTCGGCCATTTTCAAATGGCTTTTTACTGGAAACGGAGGCTACGTCAATAATGTCTTTGATACATTCGGCCTGAATACAATCAATTGGCTGAACGACCAGCCAAGTGCCTGGATCGCAATATTGATAGCAACTGTCTGGTGGACAATCGGCTTTAATATGATTTTATTCATCAATGCGTTGGACGACGTGGATCAGAATTTATATGAAGCAGCAAGTTTGGATGGTGCAAATTCATGGAATAAATTCATGCATATTACTTTTCCATCCATAAAAGGGGTGTTTGTATTTCTGACCATCATTACGGTTATCGCTTCCTTCAATCTTTATGGGCAGACTTTGCTCATGACGGCAGGAGGGCCGAGCCAGAGCACGCAAACGTTGATCATGGTTATCCAGCAGATGGTCTTTAACCAGAACAATTTGGGCGTCGCTTCTGCCATGGCGATGGTGATGGGATTTGTAATGGTCATTATTGTAGCGGTGCAATACGCATACAGTTTCCGTAAAGAGTGAGGAGGAGTCTGCATGAAGAAGTCAAAAGGAAAAGATGTTTTTATAGTAATTCTTGCTTCACTGGTTGCCCTGCTCTTCCTGTTGCCTCTTATCTTCATGATCTTTACTTCCTTCAAAGGCCTGGGTGAAGCGATGTCTTCTTCCGCTTTGTTACCAAAAGAGTGGATCATCGATAACTATAGGAGCATTCTGGGGGCCAGCGCTGAAGTGCCTGTTCTTCTCTGGCTGTTCAATACAGGCGTGGTGACGCTTGCCGGGACGGCATTAGTTGTTTTTGTGGATGTTTTGGCGGCTTATTCGCTGGCGCGTCTGAATCTGCCAGGTAAGAAGTATTTTCTGGGAATTGTAGTAGCTGCGCTGACCATACCGGGAATTGTCACATTATTTCCCGCTTTTTATCTGTTCAGGGAATTTAATCTGATCAATACTTATGTGCCTTTGATCGTTATTTATTCGGCCAATACATTGGGCGTTTTCCTCATATACAGTTTTTTGAAAGGCTTCCCAAAAGATTTGGAAGAGGCAGCTGTCATCGACGGCGCATCTTTATGGCAGGTTCTGCGCTTTGTCATTTTCCCTGCAATAAAACCGGTGGTCGCCACTTTGGCGGTTTTGACGTTTTTAACGATCTACAATGACTTTTTATGGCCGTCCGTAGTAACCAGCACCGATGAAATGAAAACAGTGACGTTGGGCGTTGCGAACCTGGTCCAGGGTGCAAACTTCGTAAATCCCGGCAGGATGATGGCGGCGACCGTTGTAGCGACCATCCCGGCACTGATTATTTTTGTGGCTGCCAATAAATATTTCGTGAAAAGTGTCATGAGTTCGGGATTGAAGTAATGAATTTTTTTCAGGGAAACGAAACCGGGCTTCTTTCGGAAAGGCCTATCAAATAAGCTGGATTGCAAAACAAAGCCACTCACACAGGTGGCTTTATTTTCGTGTTTTTTCATGTATGATGAAACAAAGCACATAATTTACCGGAAAGGATGATTCCCATGGCAGTTACACAACAGCAAATTGAAGAATGGCAGCAGAAATTTCCTTTATTATCCGAAGTGACCCATTTCAAACCGGTGTTCTGGCTGAATCCGAAACTTCAAAATGTGGCAGATACCGGTGAGTTCGCTGTTACAAAACAGGAAATGCAGGAAGCGGAGGAGCTCTGGCAGCGCTTTGCGCCTTTTCTGGCAGTTGCATTTCCGGAGACTGCTGAAGCAGGGGGAATCATCGAATCGCCGTTGACTGAAATTGCCGGCACCCAAAAACTGCTGGAGGAAAAATACGGAGCTGAAATTCCCGGAAAGCTGTTTTTAAAATGCGATAACGCTCTTCCGGTGGCAGGATCGATCAAAGCGCGCGGCGGCTTTTATGAAGTCCTGCACTACGCGGAGCAATTGGCTATTGAAAACGGAATGATCACGCCGGAAGACGATTACAGTCAATTCGCCAGCGATAAATTCCGGGAGTTTTTCAGCCGTTATTCAATTGGTGTCGGGTCTACCGGCAACCTTGGGCTCAGCATCGGCATCATCAGCTCGAAACTCGGATTTTCCGTTTCCGTTTATATGTCGGCAGATGCAAAAGCCTGGAAAAAGGAATTGCTGCGTGCAAAAGGTGCCATCGTCCATGAATTTGAAGGGGACTTCGGCGAAGCGATCCTGGAAGGACGCCAGCAGACAAAAGAAGACCCGATGGCTTATTTCGTCGATGATGAAAGCTCGAAACATCTGTACCTCGGCTACAGCACCGCCGCGTTCAGAGTAAAACAGCAACTGGATGAAATGAATATCACAGTGGATGATGAGCATCCTTTGATCGTTTATTTGCCATGCGGTGTCGGCGGTTCCCCGGGCGGCATCACATTTGGTCTGAAACAGATTTACGGCGATGCAGTCCATTGCTTTTTTGTGGAACCGACGCATTCGCCTTCTGTCCTGATCGGGCTGATGACCGGTGAAAAAGAAAGGGTCTGCGTCCAGGATTTTGGCATCGACAATATGACCGAAGGGGACGGGCTTGCGGTGGGCAGGCCGTCAAGTTTTGCTTCAGGCATCAGTGAAAAACTGATCAGCGGCATCTACACCCTGGAAGATGAGGAATTATTCCGCCTGCTCGCGGTATTAGCGGACGGCGATGGTATATACGTCGAGCCTTCGGCAGCTTCTTCGCTGCTCGGTCCCGTGGAACTCGCCAAAACAGATTATCTTGCGGCGAGGGGACTTTCTGCCGAAAATGCGGCGCATATTGCCTGGTCGACTGGTGGAGATCTTGTGCCGGAGAACGATATGCGCGAAATGTACCGCCGAGGCAAAAGTTCTCTTGAATAAAAGATGCCAGCGAAACAGGAAGGAACCGGTAAGATGCAAAAATGTGGAGTATGCAATCAATCATTCAAATGGAGCCAGCTTTTTCAATCCTTATGGTTCTCTTTCCGGCCAGTGACCTGCCGGAACTGCGGAACTGTGCATAGAGTTGCCAATGCCTCACGGCTGCTGGCGGCTTTACTGCTTCTCGTTCCAGTGATCGTCGTTTTTATTTTCATGCAGGATTCGTCGATTGTGCTGCCGCTGCTGATCATCATTGCTGCAGAGTCCCTGCTGCTTCCTTTTATTCTTAAATACGAGGAACTGGAAAGGCAGCTTGACACAAATAATGGAAATCGGTAAGATAACGGAAATACAATAAATTCTGGGAAGATAAGAGTAAGCTTACAGAAAGCCGAAGCGAGCCGGGGATGGTGAGAGCCCGGCGGCCGGAGTAAGCCGAACCGCCTATCTGAGAAACCGCCTGAACGTTCAGTAGGGTTGGTCGGCCGACACCGTTACCGTTTCAAGCTGGTCCGTAATGGGCAATCAGAGTGGTACCGCGGGAAATCCCGTCTCTAATTTCAATTGGAGACGGGATTTTTGTATTTTAATTTAAAAAATGGAGGAGTTTTTATGGATTACAGTGGAGTGTTTGCGGAAGAAATTTACAGCCATTTGGAAGGGGCTCTTGCCGTCGGTGAAATCGCAGAACTGCTGGAGACACCAAAATTCGGGAATCAGGGCGACATCGCATTCCCTTGTTTTTCATTGGCGAAGCTGAAAAGGCAGGCTCCGCAGAAAATTGCCCAAGAGCTGGCGACGCAACTGACGCACCCTGGTTTTGAAAAAGTGGTTGCGGAAGGTCCTTACGTCAATTGCTTCCTGAATAAAAAGACAGCCAGCAGCCAGGTAATGCAAACAATCCTGAAGGAGCAGGGGGAATATGGCAAAATTGATATCGGGCAGGGGAGAAATATCACGATCGATTTTTCATCGCCGAATATCGCCAAGCCGTTTTCAATGGGGCATTTAAGGTCGACAGTCATCGGCAATTCAATGGCAAAAATTGTGGAAAAAGTCGGTTTTAAAGCTGTGAAGATCAACCACCTCGGGGATTGGGGCACCCAGTTCGGAAAACTGATCGTCGCTTATAAAAAATGGGGCGAAGAAAGTCGGGTAAAAGAGAATCCGATTCCGGAATTGCTGGCGTTATACATAAAATTCCATGAAGAAGCGGAACACGAAGCAACGCTGGAAGAAGAAGCCCGGATATGGTTTAAGAAACTGGAGGACGGTGACGCCGAAGCGGAGGAGTTATGGACGTGGTTCAAGGATGAATCGTTGAAGGAGTTCAGCAAAATCTATGAAGGGCTTGGAGTCGAATTCGATTCCTACTCGGGAGAAGCGTTTTATAACGGCAAAATGGGATCCACCATCGAACTTCTGAAGGAAAAGGACTTGCTGGTCGAATCGGAAGGGGCAGAAGTCGTTGATCTGGCCGAGCACAATCTGCCGCCGTTTTTGATCAGAAAAAGGGACGGTGCTACGCTTTACGGCACGCGCGATCTGACAGCCGCCCTGTACCGGAAAGAGATTTATCAATTTTCGGAATCTCTTTACGTGGTCGGTCAGGAGCAGACGCTGCATTTCAGGCAATTATTTTTGACGCTCCAGAAAATGGGATTTGACTGGGCTCATGACATGAAGCATATTCCGTTCGGTTTCATCCTGAAAGAAGGGAAGAAGATGTCGACGAGAAAAGGCAAAGTGGTTTTATTGGATCAGGTGCTGAAAGAAGCAATCGAGCTTGCCGAAAGGAATATCAACGATAAAAATCCGGCACTTCCGAATAAAAAAGAAACCGCGAAAATGGTGGGAGTCGGAGCGGTCATTTTCCATGACCTGAAAACCGAACGCCAGAATAATGTCGAATTTTCACTGGAGGATATGCTTCGTTTTGAAGGGATGACGGGGCCCTACGTGCAATATACGCATGCCCGGGCCTGTTCGATCCTGAGGAAGTCGGGTGTGGCGCCGGAATCCCTGACACCTGCAGGATTGGATGATCCGTACAGCTGGGAAGTGATCAAAACGCTGATGGCTTTTCCGGACGCTGTGCTGAAAAGCTGCCAGCAAAGCGAGCCTTCCGTCATCGCGAAATTTGCGGTTGAGCTGGCGCAGGATTTCAATAAATACTACAGCCATGTCAAGGTTTTGGAAGAGAATGGTGAAAGGGAAGGGCGGCTGGCACTCGTCTTTGCCGTTACGGTTGTCCTGAAGGAAAGCCTGTGTCTGCTGGGTATAGAGGCGCCTTTGGAAATGTGAAAATTTTTGTCGGGAGCAGGATATTGACGGATATCTGCAATAGAAAAAGAACAGGCGCATCAAGCAGCCTGTTCTTTTTTATGGTTTGGCTGCAGCGAGTGGAACAGTCAATTCATTCTGCACCAATGCGTAAATTTCTGAAATATGAAGGTGAAGTTTATCATCCAATCTTTTTTCTTCATACCATTTGCGGGCCAGAGCGCCGGCCTCCGGATAATCTTCCGACATGCGATCAGAAACGGGTGTGGGATTGCCTGCTTGGATTTTGTGGTCAAAAAAGATATTCAGAACAATGGACAATTGTTCCAGATATACGTTGGGCCCTTCGATCTGAATCGGCTTAAAACTCATGTATGGAGTGGCATTTTTCAAGTTCGTACTGCCCGCCCATTTGTCTTTCGCCGCAAATTTCAGATTCCGCATGCCGCTCATGTAAAATGCGCCAAAGCATAACGGGCACGGCTCCATTGTGGAATAGAGTGTGTATTTTTGTCTGGCCGTATGTATTCGGTTGTCGAGCTTCAGCATTGCGTTGATTTCCGCGAGAGCCAGTTCATTATTTGAAATGACGCTGTCGGTCAAATCATTGAACGCAGCGCTTTTCCCTCGCGCAATTATTGTTCCCTCTGCATCTGTAACCAGAGCCCCGATTGGCCGGGAACCTTCCTGAAACGATTTCCAGGCTTCAATAAAACACTCCTGCCAAACTAACGGGATTCCATTCCATTCCATATGTATATCTCCTTTGAAATTATTCTGACTTAACGTTTATTCGCTGCAGATGGGAATAACCCTTTTATTTCCCCAACGTTTGTAACTATTTTCGATACAAACCCGTCTATACCGTAATTGAATATACAGGCAAAGGGGTGGGGATATTGAGGAAAAGGCTGTTGTCGATTTTAATAGTGATTCTGCTGGCGCTGACGGCCTGCACACATGTGGAACCACAATCATTGGAAGAAATTTATAAAGCTGCCAAGATTCAAAATGTAAATAAAATCATCATACAGGATGGCTCAACAGGCTATATTAAAACAATGACAGAACAGAAACGAGTTGAAGAATTTCTTGCCCTGATTAAAAATATCGAGTATATTCCAGAAGAAAATCAGGAGGATCGTGAAGGATGGCAATATGCCATTTCTCTTTTCGATGGTGAAGAAGTATTAAAATTCACGCTGAGTGAAATTGATGGCATATATTATAATACAAAGCCGGATATTTCTCCGATTGTAGATGGTTACTATAAAGAATTGGATTTACTGGAAGAATGAGTTTTGAAAATCGCTGATAAACGG
>NZ_JRGN01000056.1 GCF_000775575.1 Planococcus sp. CAU13
GAAGAGCTGGGTAGCCGGAGTCTGGACAATGAAAAGCGACAGCACCCGTTCAGCCCACCGGCACCTGATCGGCAAAGAAGATCCAGTAGACGACGCCCCAGCCGATTGCCATCAGCAAAAACAGCAGAAGAAGGATGATATTGCTTCTTCTCATTTTACTGCCGCCTTTGCATTGTAAGCAAGATCCAAAGAAACGATATCTTCGTTTGTTTCGCGTCTTACCGCAAGCTGGTGTGAACCATTTTCTGCAAATACCACCGCTGGCCTGGCAATACGGTTATAATTACTGGCCATCGAATAGCCGTATGCTCCTGTGCAGAAAACAGCCAGGATATCCCCTGCTTCCGCTTCTGGCAACTCCGCCTTTTCAATCAATTTATCACCTGATTCACAGCATTTACCTGCCACGGTGTAAGTTTCTGTCAGTGCCTGCTGCCCTTTATTGGCGATCATCGAGCTGTAGGCTGCTCCGTATAGAGCCGGACGGATATTATCCGACATGCCGCCGTCCACCGCAATGAATTTCCGCACTTCCGGTACTTCTTTCATTGAGCCGATTGTGTAAAGGGTTGTGCCGGCATCTCCGACAAGGGAACGGCCGGGCTCAATCCAGATTTCAGGAATGGCAAAACCGGTTTGTTCAGTAATGTCCTTTACGGTATCAATCATTTCTCTGACATATTCAGACGGCTCAAGCGGCTGATCCTCTGCCGTGTAGCGAATGCCAAAACCTCCGCCCAGATTAAGAACCGGGCACCTGTAACCTGTTTCCTTCTGCCAGTCAGCCATTTTCGATACTAATTTGCCGGCTGCCATGCGGAATGCCGTTGTATCGAAAATCTGGGAGCCGATATGGCAATGAAGGCCGAGAACATTAAGGAACTGATGCTGATAAGTTGCATTGAAAGCTTGGTCTGCCTGGCCGTTATTCAGATCGAAACCAAACTTCGAATCTTCCTGACCTGTCGTAATATAATCATGTGTGTGCGCTTCAATGCCCGGCGTTACCCGCAGCAGGATATTCATCGGGTGCTGCAACTGTTCGGACAGCGACTTCAGCATATCAATCTCACGGAAGTTGTCGACAACGATGCAGCCGATTTCTTCATCGAATGCCATCTGCAATTCGTCCCAGCTTTTATTATTGCCGTGGAAGTGAATCTTTTCTTTCGGGAAACCGGCTTTTATTGCCGTGAACAATTCTCCGCCTGACACAACATCCAGCGATAAGCCCTCCTGAGCAGCAACCTGATAAATAGCAATGCTGGAAAAGGCTTTACTGGCATATGCCACCTGATAGCCGATGCCTGCAGCTTCAAAAGTCTGCTGGAATGCTCTTGCCCGGTTCCGGAAAAGCCCGATATCGTAAACGAAAAGCGGAGTTCCGTATTCTTTGGCCAGTGCTGTCGAATCCACTCCTCCAATAGTTAAATGGCCTTGTTCGTTGATGGCTTGCGTACCGTATAAATGCATATTTGCCCTCCTGAAATGAGAATTTGAAAAAAATCCTGCCGGGCATCACCCGGCAAGATTCTATTAGTCAGTTATCAATTTCGAAATCAGTTGAATTTTTTCAACCGGTTCATCCTTGAATTCTATACTATTATATAACATTTCCAGGCATTGCGCGAGGTCTTCCGTGTTGGAATAGACTGTAGCGATCGCTTCCCCTTGTTTCACAAAGTCCCCGACTTTTTTATGAAGCACGATACCGACGGCCAAATCGATCTCAGAATCTTTTGTGGCTCTGCCCGCTCCCAACACCATTGCTGCAGTACCGATTTCATCTGCTTCCATAAATGAAATATACCCTTCTTCCTTCGAAGGCACTTCTGTCACGTAACGGGCCTGCGGCAACAGGCCGACGTCATCCACTACCGCAGGATTGCCGCCCTGCGCTTCGATGAACTGGCGGAAAATATCCAGCGCTTTGCCGTTCGCAATCACTTCTTCAAGCATCGAACGCGCTTCATCCAAATCATCCGCGCCTCCGCCGACAACCACCATCTGGCTGCCAAGCACCAGGCAAAGTTCTGTCAAATCTTCCGGCCCTTTTCCTTGCAGCGTTTCAATCGCTTCTTTCACTTCCAGTGCGTTGCCGATGGCATAACCAAGCGGCTGGCTCATATCGGAAATGATGGCCATTGTCTTGCGGCCCGTCGAATTTCCGATGCCCACCATGGCGTGCGCCAATTCTTCCGCGTCTTCCGCCGTCTTCATGAAAGCCCCTTCGCCTGTCTTCACGTCCAGGACGATGGCGTCTGCACCGGCCGCAATTTTTTTGCTCATGATGGAACTGGCGATCAGCGGAATGCTGTTGACAGTCGCCGTTACGTCACGCAGTGCGTAAAGCTTTTTATCGGCAGGCGTCAAATTGCCGCTTTGGCCGATGACCGCCACTTTAATATCGTTGACCTGTTTGATGAAATCTTCGGTGGACAATTCAACATGGAAGCCTTCGATCGCTTCCAGTTTATCGATTGTCCCTCCCGTGTGGCCGAGTCCGCGTCCGCTCATTTTGGCTACCGGAACTCCGCAGGCCGCAACCAGTGGACCCAGCACCAAAGTCGTCGTATCACCAACACCGCCGGTAGAATGCTTATCGACCTTGATGCCGTCGATAGCGGAAAGATCGATCTGATCGCCTGAAGCTGCCATCGCCAGAGTCAGATCCGCACGTTCCCGTTCGGTCATATTTTTAAAATAAACGGCCATCAGAAATGCGCTCATCTGGTAATCTTCGATGTCGCCAGCTGTATAGCCTGTTACGATGTATTGGATTTCTTCTGTGGTTAGTTCAAAACCATCCCGTTTTTTCTCAATCAAATCAACCATTCTCATGACTTCAAACCGCCTTTTTTATTTTAATTTGGATAGGAAGCTAGTGCCGAAATCCGGCATCGAAACTCTAAAATTATCGGCGATTGTCGCACCGATATCAGCGAATGTAGAACCAAGGCCCAATTCTTTTCCTGTTTCAAAACGCGGCGAGTAGGCGAGCAATGGAACAAATTCACGGGTGTGGTCCGTGCCCGGGAAAGTGGGGTCATTGCCATGGTCAGCCGTGATGATCAGCAAATCATCCTGCTCCATTTTTTCAAGGACCTCAGGCAGGCGGCGGTCGAATTCCTCCAGCGCTTCTCCGTAACCTATCGGATCACGGCGGTGTCCGTACAGGGCATCAAAATCGACCAGATTCAAAAAGCTCAGGCCGTTGAAATCTTCAGAAGCCACGGCAGCCAATTTATCCATTCCGTCCGCATTGTCTTTTGTCCGAATTGCTTTCGTTACACCGGCGCCGTTGTAAATATCATCAATTTTGCCGATTGCGATGACGTCTTTTCCGTTATCCTTCAATTCATTCATGACCGTGCGGCTGAATGGCGTCAGGGCGTAATCATGGCGGTTCGTCGTGCGTTTGAACGCTCCTTTTTCACCAATGAAAGGACGGGCAATAACACGGCCAACCAAAAATTCAGGCGTTAAAGTCAGTTCACGCGCAATTTTACATATTTTATACAATTCATCAAGCGGCACGATTTCTTCATGTGCTGCAATTTGAAGAACCGGATCAGCCGATGTGTAGACAATAATTGCACCGGTGGCCATATGCTGCTCGCCGAGTTCATCCAGTATTTCAGTCCCGGAGGCCGGTTTATTGCCGATCACTTTGCGGCCTGTCCGTTCTTCGAGTGCGGCGATCAGTTCAGGCGGAAAACCCTCCGGATACACTTTGAAAGGAGTGTCGATATTCAGTCCCATAATCTCCCAGTGTCCTGTCATCGTATCTTTCCCGACAGATGCTTCCTGAAGCCTGCCGTAGAAAGCCTGCGGAGACGTAACGGGGGAAATCCCCTGTACAGCCTTGACATTGCCAAGTCCCAACTTCTCCATATTCGGCATATTCAGCCCGCCCATTGCCTCTGCAATATGGCCCAGTGTATCAGAGCCAGTATCACCGAAAGCTTCGGCATCAGGGGCTTCACCGATCCCGACGGAATCCAGAACGATTAAATGTATGCGCTTAAATTCTTTCTGTGTCATTTAACATCCTCCTCATATACAGATATATTCTACCATAAAACTCTCAAATGTCAGAGGTCTGACATGTATTCATGCCCGTGGATGGAATTGGGTGTAAACGTCCTTTAAACGGGTCTTGCTGACATGGGTATATATTTGAGTCGTTGAAATATCGGCGTGGCCCAGCATCTCCTGCACAGCCCGGAGATCTGCGCCGTTTTCAATAAGATGCGTCGCGAACGAATGCCGCAGTGTATGCGGGGTCAATTCTTTCTGAATTCCGGCTTTTTGGGCATGCTGCTTCAATAATTTCCAGAAACCCTGCCTTGTAAGTCTCTTACCCCTTTGGTTGATAAATAATGCGTCTGTCGTCACGCCGGCCTTCGCCAGTTCGCTTCTGGCGCCGGATAAATACTCGCGGCACGAAGCAAGCGCCGATTTTCCAAGCGGAATGATGCGTTCTTTCCCACCTTTGCCGAAGCAGCGCACAAAGCCCATCGTCAAGTTGACATCTTCCATGTCGAGGTTGATGCATTCACTGACGCGCATTCCGCTGGCATACAATAATTCAAGCATGGCCTGATCTCTTCTGCCATTTGCCTTCACTGTATCGGGTGCTTCCAGCAGCGCTTCCACTTCTTCGATCGACAGCACATTCGGCAATTTCCTGTCCATTTGAGGCATTTCAAGGTGAACGGTGGGATCTTTATCCACAACGCGCTCCCTGATCAAAAATTGATGGAATGAGCGAATCGAAGAAATATGCCTTGCCACCGTCCGGGAAGACATCGTCGTTTCTTTCAGATGGCTGAGGTGATTCAGGATATGTACACGTTCCACATTGCGCAGAGAATCCAGCTGTTCCACTTCCTTCAGGTATTGAAGGTAGCTTTTCAAATCGCGTTCATAGGATGTCAGCGTATTGGCAGCAAGCTGCCTTTCCACTTGCAAAAATTGCATATAATCATCCAAAGCATCTTTGGCGTATTTCATCTTCTCGGCCTCCTTCTTTTCTATGTCACATTAATGATTTTAATAAAATGAAAACAAAAAAACGGCCAAGACTGGCCGTTGCTCTCTGTCGCCTTAATTTTCCGGTGCCTCTTCTGAGCTGCGGTCATGGCAGCGCCAGCAGATGCCATGGAAAGTAAGACGGTGGTCTTTGATTTGAAAGTTCCAGCGTTTTTCAACAATACCTTCTACATCTTCAAGCAGATCTTCCTGAATTTCATCCACAGCTCCACATTCCAGGCACACAAGGTGATGATGGAAATGTGCAGCTCCTTCCTGGCGCAGGTCATAGCGCGATACGCCATCACCAAAATTTATTTTATCAACAATTTTTAATTCGGTTAAAAGCTCCAATGTCCGATAAACAGTAGCCAGCCCGATTTCCGGTGCGATATCCTTCACTAACAGATAGACGTCTTCGGCACTGAGATGGTCCTCTTCATGGTCCAGCAATATTCGAACTGTCGCTTCGCGCTGTGGCGTCAACTTATAGCTCGCAGCGTGTAATTGCTTTTTGATACGATCAATCCTTGTTTCCATGCGACGCCCTCCCTCAAACTGCCTTCATTATATCAAAAGTCAGTTCTCAATTACAAGGATACATGCCGCTTATTAATTATAATCATTATAATGTGCTAATTGTTTTAATTCTCATTAGAGAATCGTTGTTTAGCCCAAAGTACGGCAAATGCGGTTTTTGCATCGTATATCCGTTCATCACTCATCATCTCTTCCGCCTCTTCTATCGACACTTCCATCAGCTCCACGAACTCATCGTCGTCAAGAACTGCCCCTGATTCGGATTTTTTCAAACCTTCCGCAAGGAATAAATGAATGACTTCATCCGCAAAACCCGGAGAAGTCGAAAACGACTGGATGAGCTGGAGTGAATCCGCTGTATAGCCGGTTTCCTCTTCCAGTTCACGCATTGCGGTCATTTCAGGCGCCTCCCCTTTTTCGAGTTTGCCGGCCGGAACTTCAACGATCGATCGTTCAAGTGCTTTGCGGTACTGTTCGACCATAATGATTTTCTTTTCAGGAGTGATTGCCAGTATTGCTACAGCTCCCGGATGCTCAATCAATTCCCGTTTTGAAGTGTGTCCATTTGGCAGTTGCACTTCATCCACTTTCAGGTTGATGATTTTCCCTTCATAAATCCGTTCTGAACTGATTGTTTTTTCCTCAAATTTTTTCATATTGGGCCTCGTTTCATTTGTGGTTTTTCTACCGCAAAGTATACCATAGGAAGAACAGTAATCTAATGATGAGGTGATAAGGATGAAAAAGAACCGCTTGGGCACAGGCAGCCTGGAAGTCAGTGAAATCGCACTTGGCTGCATGTCTTTGCCCGATGACCCCAAAGAATCACAGTCCATCGTGGATCAGGCACTTGATCTTGGCATCAATTATTTTGATACTGCCGATTTATACGGTAAAGGGCAAAATGAGGAAATGGTCGGCAAGGCGCTCGGCAGCCGACGACAGGACATTATCCTGGCGACAAAAGTCGGCAACCAATGGGATCCGCAATCAGACGAAGTTTCCTGGAATCCATCGAAAGCTTATATCACTTCCCAGGTCCACGAAAGCCTGCGCCGGCTGGGCACGGACTGGATCGACTTATACCAGCTGCACGGAGGCATGATTACAGATCCTTCCGAAGAAACGATCGAAGCGTTTGAAACGTTGAAAAAAGAAGGGCTGATCCGTGAATACGGCATCTCTTCCATTCGCCCGAATGTCATCAACCGGTTTATTGAAGAGAGCAGCATTGTCTCCATCATGATGCAGTACAGCCTTTTTGATCGTCGCCCTGAAGAATTCCTTGATCAGATTGGAGCTTCCGGCAGATCTGTCGTAACGAGAGGCACCCTTGCCAAAGGTTTATTGACTGCCGAAGCCCTTGACCGGGCCGCGAAAACCGATGGCTATCTGGAATACAGCCGGAACGATCTGAACAAAGCGCTGAAAGAATTACTGGCCGTCGAAGAAAATTTGACTGCGCTTGCCCTCCATGCAGTTCTGCAGTCGGATACGGTCGCTTCTGCAGTGACTGGCGCGAGTTCGCAGTCACAGATCCGCGAGACAGTAAAAGCATATGAAATGAACATTTCTGCGGAGCAGATTGAACAGGCAAAAAAAATAACGAAACAAACAAAGTATGCTGAGCACCGGTCTTGAAAATCAAAAAAACATTACTCAAATTCCGGCAATTAAACAGATTAGTATGAATTATCAGTTAAATTCAAAAGTAGTGGGTCTAAAGTTACTTGGTTTCGAATAATAGGCATGTTGTAATACTAATAGGCAATGTTTCGCTTGCTGCTGCACTTTTAAAAATAGCCTTCAAAAAATTCTGCACCCATCCAATTTAAGCTGTAATTAAATTCAGCGATAGAAAGGTCAGCATATAAATGAAACTAACTCAATTGATAAGTGGTCTCCAACTACAAAACAGCATAGATCAAAATTTATATGACCTGGTCGTCCAGGGCATCGCTGACAGTTCCCAGGACGTCAAAAATGGGTTTATTTTTATTGCCATCAAAGGTTTCAGAGATGATGGGCATAACCATATCCGCCATGCCATCGACAAAGGCGCCATAGCGGTAATAGGAGAACAGGATCTTGACGGTGTTCCTGTTCCCTACATTCAAGTGGAAAATGCGCGGCTCGCTCTTGGCATCGTCGCAAAAAATTTCTACGGTGACCCTGCCAGCCGAAAAATAATGATCGGCATCACCGGCACAAATGGCAAGACAACGACCAGCTACCTTCTAAAGCACCTGCTGGAAAGCAATGGCATCTCCTGTTCCGTGATGGGGACCATCAAAAATATCGTCAATGGCGTCTCCATTGAAAGTGCCAACACCACTCCCAGTTCGCTGGTGCTCCAGCAATTGCTGGCTTCGAGCAATGACGATGCCATCGTAATGGAAGTTTCTTCTCACGGGCTTACACAGCACCGTATTGAAGGAATCGAATTCGACATATGCCTGTTTACGAACCTCCATCATGAACATCTCGATTATCATGGCTCAATGAAAAGTTATTTCGATGCCAAGACCATTCTGTTTGACCAATTGAAGCCAAAAGGCACAGCGGTCATCAACATCGATGATGAATGGGGAGAAAAACTGGCAGCCCGCCTGCAGGAAAAAGGCCGGAACGTCTGCAGCATCGGCCAACATCAGGAAAGCCGGATCCGTATACGTTCCATCAATTCGGAACAATCAACGGTTCTGATTGACGACCCGGAGAATACTGTGCTCCAGTCACCGATGGCCGGCATCCATAATATCTACAATTCCTTAATGGCCTATGGCTGCGCCCTTATTTTAGGAGTGAAAAAAGCATCGGTTCTGCGCACCATCCTGGATTTTTCCGGCGTTGAAGGAAGGTTCGAAACATCCAAAACACCGAACGGTTCCACTGTGATCGTCGATTATGCACATACACCCGATGCTGTCTATCACTGCCTTACAACTGCAAAAGAAGCTGGCGCAAGACGCATTACCCATGTCTTCGGCTTTCGCGGTGACCGCGACACCAGCAAACGGGAAGAAATGATCGAAATTTCTTCCCGGCTCAGCGACTGCTATATCCTCACCACTGATGATCTCAATTCTGTTCCGGCCGAAGAAATGCGATCACTTTACAAAGATCTGAACGAACGTTTCGGCAACGAAAAAGGTCTTGTCCAAATGGACCGGACAATGGCCATCAAAGAAGCGATCGACTCAAGCACTGAAGGTGATTGGGTCATCATCACCGGCAAAGGGCATGAAAAATACAGCCATCCCTTCCAGCTGCCGACCCATTCCGATAAAGAAACCGTCCAATTCATGGCGGGCTCACCTTTATCTGAGTGACCCGCATACGATTCAATAACATAAAAGGCCGGTGCGAAAGAGCTGTAACTGCTCTTCCGCACCGGCCTTACTGTTTTGTGAATGCTTTTTAATAAACTTTATCGCCATTGAAAATCGAGTTTTTCACGATTACGTAATCGACGTGGCGGATGGCTTCCAATTTATCTCCGCCGGCATAGGAAATGGATGACTGAAGATCCTGCTGCATTTCAGTCAATGTATCCTGCAACGGGCCTCTGTATTCCACATACATCTTTTTGCCTTCTACGTTTTTCTTTTCCCCTTTTTGGAATTCAGAAGCGGAGCCAAAATATTCTTTATAGAGAACGCCATCGCGCTCAATCGTTTCGCCCGGTGATTCATCATGTCCTGCAAACAATGAGCCGATCATAACCATGGATGCGCCGAAGCGGACTGATTTGGCGATATCGCCGTGCGTCCGGATTCCCCCGTCTGCGATAATCGGTTTGCTCGCAGCTTTTGAACACAGCCGCACTGCAGCCAATTGCCAGCCGCCTGTTCCAAAACCGGTTTTGATCTTGGTGATGCATACTTTGCCGGGACCGATGCCGACTTTCGTCGCGTCTGCTCCTGCATTCTCAAGTTCTCTTACGGCTTCCGGCGTGCCAACGTTGCCTGCGATCAAGAAGCTGTCAGGCACAGTTTTCTTGATATGCTTTATCATTTTGATGACAGATTCGGCATGGCCATGGGCCACGTCAATCGTCATATACTCAGGAATTAACCCTTCTTCCACCAATTGATCGATGAAGGCGTATTCCTCTTCCTTCACTCCAACACTTATCGAAGCATATAGTCCCCGGCTCTGCATATCTTTCACAAAATCAATACGCTGTTCGGGTTTGAATCGGTGGAGAATATAAAAATAATCATTTTCTGCAAGGTAAATGGCTGTTTTTTCATCGATTATGGTCTGCATATTTGCCGGCACAACCGGCAGCTTGAACCTGCGTCCCCCGAATTGCACGGATGTGTCACATTCTGACCGGCTGTTTACTATCGCTTTTGCAGGAACCAATTGAATATCTTCGTAATCAAATACATTTTCCATCTTTAACACTCCTATATACGAACATTTTATTTAAAAACACCCATTATCGTTCGCCAAATAATAATGTAACTCATTTAAGCCCTGAAGTCAAAACTGTTTTCGAAAAAAATGCCGGATCTGCAATCGCAAATCCGGGATCCTGAATCGTTAAAACTTGCTGCCCTGCTCTCCGTGCTTTTCCAGAAGTTCGGCAAACGACATATTTTTTTCACGCTGTTTGCGCTCGAATATGCGCTTTGCTTCTTCCTCTTCTCGTTTCTGCTGTTCTTCAGCCAGCAATGCTTTTTTCGTATCTTTCAGCTTTGCCAGCATTTCTTCATTGAACAAGCCGTTGGTCTGCTCTTCTTTTTTAGCCATTAATACCAGCTCCTTAAGGACGTTTCACAATAGTTGCGACACCCTGGCCTCCGCCAATGCAAAGTGTGGCGAGCCCAGTTTTCGCGTCGCGTTTCTGCATTTCATGAAGCAGTGTGACAAAAATGCGTGTTCCGCTTGCCCCGATCGGGTGGCCGATGGCAATCGCTCCACCGTTCACATTCAGGATATCCTGATTTAATTTGAGTTCACGGTCAACCGCAATTGACTGTGCCGCAAATGCTTCGTTCGCTTCGATCAACTCGATGTCCTCCAAAGCCAAATCCGCTTTTGCCAATGCATTTTTCACAGCCTGAACCGGACCGATCCCCATAATCGCCGGGTCTACCCCTGCGTTGCCGTTTGCGACAATCGTCGCGAGCGGCGTAAGGCCAAGCTCTTCCGCTTTTGCTTTGGACATGACGACAACTGCAGCCGCTCCGTCGTTGATGCCTGATGCGTTCCCTGCTGTTACACTGCCATCTTTCTTAAAGGCCGGGCGAAGTTTGCCCAATTTTTCTTCGTTTGACGATGCCTTGATATACTCATCCGCTGCAAAAATGATCGGGTCGCCTTTGCGCTGCGGTATTTCAACCGGCACGATTTCATCATCAAAGCGTCCCGCTTCCACCGCCGCTGCAGCTCTTGCCTGTGAACGTGCAGCAAATCTATCCTGTTCTTCACGCGAAATGTCGTACATATCGCAAAGGTTTTCAGCAGTCGTGCCCATGTGGTAATTATTGAAGGCATCAGTCAAACCATCCGCCACCATGCTGTCAACGACTTTCTGATCGCCCATCCGGAATCCGCCCCGGGCATTTTCCAGAAGATACGGCGCGCGGCTCATATTCTCCATCCCGCCGGCAACGATGATTTCCGCGTCTCCTGAAAAAATTGCCTGATATGCCAAATGGATCGATTTAAGCCCCGATCCGCAAACTTTATTGATGGTCATTGATGGAACAGTCTGCGGCAAGCCTGCGTTGATTGCTGCCTGGCGTGCAGGGTTTTGGCCAAGACCCGCCTGCAGCACGTTCCCCATAATAACTTCAGAAACCTGTTCCGGTTTGATGCCTGCCCGGTTTACCGCTTCCTTTATCACAATTGCACCAAGCTCAGTTGCCGGTACATCTTTTAAACTCCCCTGAAACGATCCGACTGCCGTACGGACAGCGCTTACAATTACGATTTCCTGTGACATTTTCTTTTCCCCCTTGTTTGATTAAAACTGGTTGCTCTTTTATCCCCCGCATCGCTACAATGGATTCAGGGGGGATACTATGTTCAGTTTACCAAAAAATATTACGATAATCGAGGTTGGACCGCGGGATGGCCTGCAAAATGAAAAACAGCTGGTTTCGACTGATGCCAAACTGAGTTTTATTGAGGGGCTTCAGAAAGCCGGAATCACCGAAATGGAACTTACATCTTTCGTGTCGCCGAAATGGGTCCCGCAAATGGCCGATTCAAAAGAAATTGTGGCAGGCGCCAAAAAAACCGGCCGCCAGTTCGTTCTGACGCCGAACGAACGTGGAATCACCGCGGCGCTCGATGCCGGTGCAGATGCGCTTGCTGTATTCGTCGGTGTATCGGATTCATTCAATAAAAAAAATATCAATAAATCCACTGCAGAAAGCATGGCTGCTTTAAAACCTTTGATTCTGAAGTTGAAAGATCAGGGTGTATTCGTACGCGCCTGCATTTCAACTGCTTTTTACTGCCCGTTTGAAGGTGCCATCAATCCTGAAGATACAATACGGCTGTGCAGCGAATTCGTCGACTGGGGTGTTGATGAATTAAGTGTCGCTGACACGATCGGAATGGCAAATCCGGCCGAGAGCTATTATTTATTCGACCAATTAAAACAGCAGTTTCCGAATACGCTGATAACCGCACATTTTCATGATACCCGAAAAATGGCGCTCGCCAATATTTTCGCTGCCCTGCAGGCCGGTGTTGACCGCTTTGACGCTTCCGCCGGAGGACTTGGCGGCTGCCCGTTTGCTCCGGGGGCAACCGGCAATGTGGCAACAGAAGATGTGGTCAACATGATGCACCGGATGAACATCGAGACCGGCATCGATCTGGAAGGGCTCTGTGAGGCAATTGAAAAAATCGAATCTCATGTGTCAAACCCTATAAATACGGGAATGTACACTTTATACAAAAACCGACCATAAAGGAGCTTTGGCCATGAGGAAACATATTCTCCAAATATTTGCTGCAATATCGAGCACTTTCACACTTTTGGCAGCTGCTGCAGGAATTCTTGCCAGCAACCGCCTGATGTATTTAAAGAAGAAAGACGAAGAACTGATACTGGAGCGCGAAACCTCGGCCAAACGCTACGATGAAGTCTGGTACGCCAACGTAAAAAAAGAAGAGCGCTGGATTGAATCGGAAAATGGCTATAAAGTACATGCAATTTTCCTGGAGCCCCATGATACGTTGTATTATGCCATCATCTGCCACGGTGTAACAGAGACGAAAGTCAATTCGTTCAAATATGCACGCATGTTTGAAAAGCTGGGATATAATTCTGTCGTTTATGACCACCGGCGTCATGGCAGCTCAGGCGGCAAGACAACTAGTTTCGGGCATTACGAGAAATTCGACCTGAAAGCCGTGGTGGATATGCTGAAAAAACATGTCGGACCGGACCTGGTATTCGGCATCCAAGGTGAATCGATGGGAGCCGCGACGACTTTGCTTTATGCAGGACTCAGGGACGATGCCGCATTCTATATTTCCGATTGCGGCTATTCCGATATCTCCGAACAGGTCCTTCACGTTATGCAGACAACAACACCTGTAAAAACATCTCTTGTTTTTAAGCTGGCCTCTTTTTTCCTGAAATTGCGGGACGGCTATCACATCCGCACCGTTTCACCCCGTGAAGTAATCAAATCCATCAAAAAACCTGTGCTTTTTATCCACAGTTTGCAGGATCAGGTTGTCGAACCGAAAATGAGCGTTGAAATGCACGATTTAAAAGAAGGGCCCAAAGCGCTGAAGCTGTTTGAACATGGTGCACATGCCCAATCATTCAATGAAAATACGGAAGAGTACACTGAAACAGTCATGAATTTTCTTGCAGATTACGACTTGCTTCCCGAAGGTTATTCGAGAAAGAAATTGATTGCATTTGAAGATTTCGAAGACAAGCAAAAAGAAACGACTGGCTGAAAATGGCGGTCGTTTTTTCAATCTGTCAAAAGATATTGTCTTCTTCAATCATTTCGCTGCATATCTTT
>NZ_JRGN01000345.1 GCF_000775575.1 Planococcus sp. CAU13
TCTTGTGTCTCAAATTACCGGGTCAGTTCATCCTGGGGCGGGCGTTTTTTGCTTTCTTTTATCGAACTCTCACTTCTGATGCCCGCCAATCAGACGCGTGCGGGCGATGGCGGTGCCCGCTTCGGTGCCGGAGACCGCGCGGTAGATGGCGGAATAGCCGTATTTGCTGCGGATTTGATCCATTGCTGCACCGAGTCGCCGCTTTTCCCATTTGCGTGCTTCGAACAGGCTCAATTGCATCGATGATTCCTCTTCCAGGTTGCCGATGGAAATCGAAATCTGACGCACCGGCTTGTTCGTGAAATGCTCGCGGAAAATCACCTGGCACACTTTGTAGATCTGCAGCGTGTCGTTCGTCGCTTCCTCCAGCGAGCGGGAACGGGAAAAGCCGCCGCCGAAAACAGATTTGCTGTAGCCGACGCTCAGGTGAATGGTGCGTCCTGCGCGTTTCGCCAGCCGGGTGCGCATGGCGATGTCTTCGCACATTTCCAGGATGATCGTCATGATGTCTTCGACTTCTATGTAATCGCGGTAAAGTATCTGCCCCTTGCCGTAGCTCACCTGCCCGGCGACAAGCGGCGAACCGAGTTCGGACAGATCGATGCCGTTTGCGTGCTGGTACAGCTGGTGGCCAAGGATGCCGAAACGCTCTTCCAGAGTTTTGACGTCCGTGCAGGCGAGGTCGCCAACGGAAAAAATGCCCATGCCGTTGAGGGTCCGTTCCGTCTGCGAACCGATGCCCCACATTTTGCTGAGCGGCGAGAGGG
Source organism: Planococcus sp. CAU13 (assembly GCF_000775575.1). Taxonomy (GTDB): domain Bacteria; phylum Bacillota; class Bacilli; order Bacillales_A; family Planococcaceae; genus Planococcus. Next base: position 768 of record NZ_JRGN01000345.1, read on the forward strand.
GCCATAATTTTTTCGGCACATCGTCATAGGTCCATCTGGCATAGCCCGATTTTTTGGCATCCAGGTCAAGCGCCAGTTTGGCAAGCAGCATATTCGGACCGACGCCGACAGCGGACGGCAGGCCGAACTGCCGGACCAGCGCGTCCTGAATATGGTTGATCAGCGCCTCGGTGTCTCCCCACAGCGTGCCGGCGTTCGTAAAATCGATGAAACTTTCATCGACGCTGTAGACATGGACGGCGTCTTTCGGCACAAATTCCGTAATGAGTTCGGTGATCGCCATGGAGACGCGCAGGAAAAATCCCATCTTCGGTTCGAGCAGCAGGATGCGCGGATCGTCCGGAATCTCGAACAGCCGCGTGCCGGTCCGGACACCGAAATCTTTTTTCAGCCGCGGCGAGGCCGCCAGCACGACACTGCCTTTGCGGTCCTGGTTGCCGACGACCGCGATATGCGCTTCGAGCGGATCCAGCCCTTCCCGGACGGCGGCGCAGCTGGCGTAAAAACCGCGCATATCCAGGCAGGCAATCGTCCGGTCCGGCAAATTTTTCAGTTCCATTTCGCCACCTCCTCGAATAAGAACATTTGTTCTTATTCTATACCTCCAAATCCGGACGGACAATCCTCTTTCCGGCAAATAATTTATTTCCACCGAATGATAGGAAAGATGCAGGATTTTTATCATCCACACCTTACGGCAATAAAAGATTTTGTGAGCCGGCACCGCTGGTTTTATTCCGTTTAAACGGGGCGTAAACGGGTAAACCCGAAATAGGCATATAAATAGCTAGCGAAAATAACGCGTGCTATAATCGGATTAGAGTTTGGTAAAACTAAGGAGGAATTATTCATGGCAATTGTACACGGAACAGATCAGAACTTTTCACAGGAAGTATCAGAAGGATTGGTCCTGGTTGATTTTTGGGCAACTTGGTGCGGACCCTGCAAGATGATTGCTCCTGTATTGGAAGAACTGGACGCTGAAATGAGCGATAAAGTGAAAATCGTAAAAGTGGACGTTGACGAAAACCAGGAAACAGCTGGCCAATACGGCATCATGTCAATTCCGACTCTTCTGTTGATGAAAGACGGAGAAACAGTTGATAAAGTTGTCGGCTTCAGACCGAAAGAAGCATTGGCTGAATTGGTTAACCAACACGCATAATTCTTAACCGGGTCCTGGGTGGCCCGGTTTTTTAATAGGGTGAGAATATGGCAAATGAAATGATCCAACATAAACTGGCGGTGCTGCCCGATCAGCCCGGCTGCTACCTCATGAAGGACCGGCAGGAAACGGTCATTTACGTGGGCAAGGCAAAAGTGCTGAAAAATCGGGTGCGTTCTTATTTTACGGGCAGCCACGATGCCAAAACACAACGGCTCGTCAATGAAATCGAGGATTTCGAATACATCGTCACCACTTCCGAAAAAGAAGCGCTGATTCTGGAATTGAACCTCATCAAAAAATACGACCCGAAATACAATATCATGCTGAAAGATGATAAATCCTATCCTTATTTGAAAATCACAGCAGAGCGCCACCCGAAACTGATCATTACGCGGCAGGTCAAGAAAGATAAAGGCAAATATTTCGGGCCTTATCCGAACGGCTATTCGGCGAGTGCGACGAAAAAACTGCTCGACCGCCTGTATCCGCTGCGCAAATGCCATCAGATGCCGGACCGCGCCTGCCTTTATTATCATATGGGCCAATGTCTGGCACCGTGCATCAAACCGGTGGAAAAAGAGACGTACACAGAAATGATTGACGAGATCACGAAATTCCTGAATGGCGGATTCCGTACGGTCAAAGAGGATCTCGTGGAGAAAATGTCTGAAGCTGCGGAAAACCTGGAGTTTGAACGCGCCAAGGAATACCGGGACCAGATCAGCCACATTGAAAACGTCATGGAAAAACAGAAAATGGCGATGAACGATTTCACCAACCGCGACGTTTTCGGCTATGCCGTCGACAAAGGCTGGATGTGCGTGCAGGTCTTCTTTGTGCGCCAGGGCAAACTGATCGAGCGGGACGTCTCCCTGTTCCCGCTCTACCGCGACCCGCAGGAAGAATTCATGACCTATCTCGGCCAGTTTTACGAAAAATCAAATCATGTGAAACCGAATGAGATCCTATTGCCGGAAGGTGAAGACGCAGAGCTCGTGAAAGAATGGCTCGGCGTCCGGACGCTTGTGCCGCAGCGGGGCAAGAAAAAAGACCTCGTGCTGCTGGCGAAGAAAAATGCGGAAATTTCCATCAAAGAGAAATTCCAGCTGCTGGAACGCCAGGAAGAACGGACGATCGGCGCCTGCCAGGAACTTGGCGAAGCGATGAACATCGAGACGCCGCTGCGCATCGAAGCGTTCGACAACTCGCATATCCAGGGAGCAGATGCCGTGTCCGCGATGATTACGTTCATCGATGGCAAGCCTTCGAAAAAAGATTACCGGAAATACAAAACACGCAGCGGTTCAAAGCCGGATGATTACGCGGCGATGCGTGAAGTGATCCGCCGCCGTTATACGCGGGTGCTGAAAGACGGCCTGCCGCTGCCGGATTTGATTGTCATCGACGGCGGGAAAGGGCAGATTTCGTCGGCGCGCGAAGTGCTGGAAGATGAACTCGGCCTGTCGATTCCGGTTGCCGGGCTGGCGAAAGATGCCAAGCATCAGACATCGCAATTATTATACGGCGACCCGGTCGAAGTGGTGCCGCTGAAACGGACGAGCGAAGCGTTTTACCTGATGCAGCGCATCCAGGATGAAGTCCACCGTTTCGTCATCACGTTCCACCGCCAATTGCGCGGCAAGAATTCGATCGTCTCGGCGCTGGACGGACTGGAAGGCGTCGGCCCGAAACGCCGCCAGCAATTGCTCAAGCATTTCGGATCCGTCAAACGAATCAAAGAAGCCGACATAGCCCAATTGATGGAAGCGGGCATGCCGGAGAAGCTGGCGGAATCGATCCACAGGCAGTTTGCGGAAGAAACATTGTCAACCGACTGAGTTCATGTTATCGTAGTAGCATAAATTGAATCACTTTTAAAAAGTGGTGATAGAGGCGCGGACGTCAAGAGTAGCCATCCGGAGATTTGCAGAATCTGTGAAGGATGGGGAAAGGGACGGTCGCCGAAGTGTGTGAAGGCTGCAGCCGAACATGCTGGTTCTGCATTTAAGAGATGCAGGGCTGTCAGAGTCATACTCTGGAGGGCTATCTCACATGGACGTAATATTCGTACATGATGAAAGAGGTAGTTTGCCGGTTCGCCGGCGGGCTGCCTCTTTTTGTGTCTAGTTCCGGCGTCCAGCCCCTCGGGATCTTAAGTCAGTACACCTATGTGGCAAAAAACGCCACTTCGGCATCCTGCCTTAAGCCTGTCGGGGCTGAATGGACGCCTGCACTTTTCACATTGAGGGCCACATTATATGTGGGAGTGGATGAATGATGGAAACGATCGTAATGAAGTTCGGCGGCACGTCTGTTGCAACGCCGGAGAAAATTGTGGAAGTGGCAAAAAAGGCGATTGCCGTAAAAGAACAGGGCAAGCGGGTGGTCATCGTCGTTTCGGCGATGGGCAAAACGACGGATACGCTGCTCGGCCTGGCGTCGGAAATTTCTGCCGAACCGCCGAAGCGCGAAATGGACATGCTGCTGGCAACCGGCGAGCAGGTGACGATCTCGCTGCTCGCAATGGCGTTTAAAGCGCTCGGCCACGAAGCGGTGTCGTTCACCGGCTGGCAGGCCGGCATCGAAACGGAATCTGTTCCGCGCAATGCGCGAATCGAGCACATCCATACCGAACGGCTCGAAGCCGTTCTTGGCAACGGATTTTTCGCGGTGGTCGCTGGATTCCAGGGCGTCGACCGCATCGGCAACATCACGACGCTTGGCCGCGGAGGTTCCGATACGACCGCTGTCGCATTGGCAGCGGCGTTGAATGCTGAGAAATGCGACATCTATACCGATGTCGATGGTGTTTACACATCCGATCCGCGCTATGTCGCCGGCGCGCGCAAGCTGGAGCAGATTTCCTATGACGAAATGCTGGAGCTCGCCAATCTCGGCGCCGGCGTGCTGCATCCCCGCGCCGTGGAATTCGCGAAAAACAATAATGTCCCGTTGACTGTCCGAGCAAGCTATTCGGACGAACCGGGAACAATCATACAAGAGGTGGTCACTGTGGAAAAAAATCTGATCGTCCGCGGCGTCGCATTCGAGCCCGGCATTGCCCGTGTAACCGTTACATACAATAAACCCTTCAACGGTTCACTCGCTAATATTTTCATGACCCTGGCCGAAAACCATATCGACGTCGACATCATCGTCCAGAGCATTTCAGAAGAATTTCAGCCGTCGGTTTCATTTTCAATCAAAGAGGAAAGTCTCGAAGAAGCGCGCCGGGTGCTTGACGCCAATAAAGAAGCGATCGGCTTCCAGTCGACCGACTTTGAAGTCGGCCTGGCAAAAGTCTCCATCGTCGGCTCCGGCATGGTATCCAATCCGGGTGTCGCGGCCCGCATGTTCGACATTCTGCGCCAGTCGGAAATTCCGGTAAAAATGGTCAGCACCTCGGAAATCAAGATTTCGGTCGTGGTGCCGGGCGGCGACATGGAGAAGTCGGCGAACACGCTGCACGCGGCGTATGGGTTGGGGTGATGGGGAGAGAGGGAGAATGTTTTCCTCTCTTTTTCCTCTAACGTCACTTTCACTTTTGTTTCGGAAATTTTGCAAGAGCAGTTTTAAAAATAGCGTTATTTTCAAGGCCCGGCGGATGCCGGGTTTTTTAGTGCAATGAAAAAGAAATCACTAAAATAGAAAGTGCAACCCATGAAACTGAAAGTGAACTCCAAAAGGTGAACGCCCCAAACTTTTTGCTCCACCCTTAACCTAATGATAAACCCATTATTACCCAAGATCGGGCGGGGCGGGCCCCGCCCACTGGGCAGTCCGCGTCCGCGGACTGCTTTCAAATCAGAGCTTGAATTTTATATCGGCAAGAAGCAGAAGTTGCCATGTTTCTTCTATATAGTAGTGTTATAATTCAGATAACTTAATGGAAAGGCGGGGATTTGGATAGGGGAGGAACGGTTGGAGATGTGGGAATGTGTGCGGCTGCTGATGGAGCGGTTGCCGGAAAGGCATCCCGAGCAGGAGTATTTGAAAAAGGAGTTTCATCGTTACGAAGCGGGTTGGCAAGGTGAGAAGCGGCTGCATGCAAAAATGGTCGAGTTTCATTGGCACGAACCTTATGAGCTTTTATGGGATGTGGGTTTGCGGCTCGGGGACTGGAAAGTGCAGATTGACGGCCTGCTGATTACGCCGCGCTGCCTCATTGTTATCAGTTCGAAAAATATCAGTGGAAAAATCCATTTCAACGGGACGACAAGTGAATTTTACAGGTTCAATAACGAAGGTGAAAAAATGGTCATGGACGACCCGTTGGTGCAGCTCGCCAAGCACACCGGTTTTCTCGAGCTCTGGCTGGAAAAAAGAAAAGTAAAGCACCCGCCGATTGATGGAGTAGTCGTTTTTACCCCGAGGCATTGCGAGATTATTGCGAAGCCGGTAGGACCGCATATCTGTAAGACATATCAGGTGGTTGAAAAACTTTATGAAATTCTTGAAACCCATGATGTTTTGGCTGACTCCCCTAAGCCAAGCAGGATCCGTAAGTTGATAGAGTCTAATTTATGTCCTTATAAGCGGCCGCCTTTATGTGAATATTACCGGATCGATCCCCGTGAGTTGAAGGTGGGTGTGAAGTGTGTGGTTTGTCGAAAAATTGCGGTGGAGCGATTGTATAAGATTTGGCGGTGTAAGGCTTGTGGACACTGTGATTCTGATGCATTAAAGTCTACGTTGCAGGAATACTTGGAGTTGGTAGGACGAGAAGTGGATAGCAGAGAGTTTCGGCGTTTCAGTGGTGAAGAATCCAGACATACCGTTTTTCGTGTGCTTTCGAAATCGGGTCTTGTTAAGGTGGGAAGTACAAGAAAACGTACTTACATTAAAAAATAATGGCACCAAATAAAAGACCATCTTCTCTGAAGGTGGTCTTTTATTTTAACAAAAAAGAGGGATTGTTATTAAGTTGAGCATACTGACAGTCTTTCAGCGCAAACTGCATAGCTTTCCGCGCAAACAAGGTGTTTTTAAGCGCATACACTTGTAGTTTCAGCGCAAACTACACCCATTTCAGCGCATACTATCACACACCACCAATACCCCCAACAAAAAAACCGCCCCCACACCCGCGGAGACGGCCAATCCACACTATATTCCACTCATACCTGCTCGCGCAGGTCCGTTTTTAACGTGATGCGGACGATTTTCTTCTTTGGGGACACTTCTTCGTACGCTTCTGTCAAGAATCCGCCGATTTTTTGCTTCTGCTGGGCCAGGAAGCCGGCTTCGAGCTTGAAGCAGCGGCTTTCCACCTTCAACGGACGCAAAACGAACACAGTTTCGTCTTTTCCGGCTTTCTCCAGCGCCAATTCGCCGAAGCCCGCCTCAACAAAAAAATCGGCTGCTTCATCAAGACTAAAAAGGGGGAATTTGCGGGCGAGGGATTTGCCGGCCCAGTACAGGACATCGCTCTCGTGTTGGCCTAGTACGTCGGATAATACATAATCGCGTATAATTTCATAACCGAAATGATCGGTGATTTCAGGTTCTTTTGCAGTCATCGTAAACCCACTTTCAATATGTATAATGCCGATAGGGAATCTTGTGAATAAACGTTAGTTGCCTTGACGCTCCTAATTGAGCAGAGTACAATAAATATGTCATATTATTGTATCATGATGTTTCATGCAGTCAATGGATGCTTTCGTAAAATATCGATTGCTCCGTTAACTGCCTTATTAATGTTTTGAGGAGGGTAAAAGTTTTGGATAATCGTGAATTTTTATTGCGCAGGTTGCATTCATTGCTTGGAATCATTCCACTCGGTATATTCCTTACACAGCACTTAATCGTCAACCACTTCGCAACACAAGGTGTCGAGGCATTTAACAACGCATCCCACTTCATGGCGAACCTGCCGTTCGTAATTTTCCTGGAGATCTTCGTTATTTATCTGCCGATTATGTTCCACGCTTTCTATGGTGTGTACATAGCTTTCACATCGCGCCATAACCCGGGGAAATACAGTTATATGCGCAATATTCTATTTACGCTGCAGCGTTACACAGGAGTTTTCCTTGTAGTCTTCATCGCTTGGCACGTATTTGAAACACGCTTCCAGGTGGCAATCGGTGCTGCAGAAGCTGATTTCAACATGATGGCCAACATTCTGGATAACCCATGGATGTTCGCATTCTACGTTGCCGGTGTGCTGACAGCCACTTTCCACTTGGCGAATGGCCTGTGGTCATTCCTTGTAACTTGGGGCATTACTCAATCCGAGAAAGCTCAGCGATATACGACGTACTTTACACTAGTAGTGTTCCTGGTATTGTCGGTAATCGGTATCCGCGCTTTATTGGCATTCGTTTAATACGAATTCGATTATTGGTGAATTAAAAGAGGAGTGAATACCAAAATGGCGAAAGGCAAACTTATTATTGTCGGTGGCGGGCTTGCCGGTTTGATGGCGGCTGTTAAAGGCGCTGAGGCTGGCGCGTCAATCGATTTATTTTCAATCGTTCCGGTTAAAAGATCCCACTCTGTGTGTGCACAGGGCGGCATCAATGGAGCGGTAAATACAAAAGGTGAAGGCGATTCACCGGATATTCACTTTGACGACACGGTATACGGCGGGGATTTCCTTGCCAACCAGCGTCCAGTCAAAGCAATGACGGATGCGGCGCCGGCGATTATCCGCCTGCTTGACCGTATGGGCGTCATGTTTAACCGTACGCCTGAAGGCCTTCTCGATTTCCGCCGCTTCGGTGGAACGATGCACCACAGAACGGCTTTTGCCGGCGCCACGACTGGCCAGCAATTGCTTTATGCACTTGATGAGCAAGTGCGCCGCCACGAAGTAAGCGGTCTTGTAACGAAATACGAAGGATGGGAATTCCTGGGTCTTGTTTTGGATGAAAACGGCGTGAGCCGCGGAATCACTGCACAGAATATGACGACAATGGAAATCAAAGCGTTCCGCGGCGATGCTGTTATTATGGCGACCGGCGGACCGGGAATCATCTTTGGAAAATCGACGAACTCTGTCATCAACACAGGCGCTGCTGCTTCCATCGTTTATCAGCAGGGCGCGTATTACGCAAACGGCGAATTTATTCAAATCCATCCAACTGCCATCCCGGGAGACGACAAGCTTCGTTTGATGTCTGAATCGGCTCGCGGTGAAGGCGGACGGATCTGGACATATAAAGACGGAAAACCTTGGTATTTCCTCGAAGAAAAATATCCTGCTTACGGAAACCTGGTGCCTCGTGATATCGCGACACGCGAAATCTTCGATGTTTGTGTTAACCAAAAGTTGGGCATCAACGGCGAAAACATGGTTTACCTGGATCTTTCCCATAAAGATCCGAAAGAATTGGACATCAAACTTGGCGGCATCATCGAAATCTATGAGAAATTCACAGGCGACGATCCTCGCAAAGTTCCGATGAAAATCTTCCCGGCAGTCCATTATTCAATGGGCGGATTATGGGTTGATGATCACCAGTTCACAAGCATTCCGGGCGTACTTGCTGCAGGTGAATGTGATTATTCTCAGCACGGTGCAAACCGTCTGGGCGCGAATTCACTTCTTTCAGCTATCTACGGCGGAATGGTTGCAGGACCGAATGCACTTGATTACATCAAAGGTCTTGATGTGCTTGCGGAAGATCTTCCTGAAACGATTTTTGAACAGGCAGTTGCTGAAGAGCAGCGCAAATGGGATGAAATCATGGCGCTTAATGGTACAGAAAACGCTTATGTTCTCCATAAAGAACTGGGCGAGTGGATGACGGATAACGTTACAGTGGTTCGCTATAACGACCGCCTTCAGAAAACGGACGAGAAAATCCAGGAATTGTTGGAACGTTTCAATAATATCAACATTATTGACACACAATTATGGAGCAACCAAGGCGCAATGTTCACACGTCAGCTGAAAAATATGCTACATTTAGCACGAGTGATCACGATCGGAGCGCTGAAGCGCAACGAGAGCCGCGGAGCTCATTACAAACCTGATTTCCCGGAACGCAATGACGAAGAATTCCTGAAAACGACAATGGCGAAATTCAATGGTTACGATGCACCGATCTTCCATTACGAAGAAGTGGATACTTCACTGATTCCGCCGCGTAAACGTGATTATTCAGCCAAAGCATAAGTTTGAGTCAAAGAAGGGAGATAAAATTACTATGGGTGAAGCAGCAAAAACGGTAATTTTCGAAATCGAACGACGCGATTCCACTGAGACAGAATCCTACTTCGAGAAATTCGAACTGCCATATCGTCCGAACATGAATGTCATTTCGGCATTAATGGAAATCCGCCGTAATCCGGTCAACATAGACGGGAAAAACACCACACCAGTCAACTGGGACATGAACTGCCTTGAGGAAGTTTGTGGAGCCTGTTCAATGATCATCAACGGTAAAGCACGCCAGTCGTGTACAGCTCTTGTCGATCAATTGGAACAGCCGATCCGTCTTCAGCCAATGAAAACATTCCCTGTTGTCCGCGACCTTGTCGTTGACCGCAGCCGCATGTTCGATTCATTGAAAAAAGTTAAGGCGTGGATTCCGATTGACGGAACACACGATCTTGGTGAAGGTCCGCGTATGCCTGAGCGCAAACGTCAGTGGGCTTACGAATTATCTAAATGTATGACTTGCGGCGTATGTCTTGAAGCATGCCCGAACGTCAATGATAAATCCGATTTCATCGGACCGGCTCCGCTTTCTCAGGTCCGCCTGATGAACGCGCATCCGACAGGTGCCATGAACCGTGACGAGCGTTTGAACGCGATTATGGGCGACGGCGGCCTTGCATCTTGCGGTAACTCACAGAACTGTGTTGAATCTTGCCCTAAAGGAATTCCTTTGACAACTTCAATCGCAGCGTTGAACCGCGAAACTACGGTTCAAATGTTCCGCAACTTCTTCGGAAGCGACCATGCAGTCTAATCAATAAAACTAAAACCTCCACTTCTGTGGAGGTTTTTTTATGCCTTTCCAACCAATCAACAGCAAAAAAATAACAAAAACCCCTTTTGAAAAATGAAAATAAAAGCTACTCAAACATGTTTTTGTTATACTGATAGAATAGTATTCACTATATATTGGAGGCTATTGGATGAAAGCCAATTACATTAACGACTTTGAACAATGGAAACAGGAATTCACCTATTCAGCACAGGTGCAGGTTCGCTTTTCGGAAACGGATATGTTCGGGCACGTCAATAACACCGTGCCGATCACTTATTTCGAATTTGCGCGCATTGAATATATGAAGAGGCTCGGTCTCATGCAGCAATGGCTGAAAGGGGACGGCGATTTATTTCCTGTGGTGGCGGACATGCAGGTCGATTACACGCAGCAGGTCTATTTTGATGAAGTGCTCGATGTTTACGTAAAGGCCGCCTCTCTTGGAAGATCATCAGTCGACCTTCATTACTGGGTGGTCAATGACAAAGGGGAAACGTGTTTTACGGGCAGAGGAGCCATGGTACAGATTTCAAAAGCCACCGGCAAAGGTCATCCGTGGACGCCGGAAGAAAAAGAACTGTTTGAAAACAAACAATTAATTTCTTCGGAAAATTAAGTCAGTTCTTGCTAAATAAATGAAAAACCTTCACTATATAAAGTAATAGTGGCATTCAAGGAGTGAACATGGATGATGAATGAAAACACAAGTGGCTTGACGCATGATAAAGAGCGCGTTGCATTTATGGAAAAGGAATTGCGGTATATTTCCGGGATCATCAAGCAAAAAGGCCGGGAAATCCTGAATTCCTACACGATTACACCGCCTCAATTCATTGCGCTGCAATGGCTTTTCGAACATGGCGACATGACGATCGGGGATTTGTCGAACAAGATGTATCTGGCATTCAGCACGACGACGGATCTGGTGGACCGCATGGAAAAGAATGAGCTGGTTGTGCGGATCCGCGAAGAACAGGATCGGCGCGTTGTGCGCATCAAGCTGTTGAAGGAAGGCGAACGGATCATTGAAGAAGTGATCGAGAAGCGCCAGGATTACCTGCAGATTGTACTGGCGAAATTCAGCGAAGAAGAAGTGGAGCAATTATCGTTTTTATTGGAGAAATTGCACACGAACATGAAATAGGGGCGGAACAATGCAAGCAAATGCACCAATCGGAGTGATCGATTCGGGAGTCGGCGGATTGACGGTCGCAAAAGAGATCATGCGGCTGCTGCCAAATGAGAAATTGGTGTATATCGGCGATAACGCCAGATGTCCGTATGGTCCGCGGCCTCAGGCGGAAGTCAGGAAATATACATGGCAGATGGCGCGTGCTTTAATGGATAAGAACATCAAGCTGCTCGTCATCGCCTGCAATACGGCTACGGCGGCGGCGCTCGACAGCCTGCAGAAACAGCTGGCCATCCCGGTCATCGGTGTCATATTTCCGGGTGCCCGTGCAGCGATGAAAGTTTCGGCGACCAATAAAGTCGCAGTGCTCGGCACATCGGGCACAGTCAAAAGCGGCGCGTATGAAAAGGCGTTGATGTCGCTCAAATCTTCCTGCAGCGTCACGCAGCTGGCCTGTCCCAAATTCGTCCCGCTCGTCGAAAGTGATGAATACGAAGGTGAATTTGCCCGTCAGCTGGTAAGGGAAACGCTTTTGCAACTGGATGGCAAATCGTTTGATACCGCGATACTTGGCTGCACACATTACCCGCTTCTCCAGGGCTTTATCGAAGCGGAACTGGGCCCGGGTGTGACGGTTTTATCGTCTGCGGCCGAAACGGCAAAAGACGTCGAAAACCATCTGCGCTACCGGAATATGCTGGCGGGTCCGGCAAGCGGACCGGTTCACCAATTTTACACTTCGGGGTCATCCACGATTTTCCGGACAATCATCAAAAAATGGCTGGGAATTGAAAATCCGGCCGTTTATACTATAAAATTTCCTCAAACCTGATGGCATCGCCGTCAGGTTTTTGTCGCCCTGAAAAAAATATGGTACGCTAATCGAGTAAATATAAGGAGGATATACATGAACAGAGCATATGAAAGAGGAGCGGGCGAATTGCGTCCGGTCCATATGGAAGCAGAATATTTGATTCATCCTGAAGGATCTGTTCTGATCACTGTCGGGCAGACGAAAGTAATCTGCACCGCAACAATCGAAGAAAAAGTGCCAGGTTTTCTGAGAGGCCAGGGGAAAGGCTGGATAACGGCTGAATATTCCATGCTTCCGCGTGCCACGGGCAGCCGGAACCGCCGCGAAGCATCAGCGGGCAAAATCGGTGGACGCACGATGGAAATCCAGCGTCTAATCGGCCGCGCACTGCGCGCAGTGGTGGATTTGGAAAAACTGGGAGAGCGCACGTTATGGCTCGACTGCGACGTCATACAGGCAGACGGCGGCACCCGGACAGCGTCAATCACCGGTGCATACGTGGCAATGGTGATGGCGATCTCCAAATTGGAGCTGACGGCATTTCCGGTCACCGATTTCCTGGCAGCGACAAGTGTAGGAATCACGAAAGAGCATGGCGCCATCCTGGATCTGGATTATGTGGAAGATTCAACGGCTGAAGTCGATATGAACCTGGTCATGACCGGCAAAGGCAATTTTGTCGAGCTGCAGGGCACGGGCGAAGAATCCACATTTACGCGCTCACAATTAAACGAATTACTGGATCTCGGTGAAGAAGGGATCCGCCGCCTGATTGACATGCAAAAAGATATTCTGGGTGACACCGCACTGCGAATCGGAGAAGAAACGAGGTCGGAATTATGAAAGAGATCATTATCGCGACAAAAAACAAAGGCAAGGCAAAGGATTTTGAGGCACTGCTCGAGCCAATGGGCTATAAAGTACTGACTTTGCATGACGTGGCTCCGCATTTGGATGTGGAAGAAACAGGGGATACATTCGAAAAAAATGCCACATTGAAAGCAGAAACGATTGCACAGGAATTGCAGGCAACCGTAATTGCGGATGACAGCGGCCTTGAAATCGACGCACTCGGGGGCGAGCCCGGCGTCTATTCCGCGCGTTATTCAGGAGACGAAAAAAATGATAATTCCAATATGGACAAAGTTCTGCAGAAAATGGTTCAGGTTCCGGAAGATGAACGGACAGCGCGTTTCCGCTGCGTCCTGGCGCTGGCCTCGCCGGGCAAAGAGACCATTCTGTTCAAAGGCTCATGCGAAGGGCTGATCGCCACTGATAAAAAAGGCAGCCACGGTTTCGGCTACGACCCGATTTTCTACGTGCCGTCACTGGACAAGACGATGGGGGAAATGGATGCTTCCGAAAAAGCTTCCATTTCACACCGCGGAAATGCTATGCGGGAACTGGGGAAAGCGATGCCCGGCTTATCCAATAACTGAGCCATGGCCGCTTTCCGGCTCTTTCTAATGTTTTTTTAAAATAGCGTTGACTTTTTTGAGAAACATTTCTATAATTAAAATTGTCTTTCGAATTAGAAAGCAATGTCCCAGTAGCTCAGCTGGATAGAGCAACGCCCTTCTAAGGCGTCGGTCGGGCGTTCGAATCGCTCCTGGGACGTCATAAGCCGCATTGCGGCTAAGCAAAACAGCCTCTCTCGCAGAGACTGTTTTTTTCTGTGCAAAAAGACTGGCAGGAATTTCTAAAAGATATAGGGAATACTAAAAGAGAGATTAAATACGCCGCGGAATGTCTGCAGCCCATTGGCAATAAAAAACGAATAACAAGGAGAATGATCATGGAAAGCTTGCATTATACACTTGCAGATGTATTTACAGACAGGCTTTTTGGCGGCAATCAGCTGGCGGTGGTGGAAGGAAGGGACGGATTGACAGGCGAATTGATGCAGAAGATCGCCAGGGAAATGAATCTTTCGGAAACGGTATTCGTTTTTCCGCCGGCTAACTTTGAGAACATCAGGCGGCTCCGCATCTTCACTCCTCAAATGGAGCTGCCGATAGCGGGACATCCGACCATCGGGGCAGCTTTTGTATTGGCTTCATCCGGTGAAGTGGAGACGAAAGAAGGGCCGAACGATTGGGTGCTGGAAGAGGAAATCGGCAAAATCCCCGTCACGGTCCATAAGAACGCAGGGCAAATCACGAAAGTCGAGATGAACCAGCCTCTGCCGGACTTCAGTGAGCCGTTCACCAAACGTACGCTTGCCGCGAATCTGCTGTCTGCAGCAAAAGAGGAATTGCATCCGGACCTGCCGGTGCAAACGGTATCTTCCGGCGTTCCGTTTTTATTCATACCCATGCGCTCTCTTCAGGCGGTTCAGCAGATCGATTTCCGGCAGGACCTGTGGGAACGGCATTTCAGTATGAACCCGGACACCCGTCACATCTTCGCGTTTACTACAGAAACTGAAACCGCTGAAGCGGCCGTCCACGGCAGGATGTTTGCACCAGCCATGGGCATTTCGGAAGATCCCGCCACTGGTGCCGCCAGCGGACCGCTTGGCGCATATCTGGTGGAACACGGGGTCCTGTCGGCAGACGCTGATGGAGTCTGCACGTTCCGGAGTGAACAGGGCTATGAGATGGGGCGGCCAAGCACTGTCGAAATTACGGTGACAATAAACGCCGGCCATATCGATGGAGTGAAAATCGGCGGCAACTCCGTCATCGTCGGACGAGGCCAGCTGTTTCTATGAGAAAAATCTTCCGGTCCGATATCGGGCAGGAAGATTTTTTATATGGACAAGATGTGAAGTGCAGAAAAAATAGCAGAAAATTTTTTTGGTTTTCCGTTCTGCCCCGTTCACTAATTTGGTAAAATGATGGACGGACTGAGGAATACACACATGAATTTCTGCAGTACCGGATCATTACATAAAGGATGAACAATGAGAAATGGCGAAATTCCCACTTAAAATACTTTTAACGACCCTCATGCTTCTGACAGGATTCAGCGGATTTGCCGCTTATGATATATGGACATTTGCACAGACGAACGAACTCGTAAAAGCGGATGCCGCCATCGTGCTTGGCACGGCGGTATGGGGCGAAGAACCATCGCCGGTGTTCCGCGAACGCATCAACCATTCCATCTGGCTGTATGAAAATGATTACGTCGATAAAATCATTTTCACCGGCGGAAAAACGAACGGCTCACAGTTTGCCGAATCGGCCGTCGCCAAAAATTACGCCGTTGCGCACGGCATTCCCCCTGAAGATATTTTCATCGAAGACCGTTCACTCGTTACGATTGAAAATTTCCGCTACGTGCAGGAACTCGCCGACATCAACGGTCTGGTGAACTTCCTCGTCGTGAGCGACCCGCTGCACATGAAACGGGCAATACAGATGGCGGAAGATACAGGCTTTGAAGTGTTCTCTTCACCGACGACCACATCCCGGTATAATTCCGCGCCAACCATCGTACCGTTCTTTTTCCGGGAAATCGGTGCCTACGTCGCCTACTCCCTGTCGCTCGGCCGCTAGACCTCTTCTGTTTTGGAAGGGGTTTTTTATTTTATTTCTTCAATAAAACATTCTGTAAATGCTATAGTGAATTCAATCAGCCGAAGAAAGTTGAAAAGACAGCTTGCCATCCTGCCCGAAAAGGTTTAAATTTTTTTTAATAAGGCAATGCTGTAGTGTAAAGACAAGAACCAAACGAAGGAGGTGACTGCATGCGGAGGAAGTACAGGGATTTAAAGCGTAAAGGCAATGTGGTCGTATTTCCGACGACCATCAACCGCCTGTTGACGGAAGGCATGACGCTGCTGAAGCAGGAACGGTACGAAGAAGCGAGAGACGGGCTCTATCAGGTGCTCAGCTATGAGCCGGAGCATCCGGCTGCGCTCGGCGCCTATTCCTATTGCCTTTATGAGCTGGGGGATTACGAGGAAGCGCTTGAAGTCTGCAGGGAACTGCTAAAAGTCGGCCCGATCCATTACCTGGAAACGATGGAGTTATACATAAGCATTTTGATGCAGGTGCGTGAATTTGAAGAAGCGGAACGGGTCATCGAAGTTTTGATCGAAGAAAATGTGCTGCCGGAGGAGCGGCTGGAACAATTTCATCTGCTGCGGGATCTGAATGAACGAATCGCCTCAAAGTCGATTGAAAACATCGATCCGGAGCAATTTTCGACAGAAGCATTTTTGGCGCTGGCGCCTTATGAGCAGGAGCGGAAGGTCATGGAACTGCCGCCTTCGTCCTTCAAGCCGCTGACTAAAAAGATGCTCGCACTTGTTGAACATCCGGAAATAGATTTACTGACCAAAACCTACATATTATTTATTCTGCACCAGGAAAAGATCGATGCAAAAGCTATCATACATAAATTCCATTATACCGGTGAATTCAATGTTGCAGATCTCCCCAATCCGCAGACGAGTCCGCGTGTCACGGAAATAAAAGATATTTTCGCGGAGCAGCTGGCGAAGGATCCGACCCGCCTTGAAATGGTGAATGAACTGTTCGAGCGCCATGTCTACCTGTTTTATCCGTTTCTGATGGATGATTACGAATCCAAGGAAGTCGCAGAAGCTTATATGACCTATCTCGATTTATTGTTCAGCGGGGATATCGACTTTTCCAGTGACGAGGAGCTGCACAATATGGTAATCAAGGCTGAAATGTGGTTTGAAACGCGCAATGGATAGAAATAGTTGAACCTCGCATCATGTGTGATATAATATTGAAGTTGTCAAAATTCGTATAAATCGTATGAATGACTTTTGTAAAAAATGTTTGGAGGGCTTATATATGTCAGCAAAATGGGAAAAGCAAGAAGGTAACACAGGAACACTAACAGTTGAAGTGCCAGCAGAACAAGTAGATGCCGGACTCGACAAAGCGTTCAAGAAAGTTGTTAAAGAAATCAACGTTCCAGGATTCCGCAAAGGGAAAATGCCTCGCCAGATGTTCGAAAAACGCTTTGGTGTAGAATCTCTTTACCAGGACGCCATTGACTTCATCTTGCCGGATGCTTACGCAAACGCAGTTGAAGAAGCAGGAATCAACCCGGTTGACCGCCCTGAAATCGATATCGAAACAATCGAAAAAGGACAGCCATTGGTATTCACAGCTAAAGTGACGGTTAAACCGGAAGTTCAGCTTGGCGAATACAAAGGCCTTGAAGTCACTAAACCTGAAACAGAAGTGACTGACGCAGAAATCGAAGAGAAACTGAAAGAAAACCAGGAGCGTTTCGCTGAGCTTGCAGTCAAAGAAGACGAAGCGATCGTTGAAGGCGACACAGCTGTCATCGACTTCGAAGGATTTGTGGACGGAGAAGCGTTTGAAGGCGGAGCAGGCACTGACTACTCGCTTGAAATCGGCTCCAACTCATTTATCCCAGGATTCGAAGAGCAATTGGTAGGCGTTAAAGCAGGCGAGGAAAAAGATGTGGAAGTTACTTTCCCTGAAGAATACCACGCTGCTGAACTTGCAGGAAAAGCTGCAACGTTCAAAGTGAAAGTGAACGAAGTGAAAGCGAAAGAACTTCCTGAACTGAACGATGACTTTGCGAAAGAAATCGATTCTGAAGTTTCGGGCCTTGAAGAACTTCGCACAAAAATGAAAGAAGCGGCTGCAGCTGATAAAACGGCTAACGCTGATGCAGTATTGCGCGATGAGCTTGTTCAAAAAGCGGCTGAAAACGCAACGATCGACATCCCGCAGGCCATGATCGATTCAGAAATGGACCGCATGATGCAGGACTTCGAACAGCGCTTAACTCAGCAGGGCATGAACCTAGAATTGTACTTCCAGTTCTCTGGACAGGACGAAGCGGCTCTTCGCGAGCAGATGAAAGGCGACGCTGAAACGCGCGTACGTGTTTCATTGACACTAGAAGCGATTGCAGCAGCTGAAAACATGGAAGTTTCTTCTGAAGACATCAACAAAGAGCTTGAGAAGATGGCTGGCCAGTTCAACATGGATATCGAGCAGATCAAGACGGCTCTTGGCGGCACTGAAATGCTTGAAAACGACATCCGTATGCAGAACACAGTCGAATTCCTAGTGGAAAACGCTAAAATCACGACTGAAGTGGAAAACGCGGAAAGCGCTGAATAAGTTATATCATAGAACACCAATAGGACAAGGCGCGGAGACGCGCCTTGTTTTCTCTACATAGAAGAACAGTGAATTCACATAGTCTTTAAGAGGCGGCAGTCGAGCTAAATAGTTGCTCAAACCACAGGAATCTTGTAATATTATGGCTTGAATAGGGGTGAATACATTGTTCAAATTTAATGACGAAAAAGACCATCTGAAATGTTCATTCTGTGGCAAACCACAAGAGCAGGTTCGTAAACTGGTTGCAGGACCAGGTGTATATATTTGTGACGAATGTATTGAGCTTTGTACGGAAATCGTAGAAGAAGAGCTTGGTACGGAAGAAGCAGTGGAATTCAAGGAAGTTCCGAAACCGAAAGAAATCATGGATATCCTTGGAAGCTACGTAATCGGCCAGGACAAAGCGAAAAAATCGCTTGCAGTCGCCGTTTACAACCATTACAAACGCGTCAATTCCCAAAGCAAGATCGACGATGTCGAACTTTCGAAATCGAATATCGTATTGATCGGGCCTACAGGAAGCGGTAAGACATTATTGGCGCAAACATTGGCGCGCATTCTGAATGTGCCATTCGCCATTGCGGATGCAACTTCCCTGACGGAAGCCGGCTATGTCGGTGAAGACGTCGAGAACATCCTGCTGAAGCTGATCCAGGCTGCAGACTATGATGTGGAACGCGCTGAAAAAGGCATCATCTATATCGATGAAATCGATAAAGTGGCCCGCAAATCCGAAAATCCGTCCATCACACGTGATGTATCGGGTGAAGGTGTTCAGCAGGCATTGCTGAAAATTCTTGAAGGCACGACTGCAAGCGTTCCACCGCAGGGCGGGCGCAAGCATCCGCACCAGGAATTCATCCAGATCGACACGACGAACGTCCTGTTCATCGTGGGCGGAGCTTTTGACGGAGTGGATCAGATCATCAAACGCCGTCTGGGCAATAAAGTCATCGGTTTCGGTGCAGATCCGAACAAAGAGGAAGTCGACGAGAAATCATTGCTCAGCCAATTGATTCCGGAAGACCTGCTCAAATTCGGCCTGATTCCAGAGTTCATCGGCCGTTTGCCGGTATTGGCAAGCCTCGAGCAATTGGATGAAAAGGCATTGGTGCAGATCCTGACAGAACCAAAAAATGCATTGATCAAGCAGTACCAGAAAATGATGGAGCTTGACGGTGTCGAATTGACGTTTGAAGAAGATGCCCTGATGGAAATCGCGAAACTGGCGATTGAACGGAAAACAGGTGCCCGCGGACTGCGCTCGATCATCGAGAACGTCATGCTGGATGTCATGTTCGACCTGCCTTCACGCGAAGACATTGTGGAATGCATCATAACAAAAGAAACGATCAAGGATAAAGTTCAGCCAAAGCTCATCATGGAAGATGGCTCTGAATACATTGCAGATAATAATGAGAAAACATCCGCATAATTTAGGATGATATGGGCTGACTCAGATTGTGCACATCCGCGCGGTCTGAGCCAGTCCATTTTTTTGGTTAAATAAGGTGTGGGTAAAAATCGATATTTCGTAAAATTACTGCGCTTTCCGCGGGCTCGCTCCCAAGCCATGCCCGCGGAAAGCGTCTGCCTGGAGCGAATTCATCCAACCCACTTACTAATAAAATTTCGCTAATAGATACACACTCCCGGAGGTGGCTTACAAGATGGCTAAGAAGAAAGTTACAAAACGTGTGCCTTTATTGCCGCTGCGCGGATTGCTTGTGTTCCCGACAATGGTTTTGCATATTGATGTCGGACGCGAGCGTTCGGTGGCTGCACTTGAACAGGCTTTATTGGAAGACAATATTATTTTTCTCGCGACTCAAAAAGATATCAGCATGGAAGAACCGGGCAGGGAAGATCTGCAGCGGATCGGAACGCTCGCCTACGTGAAGCAGATGCTGAAGCTGCCGAATGGCACCATTCGCGTGCTTGTCGAAGGGCTCGAGCGCGGACAATGGAAATCGTATGAAGAGGATGAGAAGTTTTCCGTTGTGGAAGTGACTTCATTCCCGGATGAGACTGAAAAAGATGCGGAGCAGGATGCGCTGATGCGTTTATTGCTGGAGCATTTCGAAAAATATTCAAAAGCTTCGAAAAAGGTTACGAATGAAACCTATAAGACGGTTGCGGATATTGAAGAGCCGGGCCGCCTGGCGGATATGATCGCCTCGCACCTGCCGCTGAAAATGGCGGGTAAGCAGGAAATTCTCGAAACGTTCGATATCAGCAAGCGTCTCGAAATGCTGATTGGCCGTCTGCACAATGAACACGAAGTGCTCGATTTGGAGAAGCGCATCAATACGCGCGTCAAAAAAGCGATGGAACAGACGCAGAAAGAATTTTATTTGCGTGAACAGATGAAAGCGATTCAGTCGGAACTGGGCGACAAAGACGGCAAAACAGGTGAAATATCCGATTTGAAAAAACGGATCGATGCAGCCGGCATGCCGGAGTCGACGAAGAAAACGGCGCTGAAAGAGCTCGACCGCTATGAGAAACTGCCTTCTGCAGCAGCGGAAAGCGGCATCATCCGCAATTACATCGAATGGCTTGTGACGATTCCGTGGTCTGAAAAAACAGAAGACCGCCTCGATATCAACTATGCGGAAGAAGTGCTGAACCGCGATCACGACGGCCTGGAAACGGTCAAAGAAAGAGTGCTTGAATATCTGGCTGTCCAGCAGATGACGAAATCACTGCGCGGACCGATTCTTTGCCTTGTCGGACCACCGGGAGTCGGGAAAACGTCGCTCGCGAAATCGATCGCCGAATCGCTCGACCGGAAATTCGTCCGCATTTCACTGGGCGGCGTCCGTGACGAATCGGAAATCCGCGGCCACCGCCGCACATATGTCGGCGCAATGCCCGGCCGCATCATACAGGGAATGAAAAAAGCAGGTACGGTCAATCCTGTCTTCCTGCTGGATGAAATCGAGAAGATGTCCAATGACTTCAGGGGAGATCCGTCTTCAGCGATGCTGGAAGTTTTGGATCCTGAACAGAATAATTCATTCAGCGACCATTATATTGAAGAAACGTATGATCTTTCGAACGTGCTTTTCATTGCGACAGCGAACGATCTCAGCACGATTCCGGGACCGCTGCGCGACCGCATGGAAGTGATTTCGATTGCCGGTTATACGGAAGCTGAGAAAACAGTGATTGCGAAAAACCATCTGGCGCCGAAACAATTGGAAGCGCATGGCCTGACGCCTGAACAGCTGCAAATTACAGATGACGCTTTCCTGGCGCTTGTCCGTTATTACACGAGAGAAGCGGGGGTTCGCGGCCTCGAACGGCAACTCGCTTCAATTGCCCGCAAAGTGACCAAGCAGATTGTTTCAAAAGAGAAAGAATCGGTGACAGTGACGGAGACGGAAGTGGTAGAGTATTTAGGAAAACGCAAATTCCGTTACGGCATGGCTGAAACGGAAAATCAAATCGGTGTAGCAACAGGACTCGCATACACAAGCGTAGGCGGCGATACACTGCAGATTGAAGTGGCGCTGTCTCCAGGTTCGGGTAAATTGCAGTTGACCGGTAAACTGGGGGATGTCATGAAAGAGTCGGCACAGACGGCATTGTCGTTCGTCCGTTCGAGAGCCGAATCGCTCGGCCTTGATCCGAATTTCCACGAATCCCAGGATATCCATATCCACGTACCTGAAGGAGCGGTGCCGAAAGACGGTCCATCAGCGGGTATTACGATTGCAACGGCTTTGGTATCAGCTCTGTCTAAACGGCCGATCCGCCGGGAAGTCGGGATGACCGGTGAAATCACGCTTCGCGGACGTGTGCTGCCAATCGGCGGCGTCAAAGAAAAAACATTGAGTGCTCACCGTGCAGGCCTTACGACAATCATCCTGCCGATGGAGAATGAACGCGACATTGAAGACATTCCGGATACAGTCCGAGAACAATTGACGTTCAAACTTGTTTCAGAAGCAGACGAAGCGCTCGAAATCGCTTTGGAAGGAGAGAACATATGAAAGTTCATAATGTAGAACTGGTAATCAGTGCCGTCCGCCCGGATCAGTATCCGGAAGACGGCCTGCCGGAATTTGCACTGGCAGGGCGTTCGAACGTCGGCAAATCTTCATTTATCAATAAAATGATCGGCCGCAAAAGCATGGCCCGCATTTCGTCAAAACCCGGCAAGACGCAGACGCTGAATTTCTATAAGATAGAAGAAAAGCTTTTCTACGTCGACGTTCCTGGCTATGGCTATGCGAAAGTTTCGAAAACCGAACGCGAAGCATGGGGGAAAATGATCGAACGCTACATCACGGACCGTGAACCGCTTCGCGCAGTCATCCAGATTGTCGACTTGCGGCATCCGCCGAGCAACGACGATGTTGCGATGTACGATTTCATGAAGCATTTTAATATCCCGTGCATCATCATCGCCACGAAAGCGGACAAGATTCCGAAAGGCAAATGGGACAAGCACAAGAAAGTTGTGCGCGAAACGCTGGACATGGACAAGACCGATCCATTGATCGTCTTTTCATCTGAAACTGGCCTCGGCATGGACGAAGCCTGGAGAGAAATCGAAAGCAGAATGTAAGTGAGGAAGCGCAGCTGAGGCTGCGCTTTTTTTTGTGAAGGTAAAGTTTCCAAAAATGGATGGGGCGGCGGTAGCCGCCCACTGGGCAGTCCGCCGACAGCGGACTGCTTT
>NZ_JRGN01000210.1 GCF_000775575.1 Planococcus sp. CAU13
AACTTAACTGCACTTAAGTTACATTCAAATCCAAGTCTTTCCAACAAAAAATCTACGCAGAATTCGTCGAAAATTTTTCAAAATCGTCTGGACAGTTTGCAGCTCGTTAATTTCTTGATTATGACTCATGCTTAACTCGATAATCTGGTTAAAAGATAGTGGTGAAAACGAAAAATTAGTAACTATGAGTTTAGGAGTTTGAAAACCTGAATGTTATTGTTTTTCCTCGAGTTGCTTTATTCTTTTTTCTAGCTTTTCAACTTTGGAAGTATTAAGTATTGCTATAGCTAAGATCATCATTATTAAAGAAAATAAAAATATCGTCTCCATAAGTTCTCCTCCTTGCATTTCATTATTTTCAACTAGATATAAATTGAAAAAAACGAATAATTTGCTAATTGAATTATAACAATAGTTCTTAAGTATAAATACCTGAAACTAAAATCAGTGCTATACAAATAAAACCGTTCGTAAAAGTACACTTTTACGAA
>NZ_JRGN01000038.1 GCF_000775575.1 Planococcus sp. CAU13
AACGCAGCCTTTGACGGCAAGAACGATTTTCATAGGGAAAACCCTCCATTCAATTCTGGTTGCAACCATCAGCAGTATTTCTTTATTTGGTCTGCTAGTGCTGGTCGGCACACTGTTTAACCGCTTTGGCGATTGGCAGTATCCGGTTCTCTATTACGATGCAGAAAGTGCGGCACTGGCGGCTGATTATGCCGGAATGCTCTCCGGTGAGCTGGGCTTCCACTTCATTCCGTTAGGCACATATTTAGTGAACAACACCATCCTGTTTCTGTTCGTCCTCCTATTTTTCCTGGTATTGGCGAATTTCTTATCGCTCTTTTTGAAAAATACCTTTACTTCATTTGCGTTGACAATGCTGATTGGAGTGGGAGGATTCGTGCTGAGCAACTACTATTTAACAGGTATGGCGCAGTGGTCCCCTTTCACTTATCTGCAGATCCATAAAGTGGCGAATGGAGAAATGGGGACTTTGATGAATCTTCAGCACTTGAATGTGATGACGGGGAGTCTGGTGCTGTCGGGATCGACCCTGCTTCTTTTGTTGCTTGGTATACTTTTGACCAGCTTTAAAGCGCAGAACTCAGTTGGTGGTCAGAAGAAGACGGATGCAGAACATGTAGATAAGTCACTAGAAACTAAACCTTACGTAAAATAATTTAGTTAACATATGAGAGGTTATCAGAAGCTGTTGTATTGAAAGAGATGAAAGAGACTAAGAAGGATAAGGACGCATCCAACTAAAGGGGAAAAAGAACACTTACCTGAAACTCTTTTGTTAATTAAGGTAAACATAGGATTAAGTTCAAATGAAATGGGAGGTGGATTTCTTGGATGATACTGATCGGGAGTGGGGAACGGATGGGCATCACTTGCATCTAATGGAGTGTCAAGGTGAACAAGTGAACGAAATGGCGATGAAAGCAGTAGGAAACGGTTTTGATGCCAGGGTGATCGTTTTAGAAGGGGATCAATGCAAAAGCGTTGCCAGCCTTCTCAAGGAGTTTAAGGAAAAGTTCTTCTTTCCGGATTATTTCGGATTCAACTTTGATGCGCTTGA
The DNA here is from genome assembly GCF_000775575.1 of Planococcus sp. CAU13. Classification (GTDB taxonomy): domain Bacteria; phylum Bacillota; class Bacilli; order Bacillales_A; family Planococcaceae; genus Planococcus. The sequence goes on from NZ_JRGN01000038.1 coordinate 1,058, forward strand.
TGAATGTTTGAATGATCTGGAATGGCTGGAGGCGGAAAAGTACCTGGTGGTTATCCGGGATATCGATTTAGTTTTATCAAAAGATCCTGGAGCTTTCAATGATTTCATTCTGATAATGGAAGCGACGGTCAAAGAATGGAATCAGGGAAGACCGTATGGGGCTCAGTCTAACCCTCCGAAACCGTTCGATGTCGTTTTTCATTGTGAAAATAGCCTCTTGGTGAATGAACATAGGTTGAAGTCCGGCGGGATGAAGGACCTGAATGTCCTTTCAGCTCCTTTATAAGCAAGCAGACGATTCCCTCATATAGCCAATAGAAAGGACAGACGGCCTAACAAAGCTGTCTGTCCTTTACTTTATCGCAGCAATTAGTTCGATGAATCTATTTGCTTTGAACGATTGGCTTCCATTCGGGATAACACCTGCTCGTTGTCTTTATTGGACAGATTGGTATAAAGGGAGGTGGTCTCAATATTGCTGTGACCCAATTGGTCACGTAGAAGGACGATACTTCCGCCATTCCGTATAAAGTCCGCGGCAAAGCTATGCCGAAGTTTGTGAGGGCTCATGCCTTCCCCTTGGGCAAAGGCAGCGGTGTACTTGGTCACCAGGTTTTCGATGGCCCGCCGGGAAAGAGGGCGGGCAGTACCTCCATAGAGCGTCACAAACAGAAAGGGGACTTCCTTCGATCCGGTATACCGGCCCTCCCGGATATCCAGGTAGTCTCTTAAGTGCTGGATGGCCTGGTCCATGACCCGGACGGTATCTTCTTTAGCGCCTTTTCGCTTGATGTCGATCAATTGCTTCTTGAGGTTGACTTTCTTAACTAAAATGCGCGCCATTTCCCCGAGGCGGATGCCGCTTCCGAGGAACAGGGAGAGGATGGCCAGATCCCGTTCCTTGTCCCGATTGAAGCGTTGACGAGCGAGTCCACTCCCAAGTGTCGCTTCGTAATCCTGTTCAATGAACTGCAAAAAATCGTTGATTTCATGCTCGTTTAGGATGACGGAGCTAATCTTTTGTGCGCGGCGGCTGGCCGTCTCTTTTTTCGTATGCAGCACGATCTTGCTCATGACGTTCCGGTAGAAGTACGATTCGCCGTCTTCGTTTTCCGTCTCTTTCGTCAGGTAGTTGAAGAGCGATTTCAACGCATTCACGGATAGCGTCACGACCGCAGTGCCCCGCTTTTTCACAATGTTGATCTCCTGGGTGAGGGATTCTTCCTGCAAAAATTCAATGTAGTGCTCCACGTCCTGCTTCTTCAGTTCTGCCAAGACCGGGTAAGGGATAGACGCGATATCCGGCGATTCAGTCAGGTTTTCGCGAAGCAGCCATTGAAAGAAATGCTGGTAGCGGTACAGATACTGCAACAAGGTATCAGCCGAAAGACCAGCTCTTTTTTTCGACCGGACATATTCGACGACGTAGAAGGGCATGGTTTTCAACTGATTTTCGATCCGTTGGAGGATCTGCAGTTCTTCGGGTGTTATGGCCATATACTGTAGACCTCCTATGATTGAGTGTATTTCTATATGTTCGCAAAATGTAATTTAAACGAACTTATTTAATGTGTTTAATTTGAAGTAAATAACACTAATTGAATAATGTAGTTTCAAAAAATTTGTCTTGGACCCTCATATAGAGAAGACTGGATTACGGGCTTATCTACATTGTACTTTTTTAAAACAGCTTCAACAGTTTCTCTAAACCAGCTTGGAGAAGTAGGGGCAACATAAATAGATTCTATCAATTGATTCAGATTACATGGGATATTGCTGCCATAATCTCCGAAAAATGGATCTTCAATTGACTCAAAAGTCATAAGCCTAAATTCATTTTCGTGATTGAACGAGCTTCTTTTGTAAAAGAGAGTTTCAAATATATTATTGCCTGCCATGTCTTTTAAATAATCAATATACTGAACCTGACCATAAAAAGTCTCTCGTTCCATGCTATTTATTAAATTTTTTACATTTGTTTTTATAGCTATACCTTCTCCAGATTTTAAATACAAATCCCACATAGCAGCTGATTCATAGTTATTCAAATGCCAACATGAGACTCCTGTATAATTGAGTAGAGCTCTTGAGCTTTGTATCAGATTTTTTCTTACCCCATCAAAATCAACTTTAATATCCGGTATGTAAGAGAAAGGTTCCCCGATAATTCTTTTGAAGTCTATCTCTGAAAATGCTCCTTCATAAGGATCCCTGAAATTAAGAGGCTTTGTAAAGAATACAGAAGCTGTATCAAGGAGATTTACTAGCTTAGAAAAGTCCATGTAACGCCAAACTCCAGTTTCTGGATCAAGTCTATTGTTGTAGATATTATATTCATTGTTGTATTGATATAGACTATAAAAATCAGCTCGTTTAGTAATGTAATCAACTCGATTTTTCATTTTAGAATACTCCTTAAGGCTTCCCTTTTAAGTCAATTATAACAAAGCACCTACATTATTTGTTCGTTAAATTGATATTTTGCGAACAAATAGAACTCAAGAAAAAAAGATAACCGGTATCCATCGTTATCTTCCCTCCTTCTGTCTATTAACTTTTGGGTTAGATCGTGGTCATTAGAAAAAACCAGTTCAGCAAACCCGATACCCGCTAACAGTCATCCTCCTACTAACCCAAATTCCTGATTTACTTTTTACACCGATTCATTTAACCATTTCTAAAATTTACTTAAAATTTCTGTAGCCCAGTAATAAGCCCATCCTAAGCCTGTGAATCCGACTCCAATCCTTACAATGAAAAAAGGCATTTTAATGAGTTTTAGCATTCCACCCACCAACATTGGAAGAAGCACGCAACCTACTGCTAATATTCCGATAAACAACGCCATTCTATCGATGACACTGGTGTCTATTTGAGAAAAATCTATCTGCATTTTCTTGACCTCCCCGTTCTTTATATCGGGTAGATCCCTCAAATTCTTTAGGGAGATGAATACTGTGATTAACGTTAATTTGAAATAAATTTACTGTGATTCAAAGGAAAAGCCTTGAATCGTTGTTCTTCATCAATAGTATGTATAGATGGGAAGCTGCTCTAGTAGATTTTAGAAACAATAATCCGTTTGTACTGTCATCTTCTCAGGCGAGCCGTCATGCCGTTGATGGATGTTTCCCGTCCTAAAGCCACTGCATAATAATCGTCTCCGTTGTGTTCGATGGTTGTCAGAACCCAATACGTTCGCTCATCTTCATCCTCGTCGTCATCCTTCACCAAAAGTTCGATCCTACTCCCGCTTGTAAAGTAATCCCCGTTCAGCATTTCATAGCGGCCAGCGGAATTATGGAAAATCGGCCCTTCTGAGACGACGTCTTTGGACAGGTACTCCAGTTTCCGATGGATAGCATCCAGCTGTTCGGTCAGCATCCGATATTGCTGGATCAGAAATCTTTCATCCACGTTCCGACTGGAAGCAATGTTTTCCCCATCATCCCCTAACCGGTAAAGCAGATCATGAAGCTGTCTTTTCAGTTTGGCAAACTCTTTCTCTGTATCCTCCAATGAAATCTCTGTACTGCTTTTTGAAAAATAACTCAAAATATCAGCTCCCTTGTACATGGTAGTGTGGCCATTCAAGTTCATAAACGAATTTTTTTCTTTTAGATGACTTTCTGCTGAAGGCGACAACCTGCCTCCAGCATTTTGACAGATAACTCAATCTACTTTCACTATACTTGTTTTAGGAACAGACTTCCAGGTCTTCTCCAGCATTTCGAAAGCAGGCAGATCCTGCTTATTTTTTAACAAGAAAATGCCGGAGATGGACTTTCAGCAGCTGCCGTCTCAGCATTCGGATGAGTCAGTCCAGCATATGGATGGAAGTAATCGTATCGATGGCAAGCTGCCATTCGCCAAAGGGATCTTCATAGGTGACGATCCGCTGGGTATCATCTATCTCCCGGATCGTGCACCGGTGGAATTTGAAATGGCGGTCTTCCCAGGATTGGATGAAGACGGTACACTCCCGGTCAAGAGCCACAATCAACATATCCCATATGGCTTGTTTTTCATCGGCACTGAGCATCGGCTGCGGATCGCTTGCATTATCGGAATCCCAGGCATGCTGCGAGACGAACAGCCCTTCCCACTGCGTATGCTTTCTCTCATTTTCTGGACTATTACTTCTTTTTTCTTCCATGATCAATTCCTCCTCGAAATAAGAACACTTGTTCTTATTATACCCATTTACCTGAAGGAGTGTTCTGCTTCTGAGAAATTTTTTTCCAAAGAAGAATTAAAAAAAGAGAAGAAGCTTTTTTGACTTCTTCTCTTCCTATAATTTCTTATATGTAAACTTGTGCCTGCACTTTGGAATTCGAATAAAATTAACCCTTACTGTTTCTTTCCTGAATATTGTCGTGAAAAACAGCAAGATTCATATAGATGAGACAGAAAATGAAGCGTAGCCTGTACATGAGGTGGTTGCGATGTATCGAAACGTATTAAAAAACAAAAGTGTTCTCTATTACTTGGCCGGTGCCGGCGTTTCACAGCTGGGGAATGTCCTCGCAGGGTTGGCCTTTCTTTTTATCGCCTATGATTTGACGCAATCAGCTAGCCTGACGACGGTGATTGCCATTTCACAGGCCGTCCCTTACCTGTTGTTCGGATTAATTGGCGGTGCGGTTGCGGACCATGTGCAGAAAAAAAGGCTGCTGATGTGGATCGACCTTATTCGAGTTCCCATAATTCTCTCACTGGTTGTCTTCTATCAATTCGATATGTTAGCTTTTTGGCATTTACTGATTGTCAGTTTCGTGATTCAGAGCCTGGGCTGTTTTTACAATCCGGCATACCGGGCCGTTTTGCCACTCGTCACCCCAGTTGATGACCGTACGACGGTCAATAGTTTGCTGGACACGGTGACAAGAGGCGTTCAGGTACTCACCCCTATTTTCAGTATCGGTCTGTTGAGTGCCGGACACACCATCCATTTTTATTCGATTGATGCGCTAACGTATGGTTTGAGTGCGCTTTTCATCTTAAAAATCCATTGGGTTGAACCGTTAAACGAGGAGCATACACTGGGAGGGAAAAAGGAAGGAATCTTCCAGTCAATTGTTGCGTTCTTTCTATGGGTAAAAGGCGAAGGGACCATAAAAAATTTGTTTATCGTGACGTTTCTGATGGTCTTTTTCAACACCTGGGTATGGCAAGTCGGTTTGCTCTTGCTTCTTCTGCAACACTACCCAAGCCAAGGTGAAGAATTTTACAGTCTCTTATTGGGATGGTATGGCATCGGGGTCATCCTGATCAATGTGATCATTCCGTTCTTCTGGAAAAAGCTTACGTTTACTCTTTATTTGGCCGGCTCTGTTGTATGGGGAATGGGAATCTTAGTATTGGGGTTCGCTACCCACCTTCCCCTTTACTTTCTGGGTGTATTGATTGCGGCAGCCGGTTTGCCCCTCTCCAGTCTTTCCCGTGTTTTCTTGATTCAAACATTGGTTCCAGCCCGGAAGCTGGGCCGGGCATTCAGTTTCAATGCGGTCCTTCTCTATGGATCAAATGTCATTTCCCTCATGCTGTTTGGCGCACTCACCGCATTCATCGAGATCAGTGCTCTCTTTGTCTTCTGTGGCAGCATGATGGTCGTTTGTGCTGTCTTTTACTTAACTCGAATAGCGTTGACGGAAAAAGCTCGGCGGAAATCCGTAGAGGCGTTTAAATAATTGATTGTAAACGCCAACGGAAGAAAAGCCGCAGCTATGGGCGATATCCGTTATGGTTCGCTCTGTATGCAAAAGCAGTTCTTGGCTTCGGACCAATCGATAGAGCTGAAGCCAGGAATACGGGGAAACACCGATCTTTTCTTTAAATAGGTGGGCGAATTGAAATTTGCTGACACCCAGAAGCGCCGCCATTTCTTCCAAGGTCCACACATGTTGATAATCGTCTTTTAAAGATGCCATCACTTGAACAAGTGCAGGCTGAATTGAGCGAAATGGGTCCGTAATCAAGTCAGAAGTATGGGTTCCAATAGCGGACTTAGCCAACAATAAACTGAGTTGGGCAAAGCTGTGCTCTAAGAATACTTCAGAAGACTGGCTTTCGCCTTCTCCTTCCAACAGTATGTATTGCTGCACAAAATGGACCCATTGTTCCACGAGTGGATGTTTTTGCGTGGTTTGTGCAAAGAAAAGTTCTCCCTGAATGTTTGCAATGGCAGCCGTTGCTTCGTTGAGGAATGCGGCGTCCAGTTCCACCAGAAACTTATGATCGTCTACGGCAAGCTGCCGATGCTCGTCATGGGGATTGAACACCATGAACTCATTTTCCATTAGCGAAAATTCGTTTCGGCTGCTCTGGTAGTTCATGAAACCTTTCAACGAAAACAGGAATTTGTAGCAGGGGTCGTTCCGCCAGAGACCTTCAGATTTCTTTTGGTCGGTGGATAACAACAAACAATTAGACGCTTCCACTAGAGTAGTCATTCATACCATCCTTTCTAGCAATTCAATAAGAAAATCAAATTCGATACATGAACACCATTCACTCAGCAAAGGAATGATTGAAATGAAACATGCACTTGTAATAGGCGGCACAGGAATGCTGGCCAACGTGTCCATCTGGTTAGCGGAAAACGGCTACCACGTTTCGGTGATCGGCCGGAATCCGGAGAAGATGCAGCGGCTCCTGGACCAAAATCCTGCACAGCTGACACCGGTTTTGGTTGACTACACGAATACGAAAGAATTAGCGGAACAACTACATCATATCCAGCAACAGAATGGCCCCATCCAGTTGGTGGTTGCTTGGATCCATTCCAACGGAACACAAGTGATTCCTTGTTTAACGGAATCCCTTCCTCGGCTCCAATCATGGGATCTGTTTCAAGTTAATGGCAGCAGTTCAAAACTGGAAGACATCAAAGCCAATACGGCAGTTCCTCCACATGTTGATTATCATCAAATTCAGCTAGGGTTTAAGATCGAAGATGGCTTGTCCCGCTGGTTAACTCATGAAGAGATTTCCGATGGGGTTATAGAAGCCATCCGAGAAAACAAATCGAAACATGTGATTGGAACGATTACCCCTTGGGAGAAACGGCCATAGGACTGACGACTTTACCAATTCTGCTACCTAATCTTTACTTAATACTACTATACGCTTCAATCCCACTAAATCATTTCATCCATAGGTCTGGTTTTTTTATCTACGTGTTTTCCCTCTTTAAGAAGAGTTTGCCGATACAATCATTCAGCTCTTTCGAAAAAGTATACTTTTATAGACAAAAGAGGAAGACAGACGCTAATCAGCATCCATCTTCCTCTTTATGTTTTGCTATTGAAATTATAACTACTTCCGATAATTCCTGATATGTAAAC
>NZ_JRGN01000070.1 GCF_000775575.1 Planococcus sp. CAU13
GGGCCCATAAACCTTGGGCCATCTCTTCGCCGTCGCTTTTCTATTTCATTTTGTCCCGAACAGGCGGTCTCCGGCATCGCCGAGACCTGGAACGATGTAGCCGTGGTCGTTCAGTTTTTCATCAAGGGCTGCGATATAGATGTCCACATCCGGATGCGCGTTCTGCAAAGCTTCGACGCCTTCCGGTGCTGCAATGATGCACATGAAACGGATTTTCACCGCTCCTCGTTTCTTGAGGGAATTCACTGCTTCGATTGCCGAGCCGCCAGTCGCGAGCATAGGGTCGACAACAATCAATTCACGTTCCTGGACGTCAGAAGGCATCTTGAAATAATATTCGACCGGCAGCAAAGTTTCCGGATCACGGTAAAGGCCGATATGACCGACTTTGGCTGCAGGGATCAATTTTAAAATACCGTCAACCATTCCGATTCCGGCACGCAGAATCGGCACAACAGCCATTTTTTTGCCTGCCAATACATTTGCTTTGGCGAGTTGCACCGGTGTCTCCACTTCAATTTCCTTCAGCGGAAGATCGCGTGTGATTTCAAATGCCATTAAAGTTGATATTTCATCCACCAATTCGCGGAATTCTTTCGTTCCGGTCGACTTGTCGCGGATGTATGTCAGTTTATGCTGAATTAGCGGGTGATCAAAAACATATACTTTCCCCATGGCGCATCTCTCCTTTTTTTCACATTATCCAAATAAGTATAACAGAAAATATTGAGCTCTGAACGCCTCAGCGAGCATTGCAATTTTTCAGTTTTTTTATAACGCAAAAAAACCGGAGACTGGGCTCCGGTTTAAAGGATATTCGCATCTTCCATTGGCATCGGCCGGTAGAAATAATAGCCCTGCGCGATGTGGCAGCCCAGCTTCAGCAGCTGCTGTTTCTGCTCTTCCGTCTCTACGCCTTCTGCGACAGATGAAAGGCCGAGGTTTTCCGCCAGCTGAATAATTGTCCGTACAATTGCCAGGGTATCCGCTTCATGCATCTTGGAGATGAACGACCGGTCGATCTTCACTTCACTGACCGGCAGTTTCTGCAGATAACTCAACGAAGAATAGCCGGTCCCGAAGTCATCGACGGAGCTCGTGAATCCGTATTTCGTCACTTGCCTGAAAATTTTCCGGGCAGCCTCAATATCGACAAAGCCGATGCGTTCCGTAATTTCAAGCTGGATCAGGCCAGGGTCGATGCCATATTCGGCCGTCATATCCACCAGATTCGGGACAAATGAATGGTGGAAGAAATGGTCAGCCGAAATATTGATGGCTATCTGCTGAAGAGGCAGTTTCTGTTCCTGGCGTCTTTTCAGCCATTCGAGCACCTGTTTCAACACATCCTGTTCCAGCAAACGAATCTTGCCATTTTTTTCAGCCGCCGGTATAAAAACATCCGGCGCGATGTTGCCGAGTTCCGGGGAATGCCAGCGTGCCAACGCTTCGAAGCCTATAATCCTTCCGTTTCGCATATCCACTTTCGGCTGGAGATGGACTTTGATCTCTTTACGGCGGAGTGCAGCCGTCAGCTCATTGGCGATGCGCAGATTTCTCATCATATGTTCATCGTGCTCGTTTTCGTAATAGCAGATGGAATCGCCTGGCCGCAGTTTCGCTTTTGATAAAGCGCTGTCAGCATAGCGAATCAATTCTTCAACATCCTGCTGCATCGCTGTAATAATGGAGACGCCGGTTTTCAGTGAGAGGAATAATTCCATATCCCTTACCGTTATCGGTTCTGCCAGTAATTTTGCGAGTTCTTCCAGATAATCCGGGATCTGGTCCAGAGGCATCAAACTGACAAGTGCAAGAGTCGAATCCGAGAAACGGGCGATCAAAGCGTCCCGTGAAGAAGTGGCCATGCTGAAGCGCTTCCCGATTTCCTGGATCAATTGATCTCCCGCACGATGTCCATATTGATCCACAACATTAACGTATTCGTCCACTGACAGGAAAGCGACCATACCTTCCTTATTTTCAGAAAGCAGCGAAGCCAGCTCAATCATGAAATAATTGCGGTTGCGCAGACCGGTTGTCCGGTCTGTATATGCAAGCTTCAGCATTTCTTCCTGCTGGCGGGAATATTTGACCGTCAATGAAATCGTCGGCGCAATTCTTTCCAGGAAATTATAGTCCTTGTCATCCGGCTTTGTTATAGAGGGGAAATAGATGCCCATAGTGCCGATGGCATTTCCATCCTTATCGAGAAACGGCACTGACCAGCTGGATTTGAAGCCGTATTCGATGGCAACTTCGCGGTAATCCGCCCCGAGCTCGTCCTCCAGCATATTTTCAATGATCACCGTTTGCCCTCCATTATAGGCAGCGCCGCATGAACCGGAAGAAGGACCCGCTTCCCGGCCCTCGATGGAATCACGGAACCCTTTCGGAACCGACTTTCCGGCCACATTCCGGAATTTATTGTCGTCATCCACAAACAGAATGGAGCAGGCGGTGCCGTCCTTGAAGAACGACTCGATGATCCGGCACACGTTTTCCAGAAGCGAACCGAGCATATAGCCTTTTTCTATACCGGTGTAAGCCTCCTGCTGAAGCTGGATCAGTGCTTCTTCCCTTTTCCTGTCATTGATATTTTTCATCAGCAGCAGCGTATATTTATGTTCGCCGCCATCCATACGAATGGGCTGAACAGTAATTTCATTCCAGAACGGATTTTTATCTTTTCGATAATTGACGATTTCGAAAGTCTCAGCCCGGTCAGATACCGCACTTTCCCGAATTTTGGCACTGACCAGCCGGTCCGTTTTTTCTCCATGCAGAAATCTTCCGTTCCTGCCGATCACATCATTTTCACTGTAACCGGTCATATCGTAAAACGCCTGATTGGCATAGAGAATCGGCTGATCTTCGATTTCTGAATTGATAACTACAAAACCGGTCTGGAATTCGACACCAAGGCGGCTGAGCCAATCAACTATTATGTATTTTTCTGTTTCCATTTTATTGTTTGGCATCAGATAACCCTTCTTTCGTAATCGATGGAAAAAAAAGCAGTCAGCTGCCTGACGTGGACAGCTGCTGCATTTGCTTTATTTGTATAGCGGGAAGCTGGCTGTCATTTTAGCTGTGCGTTCAGCCGCTTCTTTCTTCACCGCTTCATCTTCCGGGTTTTTAAGGAGCATCGCCATGATTGACGCGATTTCTTTCATTTCTGCTTCTTTAAAGCCGCGGGATGTAACGGCAGGTGTGCCAAGACGGATCCCTGATGTTACAAACGGGCTTTCCGGATCAAATGGGATGGTGTTTTTATTCGTCGTAATGCCGACTTCATCCAGAATTTTTTCAGCCACTTTGCCTGTCAGGTTGAGTGAACGGGTATCGATCAGCATCAAGTGATTTTCTGTACCTTTGGATACGATGTCAACGCCTTCTGCCATCAGGCCTTCTGCCAAAGCTTTAGCGTTTTTAACAACTTGTCCAATGTATTCTTTGAATTCAGGCTGCTGCGCTTCGCCGAAAGCCACTGCTTTGGCTGCAATCACGTGCATCAGCGGGCCGCCCTGGATTCCCGGGAAAATCGTTTTATCAATTTTCTTGGCGAATTCCTCTTTGCAAAGAATCAGTCCGCCGCGTGGGCCGCGCAGGGTTTTATGAGTGGTTGAAGTGACAAAATGCGCGTGCGGCACTGGGTTCGGATGTGCGCCCGCTGCCACAAGTCCGGCAATATGAGCCATGTCAACAAACAGGTAAGCACCGATTTCATCAGCGATTTCACGGAATTTCGCGAAATCCAATTGACGCGAATAAGCGCTCGCTCCCGCCACGATCATTTTCGGTTTGTGTTCAAGCGCCGCTTCACGGACTTTATCGTAATCGATCAAATGAGTTTCTTCATCTACACCATATTCAACGAAATTGTATTGCATGCCGCTGAAGTTCACTTTGCTGCCGTGAGTCAAATGGCCGCCGTGGTTCAGGTTCATGCCCAGAATCGTGTCGCCTTTTTCCAGTACTGCCGTGTAGACCGCCATATTCGCCTGTGAACCGGAATGCGGCTGGACGTTTGCATGGTCAGCGCCGAAAATCTCTTTCAGGCGATCTCTTGCAATATTTTCCACTACATCCACAAATTCACAGCCCCCGTAATAACGTTTACCCGGGTAGCCTTCCGCGTATTTATTGGTCAATACTGAGCCTTGAGCATCCATTACAGCCTGCGAGACGAAGTTTTCTGATGCAATCAGTTCGATATTCGCTTCCTGGCGGTTTTTTTCCGCATTCATTGCTTCATATAATGCCTGATCCTGTGCTTTAATCAATTCCATCCATATTTCCCTCCTGTAGTTGAACAAACTCACGATTGTAGCTGGCGCGTTCTCCCCCAATCAGTTTCGGGCGGGTGGTTGCTGATGAAACAATCGCATCACCTATTAGTTTAACAGATGTGCGCACCGGAACGGCCACTCTTTTTAAATGCATGCCAATCATTGTCTGGCCAATGTCGATCCCGGCATGGGCTATGATTTCTTCGACCACTACGGGATCGTCCATCATGCTGTACGCATAAGCACTCATGGACCCGCCGGCTTTGGGAACCGGAATGACCGACACAGGTTCCCAGCCGTATTTTTCAGCAGCGTGCCGTTCGACCGTCAGTGCACGGTTGATGTGTTCGCAGCCCTGGAATGCCAAAAATATTTTATGGCGCTCCGCGAATTTCCGGAGCGGTTCATACAAACTTTCGGCAATATCCAAGCCGCCGCCGGTGCCGATATGCTGTCCGACGACTTCAGAAGTCGAGCAGCCGACCACAAAAACCTGGCCTTTTCTGAAAACGATCTCCTGCTCCAGTTCACTCAAGGTTTCCTCCAGCTGCAATTGCCATAAAGTTTGCATGTTGACCACTCCTTATCTTTCTAAGTTTGTGATTTTTTGAATCCGTTTATCATGGCGGCCGCCTTCGAATTCCTCGGTCAGCCAGGTTCTGGCAATTTCCCGTGCAAGTCCCGGTCCGACAACGCGCTCGCCCATGGCAAGGACATTCGAGTCGTTATGCCCTCTGGTCGCTTTTGCGCTGAATACATCATGCACAAGGGCGCATCGGATCCCTTTTACTTTATTGGCTGCGATCGACATGCCGATGCCTGTTCCGCAGATCAGGATGCCGCGGTCCGCTTCCCCTTTTACGACTGCCTCTGCAACCGGTGTCGCATAATCCGGGTAATCCACCGAATCATCTGTGTGCGGTCCAAAATCCTGATATTCCATTCCCATCTCGTTTAAGAGATTGACGATTTCCTTGCGAAGAACATTGCCGCCATGATCTGAAGAAATAGCAATTTTCATAGATAACCCTCTTTTCTTTTCTGTTAGTGCAAAAGCCTTCTTTCACATTTGCACTTTGATTTCATTTTAACATCTTTATGCGAAAAAGCTATAAATGGACGTTTTCATCCCATCAGCCCCGCCTGCAAAAAATAGCCGCCCACTTATGAGTGGACGGCACGTTTTATTTTTCCTGTAAAAGTTTCTGTTCCAGCCTGCCGATCAGGTCGCGCAGTTCATCGAACGTCTTCTGATAGAGCGAATAGGAACCGCCGTAAGGATCACTGACGTCTTTCGGTATTCCTGTAACATATTCCTTTAATGTAAATATCTTATCCGCAGCCTCCCGGTGCTGCTGAAGAATAAGCTGTTTATGGGACAGCGTCATGGTCAAAACGATATCCGCCCATTCCAGGTCTTCCGGCATCAGTGAACGGGAAGTATGTTCAAATTCAATGCCCTGATTTTCAAGAACCGCACCTGCATTTTCAGAAATTGGCGAGCTGCCCGCGAAAACGCCGGCAGAACGGACTTCTATGCCCGCGATTTCCTTTGAAGCAAGAATCGCTTCGGCCATCGGGCTTCTGCACGTATTTCCTGTACAAACAAATACTATTTTCATCCTGCCACCTGCTTTCCAAGAATATTCAGCTGAACCATTTATGGTCTGCCGCTTTCTCCAGACGGTTCATCATGAAATCATTATCATCATGTTCGGCTGAAACGCCAGCCAAAATCAAATCGGCATCCGTCATATCGCATTTGCGCAAACTGCTGTATAAAGTTTCTGCGCTCAAAGGAAAATGATAATCAGCTTCAGGATAATCCGCTGCGCTGAGTACAGCAACTTTCCTGCCTTTGCCCTGCACGTGCTGAATCGCTTTTTTGATCAGTCCGCTGTCATCTTCAATCAAATATACAGGAGCTTCCGGTGCATAATGTGTATATTTCATACCGGGAGATTTAGGTTTGCTGCCCTGGACTTCAGCTGATAATCTGACTGTCCCAATGACATTTTCAATCTGCTGTTTTGTTACATTGCCCGGCCTCAGTATTACCGGCGGCTCGCTGGTCATGTCGAGCACCGTTGATTCAATGCCGATTTTCGTGGGGCCGCCGTCAAGAATCAATGGAATCTTCCCTTCCATGTCATGATATACATGCTCGGCAAGCGTCGGGCTCGGTTTTCCGCTTGTATTGGCGCTTGGAGCCGCAATCGGCAGCTTCAGGCGCTTCAGCAGATTGAGCGCCACCGGATGATTCGGCACACGGATTCCAACTGTATCAAGATCGGCGGTTACATTCATTGCGAAAACACCAGGCTTGGATTTCAGGATCAGCGTCAATGCACCCGGCCAGAAAGCATCCATCAGTTTCAGCGCTTTGTCAGAAACCTCTTCAGCATAACCGACAGCCGATTCCTTTGAATCGACGTGGACAATCAGGGGATTGTCCGACGGCCGCCCTTTCGCTTCGAAAATTTTGCCGACTGCTTCAGCGTTCGTGGCATCTGCTCCCAGGCCGTAAACTGTCTCAGTCGGAAAAGCGACGATTCCGCCATCCCGGATAATATCCACAGCCTGTGCGTAAGTTTCTTCTTTATTCACATTCTTATCCACAAGAATTACATCGGTCAGCATTTCAGCAACTCCCATTTCCTCAGGTTCCTGTTGTTTTGTCCACATTTGTGGGTAACTCCATGAATATTATACCCAATTTGTGCACAACTCAGCTAATGATACAGAAAACCATCCGGTCATTTTTGTTGATATCTTTTTTTACGTAAACTTCAGCCTGTGGAAAAGTGTTTTTCAGCATCTTTTCCACAGCCTCTCCCTGTAAATGGCCGATTTCCAGCCCGACGATTCCGGGTTTATTCAACAAATCAGGCAGGCCATCCATCATTCTGCTGTACAGAGCGAGGCCTTCCTGCTCGGCGAATAAAGCCGAATGCGGCTCGAAATCTTTTACGGTATCCGCCATTTCCGCTGCTTCCGAATGGGCGATATAAGGAGGATTCGACAGGACGACATCCCATTTCTGCCCTTGCAGCGGCTCCAGTAAATCTCCCAGCCGGAAGTGGATTTCCGCTTCCAGCAGCTTCGCATTTTGACGGGCTGTATCCAGCGCTTTTTGTGATATGTCAGTTGCAGTCACGTTCGAAGCCGGCAATTCTTTTTTCATGGTAATGGCGATGATTCCGCTGCCCGTGCCGATATCAGCGATTACCGGAGAAGGATTCGAAAGATGAACACGAATCAATTCCAGTGCCTCTTCCACCAATTCTTCCGTTTCGGGCCGGGGTATGAGCACATCCGGGTTAACGAAAAATTTTCTGCCATAGAAAATTTCATAGCCGGTCAGATGCTGCACGGGTGTGCCTTTTGCAAACTGTTCGATGAATTCCTGGAATTGGTCATTGTCCTTCTCGGCAAGCTCATCTCGCAAAGAAGCCAGTAAACCCGCCTGGCTGACGCCCAGCACATGCTGCAGAAGGATTCCTGCAGCGGCCTCCTCACGTCCATGTTCCTTTAAATAAGAAGAAGCCCGGTTAAGGGCCTCAAAAATTTTTTCTTTTTTATGCATTATTGAGGCTTTCCATTCTCGCAGATTGCTCTTCCACGATCAATGCATCGATTACTTCATCCATTTTGCCCTGGAGAATCTGGTCCAGTTTCTGTATCGTCAATCCGATGCGGTGATCGGTTACACGGTTCTGCGGATAATTATAGGTCCGGATCCGCTCGGAGCGGTCGCCGGTTCCGACTGCTGATTTACGCACAGCATCGTATTCCGCCTGCGCTTCCTGCTGGAATTTATCGTAGACGCGCGCGCGCAGGACTTTCATGGCACTCGCTTTGTTTTTGATCTGCGATTTTTCATCCTGGCACGTTACGACTGTGTTTGTCGGAATATGCGTCAAACGCACAGCCGACATCGTCGTATTGACCGACTGGCCGCCGGCACCGGATGAAGCGTACGTATCCACGCGGATATCGTTATCATGGATTTCAACTTCCACTTCTTCGACTTCCGGCAGACACGCCACCGTCGCCGTTGACGTATGGATGCGTCCGCCGGATTCCGTTTCGGGAACACGTTGTACGCGGTGTGCGCCATTTTCAAATTTCAGCTTTGAATATGCGCCTTTTCCAGAGACCATGAAGACGATCTCTTTAAAACCGCCAAGACCCGTAGGGGAAGAATCCATTATGGAGACTTTCCAGCCTTTCGATTCCGCATAGCGGCTGTACATCCGGTAGAGGTCGCCTGCAAAAAGCGCCGCTTCGTCTCCGCCTGCTGCTCCGCGGACTTCCATGATGACGTTTTTATCGTCGTTCGGATCTTTGGGAATCAATAAAATATGGAGACGCGCTTCAATCGCTTCCACTTTTTCTTCCAGTTCATTCACTTCTTCTTTGACCATTTCCCGCATATCGGCGTCCATTTTATCATCGAACATCGCTTTGGCATCGGCCAATTGCGCCTGCAGTTCTTTGTATTCACGGTAAGCTTCGACCGTTTCCTGAAGGTCGGATTGCTCTTTCGAATATTCGCGGAGCTTATTGGTGTCGCTGACGATATCGGGGTCACTCAATAATTCAGTTAAACGGTCATATCTATCTTCTACTGCCTGCAATCGATCAAACATCGCAGTCACCTCTTTTTCCTGTTACAATTTTCATTTTCCTTCTATATTATATACTTTCTACCCTTAGCGTAAAAGTACAGTGTCACTTTCTCTCTCAGCTTCACTTTTTCGGATCCCAGCGTCAGACAAGGAGTTGTCCCAAAAGAGAATTTGGGACAACTCCTTTGCGACGAAGCAGCGAAGCGATGCAGG
>NZ_JRGN01000155.1 GCF_000775575.1 Planococcus sp. CAU13
AGCACTGTCCAAAGCGACGAAGCGGCATATGAATGCAAATACCTGATTTATTTTAAATAGTTTTTTATAAATTTCATTGTAATAAAAAACCCGCTCCGCCATCAATTGGCAAAGCGGGTTGGCTACATATGCCCTCGGAGAGAATCGAACTCCCATTTCAAGAACCGGAATCTTGCGTGTGATCCATTACACTACGAGGGCGTTTGTGTCTTAGCGACTTTTCTAGTATACAAAACAAATCAGGCCATTTCAAGTTGAATTTTTTAATTCGTTAGATTTGACCTTCATTGACCAAAATGTGTATGATAATAATACAGCTGAACTAGATTTCAGTGCTGAATGAAATCACTTACACAAGGAGGATTTTCTATGAATTTAATTCCAACAGTAATTGAACAGACGAGCCGGGGAGAACGCGCTTATGACATATATTCGCGCCTTTTGAAGGACCGCGTCATCATGCTCGGCAGCGGCATTGACGATAACGTGGCAAACTCCATCGTCGCACAGCTTCTGTTTTTAGAAGCGGAAGATCCTGAAAAAGATATTTCCATCTACATCAACTCACCTGGCGGCAGCATCACAGCCGGTATGGCAATTTACGACACGATGCAGTTCATCCGTCCGGATGTTCAGACCATCTGCATCGGTATGGCAGCATCAATGGGAGCATTCCTGCTGGCAGCCGGCACGAAAGGAAAACGCTATGCGCTTCCGAACGCTGAAGTCATGATTCACCAGCCACTTGGCGGTGCACAGGGCCAGGCGACGGAGATTGAAATCGCCGCAAAACGCATTCTTCACCTTCGTGAGAAATTAAACCAAATCTTGTCTGAACGCACAGGCCAGCCCCTTGAAGTCATTTCGAAAGATACAGACCGCGATAACTTCATGACAGCTGAACGTGCGAAAGAATACGGATTGGTCGACCAGATCATCACGCGCAGCAAAATGCCGAATGATCATGTAAAAGAAGATATTTAACAGAAAAGCGATTGCGCCCGTTCAAGGGCCGCGAGAATCTGGACAATAGTTAAAAAACAAACCCCGCGGCATAATGCCTGCGGGGTTTGCTTATGCCTCTTTTTCAATCAGCGCCGATAATGCGCCGACTGCCGACTCTTCATCAGAACCGTCTGCCGAAATGACGACGGCTGTGCCTTTGCTTATAGCCAGGCTCATAATGCCCATGATGCTCTTAGCATTGACTTTCTTTCCTTCTTTTTCGAGGTAGACATCTGAATTATATCTGTTAGCTTCCTGAACAAATAAAGCAGCCTGTCTCGCCTGTAAACCTGATTTCAATTGTACATTCACTTGTTTCTCAACCATGCATATCCTCCTCAGAAAATTGACTGTAATGAATTTTTTTAAAAAATCTGCGGTATTAACCGCCGATCGTTTCGCCTTTTCTTAATGATTCGGCGATTTCGTCAATCTTCCGAAGGCGGTGATTGACACCCGATTTGCTGACCTTCCCTGACGACACCATTTCGCCCAGTTCCTTAAGTGTAACATCTTGATACTCAACACGCAGTCTCGCAATTTCCTTTAAGCGCTCAGGCAACTGCTCGACTCCGATAACACTGTCGATAAACCGGATGTTTTCCACTTGCCTGAGTGCGGCATCGATGGTTTTATTGAGGTTCGCAGTTTCGCAATTGACGAGCCTGTTTACGCTGTTGCGCATGTCTCTGATGATGCGGACATCTTCAAATTTCAGCAGCGCTGAATGTGCCCCGGCAACACTCAGAAAATCGGAAATCTTTTCCGCTTCCTTTAAATAAGTGATGAAGCCTTTTTTCCGTTCAATCGTTTTGCTGTTCAACTGGAAATAATTCATCAGCTCTGTCAGAGAATCTGCGTGGTCCCGGTCAGAGGAGTAGATTTCAAGATGATAGGACGATGTTTCCGGGTTATTGACGGAACCGCCAGCCAGAAATGCACCGCGAAGATAAGCGCGTTTGCAGCAATTTTTTTCAATCAGCTTCTTATCGATTTCCTGCTGAGACTGAAAACCTTCCGTTATGATCAGTAAATCCTCCAGTATATGCTTCGAACCATCCCGCAGCCTGCAAATATAAACGTTGTTCTTTTTCAGGCGCATTTTTTTCCTTACCAGCAGTTCCACCGGATAGGGCAGATAAAAACGCTTTAAAAGTGTATAGATCCTGCGGGCAATGGCGGCGTTCTCTGTCTGTATATCGACGCTCAACTGCCTGCTGGAAAATGACAGGGTTCCGTTCATCCTTATCAAAGCTGATAGTTCAGCTTTTCCACAGCATTCATCCACTTCTAGTTGTGTCATTTCCTTTTTTGTTTCCGAAGCGAAAGACAATTTATTCTCCCCCCTTTCAAACTTTCAAAAATACCGAAGCTTTGCATCTTCCTTCAATTTTCCGCCTGCATATTGAAAAAGCCACTCTGCCACTTTTCTCGGTTCATGGCGGACGGCGTTTTCGAAAATATTCGCAATATCTTCCCGGTGGATTTCCAGGCCGAATTCCAGCAGCCGCTCTTCGTCATAAGCGACAGGCCTGGCCCTCTCCTGCTTATACAGTTCAACCACGCCCGGGGGCATTTCTGCCTTATCCATCAGCACCGCATCCAGGAACGGCTCACCGACATGGTCGTACAGCGCCTGGATATGGTCGGCAGCCGAATATTTATAGGTTTCACCCGCCTGCGTCATGAGATTGCAAATATATATTTTTTTGGCTTTGGCAGCCAGCAGTTCTTTTTTGATATCCTTTACCAATAAATTCGGAAGGATGCTGGTATACAGCGAACCCGGGCCAATTACGATGATATCCGCCTGGCGGATGGCTGTTACAGTATCCGGCAGCGTTTTGACATCGACCGGTTCAATGAACACCCGTTTAATCGGCTGCAGGTATGCCGGTATCTTGGATTCACCGCTGACAATGGTGCCGTCTTCAAACTCCGCGTTCAGTGTCACCAACTGGTTGGCGGCCGGTATAACCGTGCCGTTGACGCTCAGTACCCGGCTCATCTCCCTCACTGCATGCGAAAAATCGCCAGTCAGATCCGTCAATGCGGCAAGCATCAGATTACCGAGAGAGTGTCCTCCCAGATCAATTGATTTGCTGAACCGGTATTGGAACATTTCTGCAACAAGAGGTTCGGCATCGGACAGTGCTGCCATGACATTTCGGATATCGCCTGGAGGCGGAATATCCAGATCATTTCGCAGCCTGCCTGAGCTCCCCCCGTCATCCGCCACGGTCACAATGGCTGTCAGATCCATGGGGAGTTTTTTTAATCCCCGCAGCAAAGTGGACAGCCCGGTGCCTCCACCGATGATTACGAGCTTTTTCCTTTGGCTTTTTGTTTCCATGCGCTCAGCCCTTTCTGGTTTTGACATCGCGATGAGTAATGATGGTTTTGTTATTTTCAGCAAATAGCTTGCCATAGTACTCTGCCAAGGTGACTGAACGATGCTGGCCGCCGGTGCAGCCGAAGGCGATGACCAATTGTGCTTTGCCTTCGTTCTTATACCGGGGAATCATAAATTGCAGAAGATCGGTTAATTTTTCAATGAGAATCTGTGTTTCATTCCATTGAAGCACGTAACTCGATACCGGTTCATCCAGACCGGACAGCGGCTTTAAATCTTCTATATAATATGGATTCGGCAGGAAGCGGACATCGAATACCAGGTCGGCGTCAATCGGAATGCCGTGTTTAAAGCCGAATGAAATCACATTGACGGTGAAAACGTTGCTTGTGTTTGAGGAGAAATCAGAAATGATTCTGTCTTTCAGCTCACGGGGAGTCATCTGAGAAGTGTTGTAGATATACTTTGCACGCCCCTGGAGATCATTCAGCATATCCCGTTCTTTTTTTATGCCGCCGAGCACCAAGCCGCCGGGTGACAATGGATGTGAACGCCGTGTTTCTTTATAGCGGCTGACCAGTGTCTGATTGTCCGCATCAAGAAACAGAATCGTTACTGAAACATTCGGCTCTTTCGCAAGATTATCGATCGCATCAACGAGGCTGTCGAAAAAGTCCCCGCCGCGCAAGTCCATCACTGCCGCAACTCGCTTCATCGATTTACCGGAATCACGCATCAGCTTGATGAACGTCAGCAGAAGCGCCGGCGGCAAATTATCAATGGTGAAAAAACCGAGATCTTCAAAACTCTGGATGGCCACCGTTTTACCTGCTCCGGACATGCCGGTGATTACGATCAATTCTGTTTCTTCTGTTTTATTGTCCATATTGGCGGTTCACCTCTTCTATTGAACTTTGAAGCGTTTCTTTCAGCAATTCAAATTCCATCGTGTAGTGGAATGTGCCGTATTGGACTCCTGTCCGGCTGACTGCGAACAGCAGATTTGACCGGTCGCCTTCCGCCATTGGCAATGTGGCCAGACTTTCAACGGGATGCCATTCCAGGATTCCTTCTTTTGTTTCAACAAAAGGGGTTCCTTCCAGATCGGTTGCGACAAATGTGAAAAGCATCCATTCATCGACCAGTTCGCCTTCATCTTCAATCATCATGGTGTAAATTCCTTTGACATGCGTATCCACTGGTTTAGCATTCGTTTCTTCTGTGAATTCCCGGATCGCCGCTTCGTACACGGATTCACCGGCTTCCATTTTTCCGCCGGGTGCAACGTACCAGCCGCGTCGGGGTTTTTTAAGTAGTAGAACCTGACCATTTTTAATTACTAATAAATTTGCGATTCGCTGCACTCTCGACACTCCGTATCTATTATAAACTTCTTCCATTATACAACTTTCCTGGCGTGTCATGCAAAAAAAGAAAAGCGAATGAC
Organism: Planococcus sp. CAU13; assembly: GCF_000775575.1. Taxonomy (GTDB): domain Bacteria; phylum Bacillota; class Bacilli; order Bacillales_A; family Planococcaceae; genus Planococcus. Next base: position 4,806 of record NZ_JRGN01000155.1, read on the forward strand.
TATATAGCCGAAATTCCGCATAACAGCTTCGCTTTCCAAAACCAATGCTCCTGCATCGCTGCGCTAGCTTCGTC
>NZ_JRGN01000024.1 GCF_000775575.1 Planococcus sp. CAU13
AAGGCTTCGCGGACGCGAAGCCTTCCTTAATGGATTGGAGTTTTTCGCGGAGCGAAAAACATCCGCTTCAGATCTTTGGAATTTGGGTGTAGGACCGTCTTATGTTCTGCTTCAACATGCGGTTCCGGCGGCAAAAAAATATCAAAAAAGACAAAAAGGAGTTTTCTTGAGCATACTTATGTTTTTGCGCGCATACATCTATCTCTTCAGCGCCAACTTGTCCGTTTCCGCGCAAACTCACCTGGTTTCCGCGCATACTTCATGTCTCCCGCGCACAAAAGTAACTCTCCCGCGCATAAACA
>NZ_JRGN01000143.1 GCF_000775575.1 Planococcus sp. CAU13
GATTATATCGTCGTTCGCAAGGTAGATATCGTCGTTCAATAATTTATATCGTCGCACAAAAAAATATATCGGCGTTCGCCGAAGATCCGGGTAAATCAGAAGTCGTCGAAATAAAAAACTGCACTCCCTTGCCGGCATATGCCAACAAAAAGAGCGCAGTCCAAATTCTCAAACCATCTCCAAAGCCGTCTGCCAATAAAACCGGCAGACACCCATCACATTAATTACCCCACAACAACAGTTTTCTTCAATTCGCTGCCTAACAGCTGCGCCAATTCGAGCATGCCGTATTTTCCGGCAGCTGCTTCAGCATCTGAATTGTAATTCGTGTTGGTGTTTACGTCATACGTAAAAATCTCACCTGCAGCGTTGTGGATGAACTCAATTCCCGCTACAGCAATTTCATTCCTGCGAAGAAATTCCTCATACTTCGCGATAATCGGATCATTGAATCCTTCAACAATCTGAAACTTCGGATTCTCTTCAACTTGTTCGCCGACCGGGCAGAACAGGTCGTCGATGCGGCAGGCGTCTGCAGGGCATAACTCGAATCCCTCAGAAGTATCCACTTGAACGGCATAGACGAATTTCCCACCTACAAACTCGCAGCGCGTGATGAACGGTTCCGGCGCCTGGATATATTCCTGGATCAGCGTGATGCCGTCAACGGACGGATCAAATTCGCCGCCGTCGAGATATTCCTTCAGCGCTTCAATGGAATGAAACAGGCGAACGCCCAAGCCTTTACCAGCGCGGTTATGCTTAGTGATGAACGACGGCGCGTCCAATTTCTCCGCAGCGGCAATAATCTTTTCGCGGCCATTCGCAGCAATCGTCTTCGGTGTCCGGATGCCGGCAGCATTCAACGCCATGGACTGATTCACTTTGCTGACTTCCAGGCGCAGCGCCCGCGTGCCGTTGAAGACTGTACGGCCGTGATGCTCAAGCCAAGCCAGCAGCGAATCCGCCATTTCCGGTGCATAGCGGTGGCCGCGTGTATGCGAAGAAGCGCTCATGCGGCTGTAGAATACGCCTTCAGGTGGCGTGTCATTCAAATCCACCATTCCTTCATTGATAAACCAGTCTTCATAAGGCAATCCCAACTCATCCAGACGTTTAAACAGGTGCGTCGTCCATTCTTCATTTTCGTGGATCACATATATTTTTTCAGTCATTTATATCTCTCCTTAGTTGGAAAGCGCCTGCAGCGCCAGCCTTTTTTCTTCAACTAACGGCATTACCTTTTTCGAAAAGCGTTCCATTTCCTCCAGCTGCGGCGAAAATTGCAGCAGCAATAAATCAAGACCGGCTTCTTCGTATGCGAGGATGCGGTCGGCAATCTGTTCCGGCGTGCCGATCAGATTCGGGCGCAGACCACGGTTCGACACCGAATAATCTTCCAGCTTCACTTGCTGTTCCAATTGTGATTTGCTGACAAAATCATCGTAGCCCACATAACCGCTCGACTCTTTCATATCCACAATGCGCGCATATTCCGCGGCGACTTCCTCTTCGGTGTCCCGGCATACGACATAGGCCGCCATGCCGAACGACTGAAGCGGCGTTTTGCCGGTAGCTTCCCGCAATTTCTTCATATCATCGATTTTCGCTTTTATTTCTTCAACAGTGCCGCCGTGCATCACGTAAGCATCGCAGCCTTCAACGATTGATTTTTTGCCGCGTGGGCTCTCGCCACCTGCATAGAGAATCGGATTCGGACGCTGCACAGGTTTCGGTTCCAGACGGGCATTCTGGATATCGTAATATTTCCCTTTGAATGAAAATTCGTCTTCCGTCCACATGCCTTTCATCACCTGCAAAAACTCATCTGTCCGGTCGTAGCGCTCGTCATGTTCGGTGAATTCGCCGCCATACTGCCGCGCTTCTTCCGCCCACCAGGCCGACACGACATTCAGCGTGAAGCGGCCATTCGAAATGCGGTCAATATTCGCCGCCATTTTCGCCGTCACCGCCGGATTATGGAACGCAGGGCGGATAGCCGTCATAATCTCGATCTTATCCGTCACCGCCGCAAGTCCAGCCGCCGTCGACCAAGCCTCCAGTGAATCAGCTTCCATCCCTTTTATATCATTTAAGTTCAATTCAGCGATCAAGGTCGTATCATAACCCCATTGCTCAGCCGACTGCACTACTCGTTTTGCATAGTCAAACGTAGCCGGCATGTTCTCGTCTTCCACATTGCGCAGCCATCCGCCGAATATCGGCAGCCAAAATCCGTATTTCATCTATCATCTATTCCTTTCGGGAGGAGATCAGGATCTCGCAAAATTCACTCAATTAGAGAGTGAAACCATTATACAATAAAACCTTTTATTCTTACCAGAGAACTTGGCTTTAAATTACTAAAAATTATTAAAGGGGCCATTTGGATAATCTGCCCTCATTGAAAGAGTCAGTGACCGTTAGGAGGTGAGAAAATTGTCAGGCATAATAAAAGCGAACGGAAATAATTTCCTGTATACTTGTATAGGTCAATTATCATAAGGGAAACGGACGGATAGCATAGCACTTTTTCATACATATTTTTTAGCATATATTCATTATCCGTTTGTTCAGGAAAGGAATGAGTCCATGAAAAGCATATTGAAGGTTTTATTGATTTCCGTGGTTGTTTTAGCAGTGCTCGGGGGAGCGGGCTATTGGTTCGTGCAAAGCCTTGCGGTAAAAGATGAAGATAAGATTTCTGCGATTGTCGAAGAACTGGAGCAAGTGGAAGACGGCACCGTTCAGGCGGCTTCCGGATCGGCAAAAGAAACAGAAGAACTGGCAGAAGGCGGCCTGGAGGAAACGCAGCTGCAGACTTACCTGCACCGGATGACGCATCAGAAAGTCACTGCAGACAAAAAGTTTGGCGCTATCGAAATGTCCGAAGCGAACATTTCAAATCTCCTTAAGATTGTGGAGGTGAACTATAACTACTACGAACACAGTGAATTTTATGAAGAAATGCTGACTGCCTGGCAAAACGGCAATTTCAGCAATGCTGTCAATGTTCATAATACGATCTGGAAATGGCATAATGGAAATGTGGGACGGGCGACAGGTTTGATGACGCCGGAACAGGAAGCGGAGTATGTGGAGAAGCATTTCAGGTAAAAATTCAATACTGTTTTAATCAGCATAGAAGCCGTCCGGGCACAAAAAATTGTTCCGGGCGGCTTCTTTGTTTTGGCTGCTCATACAGTATAATAGAAGAAAGACAAAATCCTACCAGACAAAACCCCTCGAAAAGGAGTTGGAAAAATGCGCTCATACTGGAACTGGCTTTCATTTATCGGGCTTTCCTGGGTGATGGCGATGATGCACTTCAGCGGGAGCCTGGCCGAACTGGCACCCCGTCTCATCGGCAGTGCCGGTTTCTTTGCTTTGTATTTTTTATCGCCGCTTGCCCGCAAAAAGAACCGGCTGCATTTTCTCCTTTTCATTGGTCTGGCGCTGCTTGCGGTGCTGGTATTTTGGCCGGTTCCAGGCGGTGAGCCGAATCTGTATGCGCTGCTCGTGTTATCACTGATTGCGGGGAAAGCGGTTTACCGGCTCCGGCCGCTGCAGGCGGGTGTAATCGGACTGGTTTTATTGGGGGGAGCAGTTCTGCAGCAAATTTCAGCCGACTCAACTATTCCGTTGGCATTTCTACTATTATATGGGTCGATGCTCGCCGCAGCATTCACGGTATTCCGGCAATTATCAGTCCGGGCAGAGGCAGCTGCCGAGCGCAGTGATGCGCTGCTGTCTGAATACCGCAGGATCAAAAGGCGCGTGGGGGATGATGAAAAAGCGGCGCGGCAGGAAGAACGGACGCAGATCGCGCGCGACATCCACGATTCGGTCGGCCATAAACTGACGGCGCTTTTGATGCAGCTGGAAGTGTTCCGGCTGCAGGCAGACAGGGAAAAGGCTGAGCAGCTGACGGAATTGAAAGAGCTGGCGAAAGAAAGCCTGGAAGAGACGCGCGGTGCGGTAAAGACCCTGAAGCACGAAGAAGCGGGCGGTGTGACGGCGATCATAGCGCTGATCCGCCGTTTGGAAGCGGAAAGTTTTCTGCGCATCCATTTTTCTGTAAAAGCTGGAGCCTTGTCCGCACCACTGGGTAACGAACAGATGACAATCGTCTACAGGACGGTGCAGGAAGCTTTGACCAATATTATGCGCCACAGCGGAACACGGGAAGCCCAGATTGTTTTTGAAGCTCCGGGCGGCGGCGTTTTCCGTTTTGCGGTGACTAATGCTGCACCGGATAAAAAGGATATTCATGAGGGTTTTGGGCTGACTTCGATGCGGGAACGCATTGAACAGGCGGACGGACGTTTGGAAATTATTCAGGTAAGCGGCAAGTTCACCGTTCAGGGAACGTTGCCGCTTGCGGTGAAAGGAGAATCGGTCAAATGATCCGGATTTTATTGGTGGAAGATCAGGTAATGGTGCGACGGGCGCTGAAAATGATGATTGAAACAGACAGCGGCATATCGGTCACGGGCGAAGCGGACAACGGGCGCGATGCAGTGGCGCTGTGCGAAACGAATACATACGATCTTGTCATCATGGACATCCGCATGCCGAAGATGGACGGACTGGAGGCGCTGCGCATCATTCATTCCCGCTGGCCGGAGCAGAAAGTGCTGATGCTGACGACGTTCAATGACGATCAATATGCACTGGATGCCTTGAAGAGTGGGGCGCGCGGCTATCTGCTGAAAAATGCGGAGCCGGAAGAATTGATCCGTTCGATCCGCAGCTGTCTGACGGGTGGCCTTGCACTGGAAGACCATGTGGCGGCAAGCGTCATGCCGAAGCTGATTCGGCCGATAACTGCCGAAAAGGCGGATCCGTCACTTACGCCGCGGGAACTGAGCATCATCCGCCGAATCGGCGAAGGGCGCAGCAATAAGGAAATTGCGGATGAACTCGGCTTGTCGGTCGGCACGGTGAAAAACAATCTCAGCCTGATTCTCGACAAACTGGAGCTTCGCGACCGTACGCAAGTGGCCATTTATGCGATTCGCCACGGTCTCGTGTAAATCGGAATGACGGAAGTAATGGTTGGCAATAAAACAAATGACGGAAGACAGTATGGCACTGTCTTTTTTTTATTTATACTGAAACCAGAAACGATTCAGGAATGAATCACAGGAGGCAGGGATCATGCTCGAAACAGAGGGATTGACGAAAAGCTTCAAAGGCAAGAAGGCAGTGGAAGGTGTCAGCCTGTATTTGGATAAAGGCGAATCGGTGGGTTTGCTCGGGCCGAACGGTGCCGGCAAGTCGACGACCATTTCCATGATTTCGACGCTCGCCCGTCCGACGTCCGGCGATGTGCGGCTGAATGGCAAAAGCGTCGTGAAAGACCCTTCTGCGATGCGCTCGGTTCTCGGTGTCGTACCGCAGGAAATCGCATTGTATGAAGAATTGACGGCTCACGAGAATCTGCAGTTTTTCGGCCAAATTTACGGGTTGTCAGGAAAGCCGTTGGAAACGGCCATTCAGCATGTATTGAAACTTGTGGGACTTGAAGACCGCCAGAAAGAAACCGTCAAAACATATTCGGGCGGCATGAAGCGACGCGTGAATATCGCAGCGGCGATGATGCATAAACCCGATGTCATCATCATGGACGAGCCGACCGTCGGCATCGATCCGCAGTCGCGCAGCTATATTCTTGAAATGGTGCGGCGGCTGAATAAAGAAGAAGGTTTGACGGTGCTGTATACAAGCCATTATATGGAGGAAGTGGAGCGGTTATGCGACCGGGTTTACATCATGGACCATGGCAGCATCATTGCGTCCGGCACGAAAGACGAATTGAAGCGCATACTGTCAGGCGAGGAAACGGTGTGGATCGAACTCGACCGCGCATATCCGGAACTGTTCGCCGAACTGAAAATGAATGAACACATCATCCAGGCGGCGGAAACGGAAAAGGGAATCAAACTGATCATTCCGAAAGGCAAGCGCATGCTGGCGGAGATTTTCCAGCTTGCGGAACGCCACCAGGCACAAATTTTGAATGTGAATGTGCAGACACCGAGTCTGGAAGATGTCTTTTTGCACCTCACGGGCAGAAAATTAAGGGACTGAGGAGGAACGATGATGTGGGCATTTCTGAAAAAAGACATACTCGTCCTGCTGCGGGACCGGACCGAACTGGCGGTGCTTTTGCTGATGCCGTTCATTCTCATCGTCATTCTCGGTTTCTCTCTCCGCGGACTTATGGCGGGCAATACGGAAGCGCTGAATATGCAGGTGGCGCTTGTGCAGAATGACGATGAACAGGCAGGGATCACTGAATTTACGGAGCAGCTCGAAACGCTCGAACTGCAGGAGCAGACGGTGGCCGGAATGGCCGCAGCTGCTGAACAGGCAAGTCCGTTCCGCACGCTGCAAATGATGCTGGCATCACCGGAACTGGCGGAAATGATCAGTGTCGAAGAGATGGGTGCGGCAGCTGCAAGAGACGCGCTGGAAGAGGAAGAAGTCGTGGCGATTTTGACGATTCCGGAAAATTTCACACGGCTTGCGCTTGATAAAATGCTGCTTGGAACTGGACCGGGGACGGAATTGGCGCTGACGATCGAAGACACAACTTCCACGCGGGCTGATGTTTTTGAAACACTCATCAGCGATTTTGCTCGCGCCTTGAATTTTGAGACGGCCGCTTCCCGGGTTGCCGCTGAAGAAGGCATTTCGCTTGAAGGACAGGGTGCAATGGAACTCGGCGGACTGGAAACGACGTCTTCAGGAGAACCGGTTGATTCGTTTCAATATTATACGCTTGGCATCGCCGTCATGTTCGTGCTGTTTGTCAGCGCGAACGTCGCGGGCAACACGAATGTTGAACGGAACCGTCACGTCTTTGACCGCATCATGCTGTCGAACCGCCATCCATTTATGTACCTCGGAGGCAAGGCGATTTCCGCTGCAATGATTGCATTTACGCAGCTGTTCATCCTGTTCTTCCTATCAACGCTGGTATTGCAGGCGTTCGAATGGGATTCGCTGAATTTCTGGCTCGGAATGGCGCTCGTATCGGCGATGCTGTCGCTTTGTGCCGGTGCGCTTGCGGCTTTCCTGACGACACTTACGGTGCGCTTGAATTCGGATGCAATTACAACCGTGTTTTCCGGCGGCATCGTTACAATATTTGCATTTCTTGGCGGCAGTTTCATCCCGCTGACCGGCATGCCAGATATCATACAGGAACTGGGAAACTGGACGCCGAACGGGGCATCGCTGACTGCATTTCTTCAATGGGTTCAGCAGCGTGATCTGGCTGCGGTTACTGATCCGCTTGTACGTATCGGCGGCACGGCGGCTGTTCTGTTTGCATTGAGCCTGGCGCTGTTTCCGGTAAAGGGGGCGAATTGATATGATTTCCGTGTTTTTATTGCAGTGGCAGCGGTTCCGGCGCGCGCCTTTCATGGTCTTGTCATTTCTGACGCTGTCAGTCGTTTTCATCGGCGTCATGGCCGGGGCGAACACCGGCAATTCGCTGACCATCCCGGCTTACGCCGATGCTTCGCTCAGTGAAACGCAGCAGGCAGAGTGGCTCACCGAACTGAACAGATCAGACAATCTGAGCTTCGTTCTCGTCTCCGAAGGCGAAGCTCGCCAGGATGTGGTGGACGGTGATTCGCGCATGGCGCTTCAGCTGTTGGCGGACGATTACCGTTTGCTGGTGGTTGCGGATGACCCGGCCCGCTTTGAAGTGGAATCTTACATCAATCAGGTGTATATACGCGAACTGCGCATTCGGGAACTTGAGGAGCAAAGCGCTGCGGTTGATGTGCGTGAACGCCTGGACGGTATGTTGGAAGAACCGGCAATGACCGTGTCAACAGCGTCGCTTGACGGTGGGGAGGATACGTTCGTCTATGACGGGCAGCTGCAGATGCTGTTCGGCATGTCACTGTTTTTCTCGGTGTATACCATTTTGTTCAGTTTGATGAAAATCGTCGAAGAAAAGCAGTTTGGCACCTGGAACCGCCTGATTCTGTCACCTTTGAAGAAATGGCAGATCTATTTGGGGCATATGGCTTACAGCTTTTCGGTCGGCTATCTCCAGATCGTCCTGGTCATTTTGCTCTTCAAGTACCTGTTCAATTTCGATGTCGGCAATCAATTCGGATTGCTCCTGCTGATTACGGCGGTTTACACATTTTCCATCGTGGCACTCGGCATGCTTGTCATGGGACTTGTCCGGACACCGCAGCAGCTGCAGGCCGTCGTGCCGATTCTCGCAACCGGCATGGCGATGATCGGCGGCGCTTTCTGGCCGATCGAACTCGTCAGCAATAACATTCTGCTGGCCATCTCCAAAGTGCTTCCGATGACGTACGGTCTGGACGCGCTGAAGAGCGTATCCATCTACGGCGAAGGGCTGGCCGCATTGTATGAGCCGCTGTCAATTATGCTGCTGATCGGGGTTGTGCTGATGGGTGTCGGAATCAATGCAATGGAGCGGAAGGCGTGAAGTGCGCCGTTGACTGAGACTGCTTTGCCAAAATAAAAATGCCTCTTCCGATTTTTTCGGAAGAGGTATTTTTAAGTTGCGGCCAATTTAATTAATAGCGTTTTTTGAATACGCCGTTCCAGAGCGCGGAGCCGATTCCGGCAATGGCCATGCTGGCGAGGACGGGATGTTTTTCAGCCATGACATACAGGCTTCTGGTGCGGACCCAGCCTTTATTGGTGCCGCGTTCGTGCATGCCGTAGCCCGGTTCGTAAAGTGCATTGTCGGTAACAGAACGTGACGGGCGTTCGGATTGCTGGGTGCGGAACATGGTGAGTTCCATGAATTTGTCCATGAAGCGAGGAGCGACGTTGCCGACGAATGCGCCGAATTTCGCCTGGAATCCGACGAACATATCGCGTTTCGGATGTTCCGCCGCAAACAGGATGGCATCGGCTACGGCTTCCGGAGCGTACATCATGCCGATGTGGGCAGGCTGCTTGTCGAGGTAGCTGCGGGCATGCTCATTGTACGGGGTATCAATGCGACCTGGGCGGACGAGCGTGACGGATACCGGCGCTTTTTCCTTTTCCAGCTCCATGCGCAGGTTTTCAGTGAAACCGTGGACTGCGAATTTACTGGCCGAATACGTCGATTGAAGGACGACGCCCCGGTCGCCGTATACGGTCCCGATATTGATCAGCGCACCCGGTTCGCCGCGTTCCTTGAAATGATTGACGGCAGCTCTCGACCCGTAGACGACACCCCAGAAATTCGTGTCGAAATCGCGTTTGAAATCAGCGATCGTGACATCCATCGCTTTGCCGAAAATCGATACGCCGGCGTTATTGATCCATGTATCGAAACGGCCGAACTCCCTTAACGCCGTTTCGGCGATACGGTTGACATCTTCTTCGTTGCCGACATCTGCTTTGACCCAGATTGCCTGGTGACCCTGATTTCTCAGTTCCTCTGTCAGCTCTTTCAAAGCTTCTTCATTGCGCGCCGCGAGCACCATTTTTGCGCCTTTGGCAGCCGCCATGCGCGCTGTCGAAAGTCCGATGCCGCTTGATGCACCCGTCAGCACAATCACCTGATCCTGCAGTTTCTTCAATTTCAGCTTCTTGAATTCACCGGTCTGGCGGCTGGCGGGGGCGGAAGTTTTTTCGTTCACCATCATTGAATTCCTCCTTTAATCTGATTGGTCTACTACTACCCGGTTTGAAGGAGTGGTAAGCAATAAAACATGGGCATGCTGCAGGAAATTCGAGTGATGACCTGCTTTATTTCTTATGCCAAACGGAGTAAAAAGGGTGAAACGCGTTTACTCCCGGGCAACGGGGGAAGATTTATTATGTGCAATTCATTCACGGTATGAAGTACATAATTTGAAGGGAGGGAGTTTTGGATGGATATACATCCTCTCTTGCTGATTGTTATCATTTTCAGTATCAGCCTCAGCTTTGTCACCTTGTCTACGATTCGCATGATTTTAACATTGAAAGGCTATCAGTATTCCGCGGCTGCCCTGTCGGTGCTGGAAGTCGTCATCAATATTCTAGGCCTTGGCCTGGTGCTCGAAAATGTGGCGAATGTGCAGAATTTATTGGCCTATGCGCTCGGTTTTGCGGCAGGTATTGTCGTGGGTTCGAAAATTGAAGACCAGCTGAGCCTGGGGTATGTGACGGCGAGCGTCATTTCACAGGATAACAGTGGCATACTGGCTGCGCAATTGCGCGAGAAAGGCTATGGCGTAACGGATTGGGAGACGAATGGTTTTGAAGGAAAGCGCAGCTCGATGACAATTCTGATGCCGAAAAAGCAGGAAGTGAATCTGTATAAGACGGTGAAGGAATTGGATCCGCATGCGTTCATCGTGGCGTATGACGCCAAAACGATTTACGGCGGTTTTTGGATACGTGCGATTAAGAAGCGGAGTATGGTGAGATGAATGGGAGTGCGCGGATGGTGGTGTCTGCGTGCTTTTTTGTTGGGAGCGGGATGGGGGAAGGAGTGGGTGATTGGCGAGCGACGATATAAT
>NZ_JRGN01000302.1 GCF_000775575.1 Planococcus sp. CAU13
TAAATTCTCAAACGCAGATAAAACAATGAACCGGTTCCGCACTCCCGCTTTTCGCCCGCGAAAAGCATCCATTCAGTCTTTTGAACCTGGGAGAAGCGGCCGAAATCAACAAATTCACCTGAAAAAGGCTCGAAATTTCGAATCTAACCTAAAAAGAGTGAAAAACTTTAAAACCCAACCCAAACCCAAAGGCATGCGCAACCCCGCGCATGCCTTTTAAAATGTCGGATCGCTTATTGCGATCCAATATTTATGTATATAATACTTTACTTAATGTTAAGTTTAGTGTACATTATGTTATATAAAGCGAACATCTTCAAAGGAAGGATGAAGCCAATGCTGAAGAATCGGGTGAAGGAATTGCGCGCGCGGCACAGCCTGACGCAAAGTGATTTGGGCAAACAGGTTGATGTCACACGGCAGACGATTGCGTTTATTGAAAAAGGGGAATTTTCTCCGTCGATCATGCTGGCACTGAAATTGGCGAAGGCGCTGCAGGTGGAAGTCAACGAATTATTCTGGCTGGAAGGGGAGAAGGAAGATGAAAAATGATTTTCGATTGAGCTACCCGTTATGGATGATGGCGTTTATCGTGGTGCTGGGTGTATTGGCGTTCGGCTTGAACTCACCGATTGCTGAATTCGTCAATACTGAAAGTGAAACGAGCCTTACAATCCAGTTGGAGGCACTGGACGGTTTTATTGTATTCTGTTCAATTATCCTTTACTTTGGATTAATGGCAGTTTACCTGCTGAGACTCAGAAAGCACAACAAGGAAAACCCGTCGCAAAAGATATCGCCTTTTGCCATCCGTCCGCCTGAATATCTCGAACAGGATGAAGGGATGACGTTCATCACCCGGAAAGCGGTCCAGAAAGTATACAGTTTCATCACGCTGGCATTGCCGACCCTTGCAGCTTTTGCCATTGTGCTGCCGGTGCCGAGACTATTGATCATCTACGGCATCCTCGCGATCGCTTTTGGCCAATACCTGATTTATTATCTGGAAATCCGCAAACACTTCAAGGAGGAAACAGAATGATCTACGAATACATCCTGGTTTTTCTCGGCGCCGCGATACCGTGGTTTGAAATCGCGCTCGTCGTTCCGCTCGGCATCGTTTGGGGGCTGTCCCCGTTTTGGGTCATGCTCTTGGCGTTCGTCGGCAATATGCTGACAGTGCTGGTACTCATCATCGGCTTTGACCGTTTCAAGGACTGGTACAATAAACGCCAGGAAGCCAAAGGCAAAACGCAAAATAAAAAAAGCGAGCGCGCCAAACGCATCTGGAATAAATACGGTTTGCCGGGACTTGCGATGCTTGGCCCGATCCTGATCGGCACGCACATTGCGGCATTCATCGGCATGACGCTCGGAGCCACAAAAAAGAATACGACGATCTGGCTGACCATATCAATAGGTGTCTGGACGCTCGCATTCGGCATTCTGACAGCGTTGGGCTTTGATTTCTTCACAAGGGAACTCTAAAGAAGCGGCTCCAGTATGCTATACTGAAGCTATTCTGATTTAAAGGCGTGAAGAAAAATGAAACGAATAGAATCTCTGCAAAACTCATTGGTAAAACATTGGAAAAAACTCACCACCACCCGCAAGGAACGGGATAAATTTTCGGAATTCCTCGTGGAAGGATTTCATTTGACGGAAGAATCCTTGAAAAAGAAAGAACTCGTGAAAGGATTGATTGTCCGAGAAGGCGTCGATATTCCGGATAACTGGGATATTGGAGGGGTTCCGCTCTATTCGGTGACTGCCGCAGTGGCGAAAGAAATTTCCGAAACGGAACATTCGCAGGGGATTTTTGCGCATTGCGCCCAGCCGGAATTTTCGACGGATGAGCAGGCAAATTGGACGCGTCTACTGTTGATCGACGCTGTCCAGGATCCCGGCAATATCGGCACGATGATCCGCACCGCTTCAGCTGCCGGCATCGATGCAGTCATACTTGGAAAAGGCTGCGCCGATCCGTTCAACCCGAAAACCGTCCGTTCGGCGCAGGGCTCGCATTTTCAGATTCCCGTCGTCCGCGGCGAACTGACCGATTGGGTTCCGCAGCTGAAAAGCTCAAACATCCCGGTATTCGGCACATCGCTGCAGCGAGCGGTTCCGGTGCATGAAGCGAAGACACAGGAACGTTTCGGGCTGATCGTCGGCAATGAAGGAAGCGGCGTTTCGCCGGAGCTTCTGCAGCTGACGGACCAGAATCTGGTAGTGCCGCTGTACGGTGATGCTGAGTCACTGAATGTCGCAGTCGCGACCGGGATTTTATTGTACAGCCTGGTCCCAAAAGGATTAAGTTGATAAAGCATCCGAACTTTCGTATAATTGATTAGAATTCAAAAAACAAAAGCGTTGACCGGGAAAAGTACGGAATCCATCTGCATCCAAGGAAATTTGCGCCTCGACTGAAAGCGCGGATATGCAGACATTTCGGAAGTTCACCCCGCGAGCTGCCGCCGGGACCAGCATTTGCTGTAAAGGTGGGCCGGTGAAGAGCCGTTACGTAAATGAGTGATTGCTTTCGGGCAATAACTAGGGTGGTACCGCGAATAATGCCTCGTCCCTTTTCTGGGACGGGGCTTTTTTATGTTTACGAGGAGGAGAAAAAATGGAAATTCAATTGAATGAACTGAAAACACAGGCACTGGAAAAAATCGCTGCCGCAACAGACGTCAAAGAACTGAACGCTGTCCGAGTCGCATATCTCGGCAAGAAAGGTCCGATCACGGATCTGTTGAAAGGCATGGGTAAACTGCCTGCTGAGGACCGTCCGAAAATGGGCGCATTGGTCAACGTTGTCAGAGAAGAAGTGACCGAGCGCCTTGAAGAACGCATGGAAATTCTGGAAGAGCAGGCCATCAATGAAAAACTGCAGAGTGAAACAATCGACATCACGCTGCCGGGGCGCCCTGTCAGAACAGGAAACGCGCATCCGCTGACGCGTGTCGTCGAAGAAATTGAAGATCTCTTCATTTCCATGGGCTATGAAGTGGAAGAAGGTCCGGAAGTGGAAAAAGATTATTATAACTTCGAAGCGCTGAACTTGCCGAAAGGGCATCCTGCGCGCGATATGCAGGATACTTTCTATATTTCGGAAGAACTTTTGCTGCGTACGCACACATCACCGGTACAGGCGCGGACGATGGAAGCGAAAGGCGGAGAGCCGATCAAAATCATCTGCCCGGGTAAAGTGTACCGCCGCGACAGCGACGACGCGACGCATTCCCACCAGTTCACGCAAATCGAAGGGCTGGTCATCGGAGAAGACATCCGTATGAGCGATTTAAAAGGGACCTTGTCCGTCTTCGCCAAGAAAATGTTCGGCGACGACCGGGAAATCCGTCTGCGCCCAAGTTTCTTCCCGTTCACGGAGCCTTCTGTTGAAATGGACATTTCATGCTTCAAATGCGGCGGGGAAGGCTGCAACGTCTGCAAGAAAACCGGCTGGATCGAAATTCTCGGAGCGGGTATGGTGCATCCGAACGTTCTGGAAATGGCCGGCTATGATTCAAAGCGCCTCACAGGATTTGCATTCGGCATGGGGCCGGAACGCATTGCGATGCTGAAATACGGAATTGAAGACATCCGTCATTTCTACACGAACGACGTCCGCTTTTTATCCCAATTCGAACGCACGGAAGTTTAAGGAGGAAATCAAATGTTAGTATCTGTAAAATGGTTGAACGATTATGTAAATACACAGGGTCTGCCGCCGGCTGAACTTGGCGAAAAGATTACGCGCGCCGGCATCGAAGTCGACGCCGTCATCGACCGGTCGGAAGGCCTTTCGAATATTGTCGTCGGCTACGTGGAAGCCTGCGAAAAACATCCGGAAGCGGATAAACTGTCGATCTGCCAGGTCAATGTCGGCGAAACGGTCGACCAGATCATCTGCGGCGCACCGAATATCGCCGCTGGCCAAAAAGTCATCGTTGCCCGTCCTGGAGCTCGGCTGCCGGGTGGCATGAAAATAAAAAAAGCGAAACTCCGCGGTGAAGAGTCGAACGGCATGATCTGCTCCCTGCAGGAACTTGGCATTGAAGGCAAATTGGTGCCGAAAGCGTATGCGGAAGGAATCTATGTCCTGCCGGAAAACGCGGAAGTCGGAACAGATGTCATCACCAATTTCCATCTGGATGATACAGTTCTGGAACTCGGCCTCACGCCAAACCGCGCGGATGCCATGAGCATGCTCGGCGTCGCTTATGAAGTCGCTGCGATTCTGGAAGAAGAAGTGAAATTGCCGGAAATTACTTACACCGAAGCGGAAGAAGAAGCCTCTTCCATGCTGACGGTGAATGTTGATTCGCCGGAAGCCAATCCGCTCTACGTGGCTAAAGTAGTGCGCAATATCGAAGTGAAGGAATCACCGATGTGGCTGCAGCAGCGTCTGATGGCTGCGGGCGTCCGTCCGCATAACAACGTGGTCGATGTCACGAACTATGTATTGATGGAATACGGCCAGCCGCTTCACGCATTCGATTACGATTTACTCGAAACAGGCAATATCACTGTACGAAATGCGAAAACGGATGAAACCATTACAACCCTTGATGGCAATGAACGAAAACTCTCACTCCATAACCTGGTGATCACCAACGGAGAGAAGCCGGTTGCCCTCGCAGGCGTCATGGGTGGGGCGAATTCGGAAGTAAGCAAAAACACGACAACCGTTGTCATCGAATCCGCTTATTTCAATTCAGCCTCGATCCGCTCCACGTCCAAAGAACACGGACTGCGCAGTGACGCAAGCTCGCGCTACGAAAAAGGCGTCGACCCGAACCGCGTCATCCCTGCGGCAGAACGCGCTGCTCAATTGCTGGCAGAACTGGCCGGCGGCGAAGTGCTGAAAGGTTCGGTGATCTTCGATGAACTGAAACGCGAAGAAAAAGTCGTCACCGTATCACCGGATTTCATCAACAGCCGTCTCGGCATGAAAATCCGTTTTGAAGACATGCTGGATATATTGAACCGCCTCCAATTCAAGACGGAAGCGATGAACAATCAATTGATGATTTCGGTGCCGACGCGCCGCCAGGACATCCAGATTGAAGAAGATATCGTGGAGGAAATTGCGCGCCTTTACGGCTACGATGAAATTCCATCGACTTTGCCGGAAGCAGCCACAACGCCAGGCGGCCTGTCGCCGTATCAGCTGAAACGCCGCGTCGTCCGCCATTACCTGGAAGGTGCAGGCCTTCTGCAGGCGACGACATATTCACTGACATCTGAAAAATCGGCAACACATCTCGCCTTGAAACCGACTGACTTGACGCGTCTTTTGATGCCGATGAGCGAAGAGCGCAGCACACTGCGCCAGAGCCTGCTGCCGCATTTATTGGAATCCGTTTCCTATAATACGGCGCGCCGCACGGATTCAGTCGCTTTATATGAAACCGGATCCGTGTTCCTGAAAGGCCAGGATGAGCTGCTCAATGAAGAAGAACATCTGGCAATCGCCATGACCGGCTTATGGCTTGACAACAGCTGGCAGGATGAAAAGAAAGCCGTCGATTTCTTTGTCATGAAAGGCATTGTTGAAGGTTTAGCTGCAAAACTCGGTGTCGAACTCGAATTCGAACGCGGAGAAATGGATGGCCTGCATCCTGGAAGAACCGCATTCCTTACGTTGGAAGGGCGCCGCATCGGTGTCATCGGCCAATTGCACCCTACCGAACAGAAAAATCGCGATCTGAAAACGACCATCGTGCTGGAACTCAGCCTCGCTGAACTGTTCGCGGAACCAACCGAAGAATTAGTATATACACAGGTGCCGCGTTATCCATCGATCACACGCGATGTGGCACTGGTATTATCTAAAATCGTCGAAGCGGGAACAGTCGAAAAACTGATCCGTTCCGCTGGCGGCAAACTTTTGAAAGATGTCCGCGTATTCGACCTGTACGAAGGCGACAACCTCGAAGCCGGCAAGAAATCAGTGGCATTCTCACTGACTTACTTCGATCCGGAGAAAACGCTGACTGATGAAGAAGTGACTGCCGTGCATGAAAATGTGGTGCAGACACTGGTTGAGTCGGGTGCGGAGTTGCGGAGTTAAATAGAAGGAAATGAAATTATAAGAAGACGGAGTCCAGATGTTATGGACTCCGTCTTTCTTTATGGAATTGAAGTTACATAATATTTATATTTGAAATTATTTATAATATTTCCTGTATATCCCTGTTTTAAAATGAATTACGAATTATATTACAATTAACCAGTGATAATTGACTAGTATTTTGATTGCTCTATGGTAAAATTAATCTATTCTATATACAACTATGAGCAATGGAAACCTTAGGGATATATTTCTCCAAACGGAAGAGCGGGGGATTCGGATGATAAAGCAGTTAAAAAATAACGACGGGTTAACATTAGTGGAGATTTTGGCGGCACTGGTGCTTTTGAGCATTGTGCTTATCACTTTTATGTCATTCTTTACGCAGTCGGCGAAGTTTACGGCAAGTAATGAAGAGACTTTAACTGCAATTCAAGTGGCTGAGGATGTTGTAGCAAAAGTCAGAGATATAAAGGCTTTTGAAGAAATTGAGCTTTTTAATAACTTTGAAGAAGGCGAAAATGATTCCTATATAAATAAAGATTCTTATTATTTATATGAAGTAACAGTTAAAAAAGAAAATAGAGTAGATGATCTTGATTTGAGAAGAGTTACTATTTCTGTTTTATCTACATCAAATCGAGATATAAAAAACAAAGCTTTCAATACAGAAATGTACTTTGAAGAGAAAACGCCATGAGAAATGAAAATGGAATAACTCTAGTAGAAATTCTCGCCGCCTTGGCCATAGTAGGAATTATAACCGCAGTAATTGCATCGGTTTTAATAACAGGAACTTCTTCTGCAGATCGAACTTCATCAAAACAACAGTTGCAGCAGGAAGCCAATTATATAGTAGAAGTAATCAGAGCAGAATACTTAAAAAATGGTACTTTAGAGATAGATATAAAAGCTGATTCTCCAAATAAGAAATTATTAATGGATGAAAATGTAGTTTCTGAAGGATATTCTTATTTGATTCATGACCTTGATAACTTAGATTATGACCCAGTAAATAATATTATCTTTTCCAACGAGCTTAATTTTTTTACAGACGACAATATTAGAGTGAAAATCGATATAAAGGACGGGAAAAATCAAATTTTCACCATTGACACAACATTCAGCAAAGTTCGCTAGGAGGAATGAAAATGAAGGCCAAGAACAATGAACATGGTTATGCCCTTTTAACGGTTTTAATGCTGGTGCTTCTATTCACTGTTTTGGGAATGGGACTGTTAGTGATGAACATTAATGCTTCGAAGCAATTTAGTTTAAAGGAAGAGCAGGTGCAAGCTAGGCATTATGCTGAAATGGGTTTATTACATTATAAAGCCCGCATAGAAAACGACATTAAAGATTATAAATTTTTAGCTACGAAAGAAGAAGAAGAAG
>NZ_JRGN01000137.1 GCF_000775575.1 Planococcus sp. CAU13
GTTTTGCTGTTCAGTTTTCAAGGTTCAATCTTATTCAGTGCTGTAATTTCGAACAGCGACTTTTCAATATTATCAATTCCGCTAAAGAATGTCAACGATTAATTTTTCAACTACTTTTTAAAGCTAATCAAAACTTAAAACGCGACAAGAGATAGTGTATCATCTTTCCTAAAAGAATACAACCGTTTATTTTCAAAAAGAAAAGCTCAGTCAATACTGAGCTTTATCTTATGCAATATCAATTAATCTCTCGGGCGCATCTGAGGGAATAAAAGAACGTCTCTTATAGATGCAGAGTCTGTCAGCAACATAATCAGTCTATCAATTCCTATTCCCAAACCACCAGTTGGAGGCATTCCATATTCAAGTGCTTCTATAAAGTCTTCATCCATTTCATGGGCTTCATCATTGCCTTCAGCTTTTTCAATCAATTGCGCTTCAAATCGTTGTCTTTGATCGATAGGATCATTTAATTCAGTAAAGGCATTTGCATGCTCACGTCTGACAATGAACAATTCGAACCTGTCAGTAAAGCGCTCATCTTCTGGATTCTTCTTGGCAAGAGGAGATATTTCAACCGGATGTCCGTAAATAAATGTAGGTTGAACTAGTTGTTCTTCGACTTTCTGTTCAAAGAATTCATTTAAGATATGACCAACTTCCATTGTATCCTTTATTTCCACATTGTTTTCTTTAGCAAGAGCCTGAGCTTCTTCTTTCGTCATTACTTTCCAAAAATCTACACCAACATATTCTTTCACAGCATCCGCCATGTGGAGACGTTTCCAGCCAGGTGCCAAATTAATCTCTTCTCCATTATAGCTAACAGTTGTTTTTCCCAGAACTTCTTGAGCGACATGGGCAACCAAATTTTCTGTAAGCTCCATTATATCGTTGTAATCCGCATAGGCCTCGTAGAGTTCCAACATTGTAAATTCAGGATTATGACGAGTAGAGATTCCCTCATTACGGAATACGCGACCGATTTCATAAACTTTTTCCAAGCCACCAACAATAAGGCGCTTCAAATGCAGTTCGATTGCGATTCGAATATAAAGTTCCATATCCAAAGCATTGTGATGAGTTTCAAATGGGCGCGCCGCTGCTCCTCCAGCAATCGAATGCAACATAGGCGTCTCTACTTCAAGGAAACCTAAATTATCTAAGTAACGACGCATAGCTTGAATAATGCGGCTGCGGAGAATGAAAGTCTCTTTGCTGTCTTCACTTGTAATTAAATCTAAATAACGTTGACGGTAACGTTGTTCGATATCTTTTAATCCGTGGAATTTTTCGGGCAGCGGTCGCAGAGCCTTGGTTAAAAACTCAACCTCTTTTGCTTTCACCGATAATTCTCCAACGTTAGTTTTGAAAACAGTGCCTTTGACACCGATGATATCTCCAAGGTCTGCTGTATTAAAGAAGTTATACGCTTCTTCACCAATAGCATCTTTGCGAACATAAATCTGAATCTGGCCTTTCAAGTCCTGAAGATGGGCAAAACCTGCTTTCCCTTTGCCTCGCTTCGTCATAATCCGACCGGCAATTACAACTTCGTATTTTGCTTCTTCCAATTCTTCTTTAGAAAATCTATCATATTCCCGCACTATTTCTTCGGATAAATGTGTTCGTTCGAATCTTGCGCCGAACGGATCCATTCCATGGTCACGTAAGTTCTGCATTTTTTGGCGTCTCACCAATAATTGATCGTTTAACTCTTCTGACATCCCATACACTCCTTTATTTATAAAAACCACGCTCGTTCGTGTATTTATCTATTGTACACAATTTCTTATATTACTACATAAAAAAGCTGCCGAAAATTTATGGCAGCTGAAGAATCCCTATAAATTTCACCACACTGCGTGTTTTCTACTCTTCATTTAAAAAAGAATCAATGCTGCTGTAAGTTTTCCGTAATTCGATGCCTTCTCTTTGAGGCTCAATGAAGTTCTGCGTGGAATCAAGCTCCAGTAAAGGCACCAAAACGAATGCGCGTTCATGCATACGCGGATGTGGGATAGTAAGTTTATCTGTTCTCAAAATCTCCTGGTTGTAAAGCAAAATATCCAAATCCATCGTCCGCGGACCCCATCTTACTTTCCGCTTCCGCTCCAGCTTCTCTTCAATGTCTTGGCAGACTTCCAATAAAGCTAAAGCTGAAAGGTCAGTTTTCAAATGAACAACCATATTAAGAAATGCATCCTGATCAGTAAATCCCACTGGGTCCGTTTCATATAAGGAGGAAATTTTCAAAATGTCGATTGCCGGATGCTCCTTCAATAAACGCACAGCCTGCTTTAGCATGCCAAGACGATTACCCATGTTTGAGCCGAGTGACAAATAACTTTCATTCATTGGAATTCTCCTCTGGTAATTTCGACAGCTACAGATTTGTAATGACCCGGAATGGGTGGGTCGGGTTTGATCAAGTGGATGCGGACACCTTTAACCAATGAATAAGTTGAAAGAATTTCAGCTGCGAGATTTTCAGCCACCGCTTCCAGTAGTTTTTTAGGTTCTCCTTTAACTAACGATTGGCACGTACTATACACTTCCCCGTAATGGACAGTATGCTCCAAACCATCCGTTTCACCGGCTTTCCTCAAATCTACTGCTAATGAAACTGTCAGTCGAAACCGTTGACCAAGCTTCGTCTCTTCAGGAAAAACTCCGTGATAGCCATAGAACTCCATTTCATTTAAATGAATGTAATCCATCATTCCGCCCCCTGGAATTTTACTTTACCATTCAATACGTCTACCATTTTCAGCGCGCGTACCGTTTCTTTTACATCATGAACCCGTACGATACGGCACCCTTTTCCAGCCCCATAACAAGCGGCGGCTAAAGAACCTTCAAGACGTTCACTCACGGGAACATCCAGCACTTTTCCGATCATCGACTTACGGGAAGTACCCAATAAAACAGGATAACCCAATTCCGAAAAACGATCCAGCAATTGCATCATTTCGATATTCTGGCTCGTAGTTTTGCCAAACCCTATACCCGGATCAAGCCATATCTGTTCTTTTTTCACACCTGCTTCCATAGCAATACGAATACTTTCTTCCATATCACTTTTCACTTCATTCCAGAAATGGGTGTAGGACGTATCGTTACGGTTGTGCATCAGAATGATGGGAACTTCATATTTAGCAGCCACTGCAGCTATTGCGGGGTCGTATTTAGCGCCCCAGATGTCGTTGATAATATCGGCACCGGCAGCCAGTGCTGCTTCCGCCACTGCCGATTTGTAGGTATCGATAGAAACTGCGATGTCCAGCTCTTCTTTTATGGCTTTGATTGCCGGAACCACCCGGCTGATTTCCTCTTCGTCAGAGATCTGCTCATGGCCGGGACGGGTGGATTCTCCGCCCACGTCAATTATAACAGCACCTTCTGCCACCATTACCTTTGCGCGCTCAACAGCATTTTGCAGAAAACTATACTTTCCGCCATCAGAGAATGAATCTGGTGTTACATTCAGAATTCCCATCACTAAGGTTTTTCCATCAAATTCGATTTTCAAAAAAGACACCTTCCATTTCAATTAAACATCATATTTCCCGGGAAATATCTTGTGTATCTATCTTACCGCGAGCAAGGGGTTTTATACCACAATAAAGGGGCATGCCGCAGCATGCCCCTTTAAAAATTTTCAGTTGTTTTCTTCGAATTGGTATAACGGTGTGCTGAGGTAACGTTCTCCATTCGATGGAAGAACTGTCAGCACTTTTTTGCCTTTTCCTAGACGTTTCGCCAGTTCAAGTGCCGCATATACTGCAGCCCCGGAAGAAACGCCGCCGAGAATGCCTTCTTCGCGGGCAAGTTTTCTGGCTGTTTCGTACGACTGATCATTGGATACCTGGATAATTTCACTGTAGATTTCTGTATTCAATACTTTCGGCACAAATCCTGCGCCAATTCCTTGGATCTTATGCGGGCCTGGTTTGCCGCCGGATAATACCGGTGAATCGGTCGGCTCCACTGCAGCAATAAGAATATCAGGGTATTTTTCTTTCAGTACCTGTCCAGCTCCCGTAATTGTACCGCCCGTTCCGATGCCCGAAACAAAAGCATCCAATTGATCGCCCATCGCTTCAGCAATTTCCGGTCCTGTAGTCAGGCGATGCACTTCCGGGTTCGCTTCATTATTAAATTGCTGCGGCATAAACCAGTTGTTTTCAGCTGCCTGCTTTTCTGCCATCTTGATGGCGCCGTTCATACCTTCAGCTCCTGGAGTCAGAATCAGTTCGGCTCCGTAAGCACGCAGTAAGTTGCGGCGCTCTGTGCTCATCGTGTCCGGCATAACCAAAACTGCTTTATAGCCTTTGGCTGCCGCAATCATCGCCAAACCGATGCCTGTATTGCCGCTTGTCGGCTCGATAATGACATCGCCTTCTTTTAATTCACCGGATTTTTCAGCCGTTTCGATCATAGACAGGGCAATGCGGTCCTTCACGCTGCTGCCCGGGTTAAAATACTCCAATTTCAAATAAACTTCTGCATCCTCCGGACCAGTCAAACGGTTTAATTTGACGATAGGTGTCTGTCCAATCAAACCTGTAATATCATTTGCAATACGAGCCATTTTCAACACTCCTAATCCCTAGTAGTTTAATCGGCATTTCATGGACTTATCGTATCAATGTTTATTGCGTAATGTCAAACAGCAGGATTGGCTTTCGGATTTATTCGCCGTAGAACCATTCTGTATCGAATTCCTGCCAAAAGGCTTCGGGGGTGACCGATTGCGGCAATTGTTCGAGCGCCAGCTCCCGGCTGATATGGCTTTCCACATCATTATATGTAAACGTATTGCCTTTCGCTTTCTCGATGACAGTCACCACAGCCACTCGGCCATCCGCCAGTGACAGCGGTTCCGACCAGCCGTCCACTTCAACTCCAGCGACAGCATTAGCAATCGCTTTATCGACAGTAGATTGGCCGGGAACGACAAACCCGATATCGCCGCCCAGGCTGCCGGTTGCCGTATCGACTGAACGTTCCCGCGCCAATGCTTCGAACGAAGAGCCATTGGCAAGTTCTTCTATAACACCCTGCGCTTCTTCCGCTGTTTCCAATACAATCATCCGGGTCCTGTACGAATCCGGAACATCATAAAGTGACTGGTTTTCCTGGTAGAAAGTTTCGATTGCCGCTTTTTCAATGATGACGTCTTTAGTCAGCACTTTTTCCAGGATCAACTGCGCCTTCACCTTTTCGCGCATGCGTTCCCCGTCTGCAGAATAAAGCGTTTTTTCGCTGCCGTCACGAGCCGACCGCATCATCGCGATTTCGAGGTCCACTTCTTTATCCGTTACTTTAATGCCGTATTCTTTCGCCGCGGTTTCCATCACTTTCAGGTTAACAAGCTCAAGCAGGGTTTCACGTCCGTGTTGCTCTTCCATTGCGGCCATCCATTCCTGGCGTGTAATTTCTTTGCCGCTGACCGAAGCGACTTCTTCATTGCCGCCGGGGTTGTTTGGAATGAGCCACGCAATGAACCAGAGCAAATTCCCTATGAATAGAATCAGCAGCAAAATCAGCAACGGCTTTGTTTTCAATCTTCTTCTGGGCCTGCCCGTGTCACCCGGTGATGTGCCGGGCCGCCCGTTGTCATGCCTGTAGCTCATCGATCATCGCTTCCAATTCCTCTTTTGAATAGCTGTACGTTTCCAGACAGAAATGGCATTGTGTTTCAGCTTTGCCTTCCTCGTCGATCATTTGCCGGATTTCGGCTGCGCCAAGGCCCATGATGCCTTCAGCAAACCTTTCTTTGGAGCAGTTGCATTCAAATTTCACTGGAATCTTTTCCAGTATCTCAACATTGCCATCTCCGAAGATTTCATTCAGGATCGCTTCCGGGCTTAAACCTCGCTGAATCATTTTGGAGACCGGCTCAATTTCACCAAGCCGCTTCTCAAGTTTCGAAATCGCTTCTTCATCCGCATTCGGCATTACCTGAACAATGAAACCGCCGGCTGCGAGCACCGAATTATCCGTGTCCACCAGTACACCGAGACCGACAGAAGACGGAATTTGTTCAGAAACAGCAAAATAATAAGTAAGATCTTCTCCAATTTCTCCCGACACGATCGGGCTCTGGCCAGTGAAGAAATCACGCATCCCAAGATCTTTTATAACCGACAGCATTCCGTCTGTGCCGACTGCGCCGCCCACATCCAATTTGCCTTTGGCGTTGAGGTCGAGGTGGGTCTGCGGATTTTGTGCGTAACCCCGTACACCACCGTGCGCATTGCTGTCGACAAGAATTGGGCCAAGCGGACCTCCGCCGTCTATTTTCACAACGACTTTGTCATCGCCTTTCAGCATCGCACCGAGCATGACGCCACCTGTCATCAGCCGCCCAACCGCAGCGGCAGCGGTTGGCCACATCATATGTCTTTGTTGCGCTTCCCCAACTGTTTCGGTGCTGTCCACCGCGAATACACGGATGCTCCCCTCGTAAGCAAGTCCCCGCACTAAATAATCTGCCATCCAAATCTCCCTTTCTTATAAAGCTTCATTGCGCTTATAGATTAAATAAAGACCTTTTAATGTTAAAAATGGCTCCACTTTATCAATCAGCTTTGATTCGGCTGCTATGAGAGACGCCATTCCGCCGGTCGCGATGACCGTCGGCACTTCTCTGCTTTCCATCTTCATCCTTGTGATGATGCCTTCCGCCTGCCCAACAAAGCCGTAAACGATGCCGGCCTGCATGGCGGAAACCGTATTTTTGCCGATGATGTTTTCCGGACGGGCAATTTCAATGCGCGGCAATTTCGCGGCGCGGCTGTATAACGCTTCGGTTGAGATGCCAATCCCCGGAGCGATCGCCCCGCCCATGTACTGATTCGCTTCATTAATATAGCAATAGGTCGTCGCTGTACCGAAATCGGCAATGATCAGCGGGCCGCCGTATTCATCGATGGCGGCAACAGCGTTGACAATCCGGTCTGCACCGACTTCACGTGGGTTATCGTATTTGATGTTCAGCCCCGTTCTCACGCCCGGCCCCACTACCAGCGGTTTTATTCCAAAATATTTCAACGCCATCCGTTCGAGCGCAAACATGATCGGCGGTACGACAGAGGACATGATAATACCTGTCACCTCAGAAAAATTTAACCCCGCGTCAGCCAGAAAAGCTTTAACCTGCATGCCATATTCGTCTTCTGTTTTATGACGGTTTGTTTCCATTCGCCAGTGATGGGTCAACACGCTTTGCTTGTAAATTCCCATCATAATATTGCTGTTTCCGATATCCATTACCAGAATCATTTTACGTTCCCCATTTATCTGCAATTTTCCAAAATATCATACCATAGTTTCATACGAAAGAAAAAAAGCTGACTGCCTCTTCCATATAGGAATCAGACAGTCAGCTTTCAATGTGTTATTTGCGTTCTTCCTGTACAGGGCTTTTCACTTCTCCGGGCTGGTCTTCGCTTGGAAGGTCTCCAGCAGAAGGGTCATTCGGTGCACCTGTTACATCAGGAGTTACGGCATCTTTATCCAGGTCGACACTCTTGTCTTCGAAATCACCGTTCAACGCCTCATATGAACGCTCCGGCAAAGTGCCGTGATCTTTCAAATACTGGATTTGAGCGGCATCCAGCGTTTCAACTTCGAGCAACGTCTGCGCAATCAATTCCAGAAGATCTTTTTTCTCCGTCAGAATCTCTTTTGTGCGGATGTACTGCTCTTTGATGATGCGCTGAATTTCCTGATCAATTTCAAAGGCGATGGCGTCTGAATAATTTTGCTCTGAATTAAAATCGCGGCCAAGGAAAACATTTCCGCCCTGTGCCTGGCCGAATTGGATCGGCCCGATCTTATCACTCATACCGTATTCCGTCACCATGCTGCGGGCGATAGCCGTTGCACGCTGGAAATCATTATGGGCGCCGGTTGAAACTTCCCCGAACATGAGGTCTTCTGCAACACGGCCACCGAGCAAGCCGGCAATCTTATCGAGCAATTCCGGTTTTGTCATAAAGTAACGGTCTTCCCTTGGCAGCATGACGGCATAACCGCCAGCCTGGCCGCGAGGGACGATTGTTACTTTATGGACGATATCGGCATCATCCAATACCAGGCCGATAACTGTATGGCCTGATTCGTGGTAAGCAACGATATTGCGTTCTTTTTTCGAAATGACCCGATTCTTTTTGGCAGGTCCCGCGATGACACGGTCCGTTGCTTCATCAATATCGGACATATCGATTTTAAGTTTACTGCGGCGGGCTGCAACCAGTGCTGCCTCGTTCAGTAAGTTCTCGAGATCGGCACCTGAGAATCCTGGAGTGCGCTGAGCGATTGCTTTCATATCCACAGTTTCGTCAAGCGGCTTGTTGCGTGCATGAACTTTCAATACTGCTTCGCGCCCTTTTACATCCGGACGGCCAACTGTGATCTGGCGGTCGAAACGGCCAGGGCGCAGAAGTGCCGGGTCCAGGATGTCCGGACGGTTTGTTGCTGCGATGATGATGATTCCTTCGTTCGCTCCGAAACCATCCATTTCAACCAACAATTGGTTCAATGTCTGTTCACGTTCGTCGTGTCCGCCGCCGAGGCCTGCGCCACGCTGACGTCCAACTGCGTCGATTTCATCAATGAAAATGATACATGGTGCATTTTTCTTGGCGTTTTCGAACAGGTCACGGACACGTGATGCCCCGACCCCTACGAACATTTCCACGAAATCCGAACCACTGATTGAGAAGAACGGAGTACCCGCTTCTCCTGCAACCGCACGGGCTAGCAATGTTTTACCGGTACCCGGAGGTCCGACAAGCAAGATCCCTTTTGGTATGCGTGCACCAATATCAGCGAATCTGCGCGGATCTTTCAGAAAATCAACAACTTCAACAAGTTCCTGTTTCTCTTCATCCGCTCCAGCTACATCATCAAAGCGCACTTTCTGCTTCTGATCGTCATACAGCTTCGCTTTACTTTTGCCGAAGTTCATCACACGGCCGCCTCCGCCGCCTTGTGACTGATTTAGCAAGAAGAAGAAAAGGATGAAGATGATGATGAAGGGAATGATGCCAGTAAAGAATGAAACCCAACCGCTCGTCTGCGGTGCTTCGAGATAATTGATATCCGTATCGCCGGCTCTCGCAACTTCGTCGATCTGATTCATCAAAGCTTCATTTTCCAAAGGTATGTTCGTTACAAACGACTGATCATCTTCATAATTATCCAATGATCCCGTCACTTGGTAAACCATGGACGTAGGCTGTATGGTTACTTCCTTAATCTGTCCACTTTCCAAAGCCTGCAAAAATTCGTTGTATCCTAAATCTTCAGTTGGTTGTCCACTATTATTAAATGTCCCCAGAATACCGATAATAACTAGGAAAATCAGTAAATAAAATATGGTGTATCGAAATATTCGATTCATCCCGAGCCTCCTCACAAAAGTTTCCCAAAACTATACTAAATACTAACATAGGAACATTTAAGCATACAACGATAAGCACTCGTCTGATGAGGTGATTTGGCAGACTGTGAACTACTTATGTCCATTCCTGTTATTCGCTGTAAACCTCTGGCTTGAGAATTCCGATATAAGGCAGGTTGCGGTATTTTTCCGCAAAATCAAGGCCGTACCCGACCACAAAAGCGTCAGGGACTTCAAAACCGATGTAATCCGCTTTCAAATCCACTTTCCGTCCACTTGGCTTGTCCAGCAGCGTCACAATTTTAATGGAATTCGCTTTGCGGTACTTGAAGAGGTCCACCAGGTAACTGAGCGTCAGGCCGCTGTCAATGATATCCTCGATGATCAGCAGGTCCCGGCCTTCTACGCTGGCATTCAAATCTTTAATGATTTTTACTTCTCCTGAAGAAACTGTGGCATTGCCGTAGCTTGAGACGTCCATGAAGTCCATTTCAACGTAACCATCGAAACGCTTCATCAAATCTCCCATAAATGGCATTGCACCTTTCAGTACGCCGATTGCCAAAGGATACTTATCCTTGTAATCGTTTGTTAAGGCCTCTCCGAGTTCACGAGCTTTTTCCTGAAGCCGTTCTTCAGAGATCAATATTTCTTCGATGTCTTTCTGTAACATAAGTGGACCTCCTATAATTCGCTTTCGCGATCTTCACATTTTTGTTCCATCAGCACCCAATTATCCTGGGGGCGCCGGGAGCGGCTAATATGCCGTGACGGGCGCAAGCCCGGCACAAGTAATACTTCCCCGTTGCTGTCAGTGATGACGGGCCAGCCTTTCCGGAGAGGGGCTGGAACTTTTTCATCAATCATCAGCCTGGCCACTTTCTTGGAATGGGCCATGCCGGACAAATGGATCCGATCGCCCGGCAGCCTGCTGCGAATCTGCAGCTGGGGTTCGGCCGATTCAGAAAAATACCATGCAATGGCATCTTCCTGTTCCCTCAATTGTTGCACAGGAAGCAGTTTATAACGAAAATTCTTCACCGCTCCTGTCCATTCATCAGTAATTGAAGAATGGAACTCTTCGGAAACGGCTTCAGAATCACGCCGGCTGAATAAAACACGATCATATTGCCGAATCATTCTATAGTGCTGCGGCAAATGCAGAAAAACGGTGCCGGAAGAGCTTTGCATCATGTCCTGCACTTGTTCGGCAAGCTGTCTTGTGACAATTACTTGCTCACTGCCATATAGATAGTTTAATAGTAGTAGAACCATTCTTTTTTGTAAAGCAGATGCATGGGATCTGAATCTTTCGGCTGACAGCACAGTTCCATGTTCATCCGTTGAGACAAGCAGTTCCAGTTTTTCCTGGGCCAATTCCATGAGGAAGTTTTGGTCCTCCTGCAGACTGTCGGACAATTCCACAAACTGTTTCGATACGTCAGCGTTTTCTTTTTTTAATTCAGGTACTACATTTTTTCGGATTCTGTTGCGGGTATACGTATTTTCCGCATTACTCGAATCTTCTCTGTAAGGAATATTAAAAGTTTCTGCATAATCAGCAATTTCCTGTTTGGTCACCGCCAGCAGCGGACGAATCAGCATGCCGCCTTCAAAAGGACGGATGGCAGGCATTCCGAAAGAACCGGATTGCAATGTCCCCCGCAAACCGGACATAAGGATCGTCTCCAGCTGATCATCTGCATGATGGGCGGTAACCAGTTTCGTGGCACCGGTCTGTTCCATTATTTCAGCGAAATATTTGTATCGTTCAACCCGGCAAACTTGCTGTTTATTCCCTCCCACCGTTTTAAGGATGGCAGGAATCGGAATATCACTGCTGTGGCAGGGAATCTCCCATAGCCTGCACACCTGCTCTGTGAACAACCGGTCCGCGGCTGACTCTTCTCCGCGCAGCATATGGTTGACATGGATGGCTTCGACTCTGATTTCGAGTGCTTTTTCCTGGGATTTCAGGTAATGCAGCAGCACCATCGAATCAATTCCTCCCGAACAGCCCAGAAGAACACGGTCTCCAGATTCCAGAAGATTATGCTTCGTTAAATAATCAGCCATTTGTTCATGAAAACTCTTCACTTGTTTCCCTCCATCGGCGTGTGCGTTCTGCTGTTTTATTGGAGTGATAATTTTTTCAAACGCCAATTGACTTGTTGCTGTTCTTTATAGTATGATATGAATTGTCCGTTTCAACAAGGCGGCGTAGCTCAGCTGGCTAGAGCGTA
>NZ_JRGN01000158.1 GCF_000775575.1 Planococcus sp. CAU13
AGGAGGCTCAGGCCGCTCCCCGCGGAAAGCGTCCTTCTGCAGCGAATTCATCTAATGCTATCGTATTCTTTAAGGATACAAACGGTTCAGCAAACGTGGGAATGGGATGGATTCGCGGACGTGCTCTGCTCCTGAAATCCATGCCACTGTGCGTTCAAGGCCCAGGCCGAATCCAGAATGCGGCACTGCGCCATATTTGCTGAGTTCAAGGTACCACGCATAAGCTGATTCGTCGAGATTATGTTCCTGGATGCGTTTTTTCATTAACTCGTAATCGTAGATCCGTTCTGATCCACCAATGATTTCACCATAACCTTCAGGCGCAATCAAATCGGCGCACAGCACGACATCATCACGCTCCGGATGCGGCTGCATATAGAAAGGCTTGATGCCGATCGGGTAATTGACGATGAAAACAGGCATGTCGTATGATTCGGCAATTGCCGTTTCATGCGGCGCTCCGAAATCGTCGCCCCATTCAATGTCGTCAAAACCGTTGTCATTCAGCCATTTGATCGCATCATCATAAGTGATGCGCGGGAATGGCGCCTGGATTTTTTCAAGTTTTGATGTATCGCGGCCAAGGCGGTCCAATTCAAGTTTGCAGTTTTTAAGAACGGACTGCACGATGTGGGACACGAATTGTTCCTGGACTTCCAGGCTTTCTGCATGTTCCACGAAAGCCATTTCCGGCTCGATCATCCAGAACTCGATTAAGTGGCGGCGTGTTTTCGATTTTTCGGCGCGGAAAGTCGGGCCGAACGAGAACACTTTTCCTAGAGCCATGGCTGCAGCTTCCATATACAACTGTCCGGACTGGGATAAGAATGCATCTTCATCGAAATATTTTGTGGCAAAAAGTTCAGAAGTTCCTTCAGGTGCAGAACCGGTCAAAATTGGAGGATCCACTTTGACAAAACCGTTTTCATTGAAGAATTCATACGTCGCACGGATGATTTCGTTGCGCACTTTCATGATGGCGTGCTGTTTGCGGGAACGCAGCCATAGATGACGGTTGTCCATCAGGAATTCTGTGCCGTGCTCTTTTGGGGTGATCGGGAAATCTTTTGCTTCATGGATCACTTCAATCCCCGTAACGGCCAATTCGTAGCCGAACGCCGAGCGCTCATCTTTTTTCACTTCGCCTGTTACATACAGGGATGTTTCCTGTGTCAGCGCTTTTGCCGCAGCAAAAGTATCTTCGCCGACTTCCGCCTTCACTACTACTCCCTGTACAAATCCTGATCCATCGCGCAATTGAAGAAACGCAATTTTACCGCTTGAGCGTTTATTGGCGATCCAGGCGCCCAGTTTAATCGTTTGACCTTCATATTTAGCCATTTCGGCAATTGTAATTTTTTTCATACCTGCACTAGCCTCCAAGAATATGTTTTCAATGTTATTACTGCCATCTGTCTGACACGAATTTGCTGATGCGCTCCACTGCTTCGTTCAAAGCTTCCAGTGAAGTGGCATATGACAGGCGGATGGTAGAAGGTGCACCGAAGCCTGAACCCGGAATCACCGCTACATTCGCTTCCGTCAGCAGCGCTTCCACAAATTCATCAACCGAAGAAAATCCTGTTTTCTCGGCTGCTTCGGATACATCAGGCAATAAATAAAATGCCCCCTGCGGGCGTATTATATTAAATCCTGGAATTGCTTCCAGTTTCGGGAAAATCTCTTCCAGTCTGCCTTCGAACGCCCGGCGCATTTCCTCCACAGCGTCCTGTGATCCGTTATATGCTTCAATAGCCGCATATTGCGAAGTGGTTGTGGGATTGGAAGTGGAATGGCTGGCCAGGTCTGTCATCGCTTTTATCAATTCGGCATCTCCTGCCGCATAGCCGATGCGCCAGCCGGTCATGGAATGGGATTTTGAAACGCCATTGACAATGATGGTACGCTTTTTCGCATCGTCGGATAAAGTGGCAATGGAAACGTGTTCCACATCGCCATAGACCAATTTTTCGTAAATCTCATCTGATACGATGAGGATGTCTCTTTCGCGGCATACTTCCGCCAATTCCTGCAATTCTTCTTTTGAATAAATCATGCCTGTCGGATTGCTCGGCGTATTGATCATGACCGCTCTCGTCCGGTCTGTGATCGCTTCACGCAATTGCTGGGCCGAAATTTTGTAATTTTGGCTGGCCGTTGCTTCTATGTATACCGGAACCCCTTCAGCCAGTTTCACCTGTTCCGGATAGCTTACCCAGTAAGGTATCGGAATAATGACTTCATCGTCTTTATCGAGCAGCACCTGGAACAGGGTATAGAGCACGTGTTTTGCCCCCACACCGACCATCACTTCATTTGGTGAATAGCTCAGCTGCTGGTCCCGCTGCAATTTCTGGATGATTGCTTCCTTTAAAGCAGGCAGACCGCCTGCAGGTGTGTATTTCGTTTTGCCGTCCAGCATTGATTGATAAGCCGCCTGTAAAATATTTTCGGGTGTATTATAATCCGGTTCACCAGCCCCAAGTCCGATGATGTCCACTCCCTGCGCTTTCAGTTCATTGGCTTTGGCTGTAATGGCCAATGTCGTTGAAGGCGTCAATGTACCCACGCGTTTTGCCAGGTTGATCATACCGCTTCAGCTCCTTTACAAATTCAAAATCCTTTTCCAGACAGAACCGTCATCGGCTGAAATATATACATAATTCAGTTTGTAATTTTTTGTAAGAAAAACGACTTCCCAAACGACATTATTGTCCTCAATGCCCAGTTTTGTATGGAGCACTTCTTTTACGTCCATACCGTCAAGAGCGATTCCCCGCGCCTGTTTGGGAGTGATTTTTCCTTCCAGCGATGTTTCGGCCATTTCTTCGCCATCAATCGGCACGAAGACTGCTTTCAACTGTCCTTCTTCATCTGTTCCGATGACGGTAACTGATTTTTGTTTATTCGAATATACATATGACCTGTTTATTTCAGTAAGCCTGTTTTCATCTTTTACCTGGGCGATCGCTTTGTTTTCCGCATTGGAAAAAGGGCTGTTGCCAAGTATCAGTATTAATATGGTGAGCACAATTGCCAAAAAAGACATAAAACTTACTATAAATATGATCCATTGCTTCATTTCATCACCTGAACCTATGTTTTGTAGATCGTGAAGACCGCTTTCTCCGGATCTTCTTTATCAAGTGCAAGCCCGAACATCAGATTATCGTGCTTCAATGTGCGGTTCAGGACATCGACGATTTTGTATAAATCCGGCTGATATGCAATATTTACTGTAGAAAGCACTTCAATTTTGGACTCCATCCAACCGACCTTCCTTTCATTTTTCACTGCTTATTATACCAATGTTCAATATCCGTTACCATCTTTTCCAAAGACACTTTTGATACGCCGACTTTCGGCAGGGCGTCGAGAAATTCCTGTCCGTAAGATTTCGTTTCAATGCGGCGGTCGAGTACGATGAAAAGCCCCTGGTCATTTTTGGACCGGATCAGCCGGCCGAATCCCTGCCTCAGGCGGAGCACCGCTTCAGGCAGAGCATAGTGGATAAAAGGATTGATGCCTTCTTTTGAAATCAATTCGGATTTCGCTTTGAAAACCGGTTCATCCGGCGAAGTGAACGGCAGCCTGACCACTACCACTGCACGCAGCGCATCGCCAGGAACATCGACGCCTTCCCAGAAACTGTTTGTGCCGAAAAGCACGGATTTCTGGAACCGCTGGAATGATTTCAGCAAACGCATGCGGCTGCCCGATGAAATCCCCTGAGCAAACAGCATATAGTCGTCCAGCAGTCCGGTGTCCTGGATCAGATCAACCGTTTTGCGCAGCATATCCTGTGACGTGAATAAAACGAAACAGCGGCCTTCCGTCACAAGGACGGTACGGATGACCGCATCGGCTACTGCCTCAATATAATCATTTTGGGAAACCTGCTGGATATCCGGCATATCGTCGATGACAAATACTCTCGCCCCCTGATAGAAATCTTTGGGCGGCTCATATTTTGTAACGGCCACAGAGTCCGGTACACCCAGCTGCCTCACAATGAAACGGTCATTCGATGGAACTGTCATGGTGCCGGACAGCCAAATGATGCCTTTTTGCCCGCGCACCGGCCCGGTTACACGTTCAATGATAGATTTCACTTCAAACGGACGTTTATAGAGCGACAGGCTGTTCGGAAGGCTGCGCAGATCGCCTTCAATCCAGCTGACTTCATCGTTGACAGGGAAAACAAAAATCTCACTGAATTCCACTGCCTTCAGCATCAATTCCTGTGTCCAATAACGCCAATCTGCGATAACCAATTGTTCTTCCGATGATCTTTCCGAAATTTTCCCGGCTTTTTGCAGAATGGTCTGGGACAGATCAATCCATTCATTCAGCAGGCGGAGAAGTTCAGCGAAATCTTCGTGATGGTAAGACAATTCGCTGAGAAGCAGGGAATTCTTCTTGTGCTTGCGTGCTTTGAATTTCTCAGCAAATTCCATTGAAAGCAGTGCGGCAATACGGTCAAAAGCAACGGTAAAACCGATGAACAGCGAGTCCAGACGAACCATTTCTGCAGCGCTCGCGAAGCCGGTGCTGTCAGCAGCCTCTTTCAGCTTAGAATACAATTGCCTTTCTTCAGACGTGCCGATCTGCCCGAAAATATACTTCCATTGAGTATAGACAAACGTTTTCTCATATTGCAGAACCGCAGCCTGAACGGCCTGGTGTGCTTCGTCCCAAATGATCGCATCGACCCTTTCCAGGAGCGAATTGGCAGAATTCGGCTGATTGAGCAGAAATGCGTGATTCGTTACAATGATGTCTGCTTTTCTGGCCTGTTCCAGTGCAAACTCAAAAAAATCGTAGACTTTCTCTTCACGGTCCGGCCTTCTTGTGTGGGTGCGCCGGATTTTATCCAGCAATAATTGGCCGCCGCTGGAAACATTCAGCTCATTTAAATCACCGGTCGACGTCTTTGTCAGCCAGATTAGGATCTGCATGATGGTGAATGTCTCATCATAGGATTCGTCTTCACCGCGAAGAATTTCGGCAAAGCGCGTGAGATCAATATAATGGCCCAGTCCTTTAATCAGTGCAATGGAGACTTTTTCCCCGATGAATTTTTCGACAATGCCGGCTTCATTCGACAGCAGCTGATCCTGAAGATGCGTTGTATATGTGCTGACCAGTACCTGCCTTCCCGTTGCAAGGGCATGATTCGCAGCCGGCAAAAGATAGGCGATGGTTTTCCCCATGCCTGTGGAAGCTTCGATAATCATTTCATCGGCATTTTCCAGCGTTTCATGTATCGCAGACATCATCTCGATCTGGCTTTCCCTGCGTTCAAAATTTGGCAGAACTTCACTGAGCCTGTCATGCCAATCCGTTTTCTGTATATAATTATCCCGTTTCCTGTCAGCAGGCAGCTGCCGCAGCCTTAAAGGCACGCCTTTAAATTGATCCATTTCACTGTGGTGGGAATCTCTTTTCAGGGCTGTCGCTTCATAAAGCAGCCGTGACAGATCGGATTTCAGCTGGAATGAGCGCTTGTGCAGCAATGCCAATGTTTCATAGGGCAGCTGCTGAAGATCTTCTTTTGCGCGCATGAACAGCTCGGCTGTGGCATAGGCGTCATCGTCAGCGCGGTGTGCATTGCCGAGCGCGATATTCAGATCCGCTGTAATATCCTGCAGTTTATAGCTGATTGAAGTCGGATAAAGCAGGCGCGATAATTCCACCGTATCCATCGTCAGCCCGTGCCATTTCGGCTGGCCGCTGCGCTGCAGTTCCTTCTGCAGAAACGGCAAATCGAAATTGGTGTTATGGGCGACGAAAATCGCATCCTGCAGCTTTTCGTAAACTTCCGCTGCATGGAATTCAAACGGCTGTGCATTGGCGACATCCTCGTCTGAAATGCCGGTCAAATCCTGGATGAACATAGGTATTTTGCGTTCCGGGTTTATAAATTTCATATATGTATCCGTAATTATGTCATTTTCAATCGTTACGATTGCCATTTGAATAATCCGATCACCTTTAGCAGGGGAATGGCCAGTCGTCTCAATGTCGACGACAACATATTTATCTGAATTCATGACAGTCCCTCTTTCTACGGTGTTCCATCTCCCAAAATTGTAACATATCCGGCCCCATTACGCTTTTTGTTCTGCTGAATACGTTTGAGAAAAGTAATTACTTTTTTTAAACGCTTCGGCGCTTTGGACCAGGTTCCCACA
>NZ_JRGN01000011.1 GCF_000775575.1 Planococcus sp. CAU13
GAATCGACGATAAACATCCAAAAATCGACGATAAAAATTGGAATCGCTGATAAAGTATGAAAAATCACTGATAAACCCCAAAAAATCGCTGATACAATCTCCAGTTGGTTTTCATTCATCCTCAAATCGAAACTTAATTGAAAAGAGCAGCCGGTTCGGGCTATAATATAAAGGTTATTATTGAACGGGGAGGCGGCAATACTGGAAAAATCAGTGAATATCAGACTGACGACAACCATCCGCCAGCCGGATATGGATGAGCAAGTGATGAATCTTGAATCCTATGGGACATTGACGGAGAAAAACAACCGCTGGTATCTGCAATACCGGGAGCAGCAGGATGAACTTGAAATCCGGACCATTGTGAAATTCAATGAAGAAGAAGCGGTGATCATGAGAAGCGGCGGACTTCAGATGAGGCTGCCGTTTTTATTGCATAAAGAGCAGACCGGCAACCTGACGAATGAACAGGGTTCATTCATGCTGACGACGACGGCGCATGAATTGTCGATGAGCGGCACTCATTTTAAAGTGCGGTATGATCTGGCGCTCGGCGGCGATCATGCGGGCGAATATGAAATGGAAATTCTATTTTTGGAGG
This sequence comes from Planococcus sp. CAU13, assembly GCF_000775575.1. Classification (GTDB taxonomy): domain Bacteria; phylum Bacillota; class Bacilli; order Bacillales_A; family Planococcaceae; genus Planococcus. Next base: position 602 of record NZ_JRGN01000011.1, read on the forward strand.
CTAAATGATGAATGCAGTTGAAAAAGTTCAGCACGCCATTAAACTAGCGATAGCAGATGCCGTGAAGAAAGCGGAACTGACAGAAGAAGGGGTGGATGTCCACCTGGAATCGCCGAAAGACAAAGCAAACGGCGATTATGCCACCAATATCGCGATGCAATTGACGCGCGTGGCGAGAAAAGCGCCGAAAGTGATTGCGGAAGCGATTGTTGCCAATGTCGATAAAGAAGCGGCGAATATCGAGAAAATTGAAATCGCCGGTCCGGGATTCATTAATATCACCATCAAAAAAGACTATCTTCTCGATGTTGTGAAAACGGTGCTCGAGCAGCAGCAAAACTATGGCCGCACGAATTCTGGTGCAGGTGAAAAAATCCAGGTCGAGTTTGTATCGGCCAATCCGACAGGCGACCTTCACCTGGGCCATGCCCGTGGTGCATCCGTCGGCGATTCGCTGTGCAACGTACTGGATTTGGCAGGCTACGATGTATCCCGCGAATACTACATCAACGATGCTGGAAACCAAATTAATAACCTTGCGCTGTCGATTGAAGCGCGATATTTCGAGGAGCTTGGCCAAGGTGACAGCATGCCGGAAGACGGCTACCGCGGCCAGGATATCATTGATATCGCGAAAGGGCTTGTGGCCGAATATGGCGACAAATTCCTCGACATGACCCACGAAGAGCGCTACGCGGAATTCCGCCGCCACGGCCTCGAAGTGGAACTTGCGAAGCTACAGAAAGATCTGGCTGATTTCCGTGTCGAATTCGACGTCTGGTTCTCGGAAACGTCTCTATATGAAAAAGGCGAAATCGACATTGCGCTGGATAAACTTCGCGCCAATGGACATATATACGAAGAAGGCGGCGCAACCTGGTTCCGTTCAACGACATTCGGCGACGACAAAGACCGCGTCCTGATCAAGAACGACGGAACGTATACGTATTTAATGCCGGATATCGCTTACCACGATGACAAGCTGACACGCGGTTTCGACAAGCTGATCAACGTCTGGGGAGCAGATCATCACGGTTATATTCCGCGCATGAAAGCGGCAATCGAAGCGCTCGGCTACGACCGCGATACGCTGGAAGTGAGCATCATCCAAATGGTGCAGCTGTATAAAGACGGCGAAAAGATGAAAATGAGCAAGCGTACCGGCAAAGCGGTGACGCTGCGTGAACTGGTTGAGCTCGTCGGGCTGGATGCTGTCCGTTACTTCTTCGCGATGCGCTCCGGCGACACGCATATGGACTTCGATCTGGATCTGGCGGTTTCGCAGTCCAATGAAAACCCTGTCTATTATGCACAGTACGCACACGCCCGCATCGCTTCCATTCTGCGCCAGGCGGAAGAGCAGGGATTCACGGCTTCAACTGAACACCTTCATTTATTGAGCAGCGAAAAAGAAGTTGACGTATTGAAGAAGATCGGCGATTTCCCGCAGGTCATCGCAGAAGCTGCGAGACAGCGCGCGCCGCACCGGGTGACAACGTATATCCATGAATTGGCTTCCCAGTTCCACAGCTTCTATAATGCCAATAAAGTATTGGATGCTTCCAACGAAGAGATGACGCGTGCGCGTCTGGCCCTGATCACAGCGGTAAAGACCACGCTTGCCAACGCATTGAAAACAGTCGGCGTCGATGCACCGGAAAAAATGTAAGAGACATTCAGAAAGTTTTCTGTATAATGAAATAGGAAAGTAAAATTGAATACCAATCATAAAGGTGCTTATGTCTAAGAACATGAGTTAAAAGGGAAGCCGGTTCGAATCCGGTGCGGTCCCGCCACTGTAAGTGTGAGCTCTCTGCAATTGCCACTGGAACAAAGTTCCGGGAAGGCGCAGAATGCGATGATCACGAGCCAGGAGACCTGCCTTCATGAAACACCCATAAGCTTGCGAGGACAGGCTGGATGCGCATGTCTTTTTATGGCGTCCTTTCAGACCTCCCGCAATTTCCTGTGGGAGGTTTTATTTTATTTCGAAAAGCGGAAGCGGCCCGTTCAGCTCC
>NZ_JRGN01000152.1 GCF_000775575.1 Planococcus sp. CAU13
CTCCTGCATCGCTGCGCTGCTTCGTCGCAAGAGATGGTCCAAACAAGTTTGGCCATCTCTCGCTGTCGCTTTTCTATATTTATTCCAATTTAACTCTGCGCTGCACGAACCAGTGCTTGAATTCATGGCGCAGTTCGTCCGGCACATCCTGGATCGAACTGACGTGAATCGGTTTTGCGCGGTTCGTAAAGCCGAGACTGCCGACCCCAAACGCACGCTGCAGCCGCGACTGGCTTACTTCGATTTCCTGGATCCGTTCCCGGCGGGTAATGAACGTCGTCGTCGTGAAACCGCCCGTCCGGATCTGGATCGAATCGCCTTCAAGCGCATAGCGCGTAAAGAAATAATCAAACAGCCGGCTGCCGACGCTGAGCGCGAATAGGATTCCGGCAACCCACAGAAGCGATGGCCGGATGAACCACAGAGCGGCAAGCGCAATGGCCGTAACGTAATACGGCCGAATCAGCTTCAGCCAGATTGTGTTGCGCGGCAGGCGCCGCAGATTATCCTGCACTGTGTACTGCGGCAGCAGTTCCGTCAGTAATCTGTAGGCCTCTTTCGTCTTCATGAACGGATAGAGCGAATTGGTCGCCGGCCCTTCTTCAACGCTCATCGCTTCCGCACTGATCAGTTTGATCTCAACAATGCCCCACAGCCGTTTCAGCAGCGGCTGTTCAATTTGAATCGCCTGCACTTTATTGCGCTGAATCGTAAATGTATGGACCTGCCCGACTCCGCGCGTAATGTAAATCCGGTCGCGGTCCGCTTCGATCCGGTAATTGCCGTAGCGGATCGTCGTCTGCACATAACCGATCACGGAAGAAATTAAAATCGCGACGACAAACAACGGGGCGAGCAGCCACAGATGGTCAGCGAAATAAAGGAAGACGTTTTCCGCTTCATCTTCCAGCGAGAAGAAATCATCAATCTGGAAATACAGCGCCAGGAGAAGCGGAAAAATGGCCAGGAAGCTGAGCGACGTGAAAGCGGCGCGCAGCGTGTCCCGCTGTGTCGAGCGGAAGTATTCGCGGCGCTCCGTTTTTGGCGGCTGCGCCTCCAGTCCTTCAGCTTCTTCGCCGTCTTCCTGTTCAGCCGGCAAAGCCACTTTTGCGGTCCCTCTTTCAATCGCATGGACGATGTCGTCGGCTTCCTGCCTTTTCAAAACAGGAAACCGCACCGATGCGTCTTCACTCGAAGTCCCCGTTTCAAGAGTCAATGACGTCAGCCCGAACCAGTTATGGATGAAAGTCGTCGACGTCTTCTTATTTTGTACGCGGTCGAACGCAATTGTCCTTACTTTCTTGACGAATACACCCTCACGCAACGTGATGGATTTGCTGTCAACTTCATACGTATGCAGCCACCATGACAGGAAAATCTTCCCGACCGTGAACGCAGCCGCGACCACGAATACGATTTTTGCCCAGAAAATCCACCCTTCCGTTACGCCATAATTGAAGATGAACAGAAATAAAATAAAGAAGAAACTATTGCGAAGAAAGGCGAAAAGTTCCACAAGCAGATAAGCCGGATGATAGCGTTTGGCGTCACTGGTTTTATTCAAACGAATCATCTTCTTTCACGTTGGCATAGGACGCAATCTGCGAACGCAGCGCCAGCGCTTCTTCCTGCGGAATGGCGGGAATCGTATGGCTCGATGCGGTCGTGCCGATTTTCAATGAATAAAGGCCGGCTTTTCGCAGGAACGGTCCCTGGTCCGTCATCACATACTCGATTTTCGCCATCGGAATGATGGTATGTTCCACATTCCAGCGGCCATGCTTCAGCTGAATGAAATTCTCATCGACATCATAGCGCCACGTGCGCTGCACGAAAATTGGTTCAATGAATATGCTGAAAATCGCCGATAAAACGGTGATGCCGATCAGAACGTATAAAGTAATGTTGACCCAGTTATACCAGTCCCAATAATGACTCGCGGCAAGCAGCGCGCCGAATCCCAAGAGGAACGAGCCGTGCCCGATCGTATTGGTTATACGCCAGATCGGGATGATTTTCGGTGAGATTTTACGTGCCGGTTCTTTTAATATGTAGTCCATGTTGTTTCACCTCAATTGTATTACGATTGTGTGCGGGTTAAGTTTCGAAATTTCCTTATGACTTTCCGGAAATGCAGAAAGAGGCGCCGAAATCTGACGTTCGATTTCAACATCTCTTTAACACCTACACAAAACTCAGATATTTCTCCTCAAACATTCCCGCTTCGATCGGCTTACTGAAATAGAAGCCCTGCATGATGTAACAATTTCTCTCTTTCAGGAAAGCGATCTGCTCTTCCGTCTCGACGCCTTCCGCGATGACATTCAGGCTCAAGTTTTGGGCGAGCGTGATGATCGTACTCGTAATCGCCGCATTGTCCTTGTATTTGATGATATCGAACATGAAGGAGCGGTCTATTTTCAGTGTATCGATCGGGAAATTCTTCAGGTAGCCCAGTGAAGAATAACCTGTGCCGAAATCGTCCAGCGCGATTTTCACGCCAAGCATTTTCAGCTCACGCATTTTGTCGATTGTCACTTCGGTATTTTTAAAGATTTGATTTTCCGTCAATTCAATGTGGAGATATTCAGGAGCCAGCGCTGTCTCCGCAAGAATACTTTTGACCATCGGAATCAGGTCGTCTTCCTCAAACTGCCTGCCGGACAAATTCACCGAAACCGTCATGTCCTTGAATCCGCGCACATGCCATTCCTTTAATTGCCTGCACGCATTCAGCAGCACCCATTTTCCGATCGGCACAATCAAACCGGTTTCTTCGGCAAGCGGGATGAAGTCCAGCGGCGAAATCATGCCTTTCAGTGGATGATTCCACCGGAGCAGCGCTTCCGCCCCCATGATGCCGCCCGTCCGGCTGTCAATCTGCGGCTGATAATAAATGACCAGCTCGTTATTCTCAAGTGCCTTGTATAGCGCATTTTCCAGCGTGATATTTTCGAAATTCCTCTCACTCATCTCGCTCTTGAAGAAATGGTGATATGTACCTGTTTTCTCTTTTGACTTGTACATCGCCGCATCCGCATTTTTAATGAGCATTTCAGCCGTATCCCCGTCTTCCGGATACAGGCTGATGCCGATGCTCGTCTTGATGTGGGCTTCATTCCCTTTCAGCAAAAATGGTTCAGCAAAAGAATTGACGATTCTTTCAACCAGCTCGATTACTTCATTTCTGCTCTCTAAATTCGGCAGGATAATGGTGAATTCGTCTCCGCCCCGCCGGGAAACGACTGCACTCTCCGGAACATCACGGTTTAAGCGTTTCGCTACTTCCCTTAATAGGAAATCTCCACAGCTGTGGCCCAGACTGTCGTTTATTGTCTTGAACCGGTCCAGATCCAAGTAAAGGACGGCCAGCTTCTGCCCCGCACGCTCCGCCTTCTTTATCTCTTTTTCCAGGATATCGTCCAGCAGGATGCGGTTTGGCAGGTCAGTGAGATTGTCGTAATACGCCAAGTATGTAATTTCTTCTTCCAGTTGTTTCCGGTCCGTAATATCCCTGAATGTCACAACTTCGCCCAGGATTTTTTCGCCTTCTTTAATGGAGGAAAAAGCGTACTCGACAAAGAAGCTGCCCCCGTCCTTTTTCCGGAACTTCACGTCTTCTTTCACATAAAAGGAATTTTTCTTCAAGTTCTTGTCTTTATTTAAAATAATCTGGTAGGACTGCCCAATCAGTTCACCTTGTTCGTAACCGAGCATGGCTACCGCCGATGGATTGCAGAAGGTAATCTTTCCGTCCAGATCCAATCCGAAAATCCCGTCGCCCACAGCGTTCAAAATCAGCTCTTTTTCGCGGCTGAGATTTTCCAGCTCAGCAATGACATTTTCCAGTTCGTTATTCTTAATCCGGATTTCCGACGTTCGTTCTTCAATCAGCACTTCCTGTTTTTCCATGTACAATAAATTCGAAAGTGTCGAAGCGGTGGCTTCTGCAATGGACTGGGCCCATTGAATATCCTCTTCATGAAAGCCCTGGACATCTTTTTCAAAATTCACCAGAACCAGTGCCCCTAAAACTTCCCCCATCGTCACGAACGGCAGCATCAGCATCTCTTCAAAGCCAAATGTTCGGCAGACTTCCTGATTCACGCGTTCATCTTTTCGGACATTCGGTATGTGCAATGGCTTTTTCGTGCGCAACACTTCATGGAAAACAGGATCGTCTGATGGATCAAAACGCAGCTCATGATGCCTTTTCAGCCATTCATCTCTATTCCATTCACTTTTTGCGCTTAAACTGGCAGGTTTTATTTTGGCCCCTGCCAACGGATCCAGCAGATGGACACCGATATTGTTGTTTTTCAGAACGATTCCGGTGTAATGAAAACATTTCTCCATTACAGCCTGTATAGAAGAACTCATGGACAAATCACGTGTCAGATCCAGCAGCAGCTGCTTCTCGGCAAGCAGATTTTCCTTGCGGGTCAAATTCTTGGCGTTCCTGATCGCCACACCCGCCATATTCACGTAGGCTTCGACCGTCTGGATTTCATCTTCCGTCAGATTCATCGGAATGCCATAGTCGAACAAAAACACGAGCCCGAACAATTCCCCCTCATAGGAAATGGGCAGCGCCAGCAAAGATTTTATGCCAAAACCGGCAACCGCTCTTGGATCCGGCCGGTGATCTTTCGACGTGTCGGGAATATAGATGGTTTTCTGTGTCTCAATTACTTCCTTTGCCAATAAATCAAATTCCGTATCAACCACGTGCATATCGAGCGTCATGCCGTTGATGACTTCCGGCTTACCGACATATCCCCTGAAACTTCCGTCTTCCTGCGGCAAGTAGATTCCCACAGAATCACAGCGGACGATTTCTTCTGAAATTGCCGTAGTGACATGCTCCATCACCGGACGCAATTCCGTATTGGCGTTTATTAACTTCGTAATATGTGCTAGCCGGGAATACCTCGTTTGTTCTCTCTCCATTAAAGTGCCTCCATTTTGCCTGAGCCGTATCCTTATCAAAGCAGCTTCCGCGATCTTTCTGCACTCAAAAAATATGCAGACCGGTTCCAGACGCCTTCACTCTGTAAGCATTTATCTAGAATAAAATTAGTAGTCCATCCTATTTATCGACAAATTTCACGTACTGTTTAGCAAATATGATATAAATTCTGCTTCGGTGGGGCTCTTAAAATGAAAAATGAAGTTTAAGTCACTTCCGGTTCTAATATAGAAGCTTTTCGCCCAGCGAAAAGCTTCCTTTTGGATTTTAGGGCTTGGAGAAAGGCGGAAATGGGCTGGCCGGAAGATTTGCGTGCGATTAAAATTTTTTATGCGCGGTGAGGAGAATTTGTGCGCGATTAGAAATTTTTATGCGCGATTAAAAAAATATATGCGCGTTCAGCAGATTTCCATGTGATATCTGCGTTTTGAACTCAAAATTCCACATGAAAAGGCTTTGCCTCTTCATTCAGGCAAAGCTCGATCCGCTCCCGGAAGTTTTTCCACGTCACCATTTCGAGCGCTTCAGCGACCGGGAAGAATCCCACTTCCAGACTTTCTGACGAGGCAGTCGGCGTGCCGCCCACTGGCTTCGCCAGGAACAGCGTGTTGCAGATGGATGCCTCCACATTTTGAAAGATGCCGCAGAACTTCACGATTTCCACTTCGATGCCCGACTCTTCCAGCGTTTCCCGAATAGCTGCGCCTTTCAGCGACTCGCCTTCTTCGACTTGTCCGCCCGGCATTTCCCAGCCTCTGCGCGGTCCTTTGATCAGCAGCATTTCCCCTTCGTCATTCAATACGATCGTCGCTGCTGAAACGATGTGTTTTGGCGGCGAGTAAACCGCTTGAATACTTTTTTCTGTCGATGCCATGAAAAATCCCCCGTTCCCTCTGTCTTTTATTTACATTAAATGTACCATATCATTTCTGTCGCTCAGCTTTTATTTGGAAAATCCTCTATTATTTCCAGAATTTTCTGTTACGATGAAATAAAACAGAATTCTGACCAGAGGTGCCAATGAAAAAGATCTTTCTGTTATCACTCGTGCTTATGTTTACATGTTTTGCTTCCGTACAGGCATTGAGCTGGGCCTACGGGTTCGTTGTCTGGGACGGGAATGTCTATGAAGTGAAGGAAGAAGAATTCCTGCAGGAAAATGAAGTCGGAGAAGTCATCGGGGAAGTAGAGACGCAGGCCGATGACATGACCGGCAATCATTACGGCAATGCGTCAAATTATTATCCATTAGGGACCAAATATTATGAAATTGCAGGCACCCCTGCTTCCGAAGCAATTGCTGTAGAAGTTGACGGCCAGTGGCTGAAGGCTGTATATGCACATAGAGCGCCGTTCCATATCATGAATGTGTTCACCAATTTCTGGTTTATATCGGCTATTGTACTGATCGTCGGCGTTATAGCCGGAATCATCATTCGAAACAGCAGGTTTGTTGATCGGTAAGTAAAGAAGGAGGCTAATTATGATCAATGTTTTATTTGGATTACTCTTTGTATTCTTTAAACCAAATTTTGAGTTCCTCGATATCGGCATTGCATATTATTTAACCAATATTATTGGATATCTATTGCTGTTTTTTGGAGTTCGGGAGTTGGGGCGTCAGTATGAAAAGGTATTGAAGGCTCAGCCTTATGTCATCTTTATGATATTTCACAGCATTCTCTTTTTCCTGCTGAATATTTCCGGAAATTCACCTTTGACCATGCCGATGGACTCTCATTTGGCAGTTGTCTCTTTAATCGGGTTGAGCTTTGTCATTGCAGGGATGTTTATGGTATTCGTCATAATTTCCTTCCTAATTGAAGGCTTGCAGGCTGAGTTTCCTGCGAGAAGGCTGAGCATGGTTGTTGTATTAATGATGATGACATTCGCTTTGGCCGGGCTGTGCTATTTCTTTATTCCTGGAATAGCTCCAATCCTGATGAGTGTCTTATTGGTTCTGAATGTCATTTTCCTATTTGGGTTTTATAGCCTCTTTATTCGCAATAATGAAAGAGTCATTGTGTGAACAGTATTTTATTTCTTTTATTCGAATAAAATGTGACATTAATAAAAACGAAAGGACTTCCGCTTAGATGGAAGTCCTTTTGTCATCTTCAATTAGTTGTTACGTCTCAAAAAGCTCGCCATTCAGCGCAGCAACGTACCGCTTCGCCGAGCGCTGAACTGCCGCTCCCGCATCTTCCTTCACAATCCGGTTGAATGCATCGTAAATCCGGTTGAACGGAATGGCATCCAGTTGTTCCGCCATTCTCTCAACAGTTGATGCCGGCAATGGAATGAAGTTCGGATAGCTGTACATGAAAGTCACCCACTCGCGGTCTGCCACTACGCGGATAATATCACCGGTGAACAATACCCCTTTGCCTGAGCTCCCTGATTTCCACTCCGCTACAGCTGCCCCTTTGAAATGGCCGCCGGTACGTTGCAAACGGATATCTTCTGCCAACTGGACCGATTCGCCTGACCAAAAGACGATCCGTTCGCTTGGCCGCGTCACCCATTTCTCATCATCTTCGTGGATGTAAATCTTCGCATCAAACGCTTCGGCCCATTCCACCTGCGTCGAATAATAGTGCGGGTGCGACAATGCAATAGCATTGATGCCGCCCAGCTTCTTGATTTCGCCGATCGCCTTCGGGTCTAAATAAGTAATGCAGTCCCACAATAAATTAAAATTCTTCCCCTGCACCAGATAAGCCGTCTGCCCGATGGCAAATCCCGGCGAGGTAGAAATGGCGAATAATCCTTCCTCTTCCGGCACGATTTCATTTTTATAGGTCTGTGACTGGATAATCTCTTCCAGCGTCGTCCACGCTTGACCGGCCGGACTCACATACTGCCTTTCTTCATTGCAGATCGTACAATTCTCCGGTTCAGCTGCGGAAATGTCAGCTTGGACACCACATGTCGTGCAGATAAAATTCTTCATTTGTTTCATCCTTTCGCTGGAGGGTTTGCTGCTTCTGTTTTATTCTCTACTACATGAATTCTCAGTTGTATTATATCCTAAAAATCCCAGCCGGCAGTCGTCCATAAGTCTTGCTTCTTCGCCCGGCTGCTGGATTCACCAGATTTTCGGCGAAATAAAGTCCGAGTGATCATAGAATCCTGAAAAGTGCTCAT